>NZ_QJUG01000075.1 GCF_003426775.1 Allorhizocola rhizosphaerae | reverse complement strand
CCTCGACGGTCGCGGCCAGGACCTGGCGGCCCGTGCCGCCGGACACGCCGACCCATTGCGCGCCATGGCCCGGCGCCTCGGTCGGGACGGCGAGCAGCTGGTGCCCGCCCGCCGGCAGCCCGGCGATGGTCAGCCGGCCGTCGTCGCCGGTCGTGTTCCAGCAGCCGTCCTCCGGCACGTGGCGCGGGGACACCGCCGCCACGCACACGCCGCGCAGGGGCGCACCTGTGATGGCATCGACCACCGTGACATCGATCTTCGCCTCGGGCGTGAGCGTCACCTCGATGTCGACCCGCTGCCCGGCCACGACCGTGACCTCCTTGGGGTCTTGCGCGATATAGCCGGGCGAGTCTACGTACAGCACGTGCGTCCCGGCCGTGACGTTGTCGAGGATCGCCTCGCCGGCGCTGGTCTCGTGCCTGGCAAACCGTGCCGACGCGATGAAGTTGAGCACCGGCGCACCGGTGACCGAGTCCTTCGCCGTGACGCGCACGGAACCGGTGGGCAGCACCACCTCGTTGACCGTCGTGGTCTGCCCGCCGACCACGGTGACCCGATCGGCCGTGGCATGGGTCAGCTTGCCGTAGGCGTACTGCTGGATGCCTTGGCGTGGGTCGAAGTATGTAACGATCGCATCGGCCCCGGCGAACACCTGCTCCACCCGCCAGTCGCCGTTGGCGTCGGTCCTCGTGGTGCGCCAGTTGCCGGTGACACCGACCGTGACGTCAGCGGCGCCGGTGCCGTCCTGTTTGGACAGGCGCCCGGTGACCGACCCGATGGCCGGCAGCGCGTAGTCGAAGACGGTCTCACCGGACACGTCGAACCGCTCGGTCTGCCTGGTGCCGCCCCAATTGGTGCGCAGGTCCAGATAGAACCGGCCGGGCTTGAGGTTGGCGATGCGGTATGCGCCGCTCGCGTTGGTCGACGCGCCTCCGACGGACGTCCCGTCCTCATTGGACGAGAATATGGAGACCCCCGCCGCGGGTGCGCCGGTGTGGTCGGTGATGCGCCCGGAGATGGCGGCGGTTTCGGCCCGTGCCGGGGCTGCGATGCCAAGGGAGACAAGGATCGCCACGGTCGCGATCACCCCAGCCCCCCGTGAAGTTGTAAACATGCGCCATATTCAATGTGCGGGCCGCACTCCGTGCCAATAGGCTGATCAGCCGACCAGGCGTGTGCGCGGCCCGGCCCTGAGCACGCCGGACGGCAGCTCCCGCCCGACGATCTCCTGGGCCAACCGGGCCGCATCGATCATCTTTTCGAGGTCGATGCCCGTGTCGATGCCCATGTCGTGCAGCATGTGCACGACCTCCTCGGTGGCCACGTTGCCGGTCGCGCCCGGCGCATAGGGACAGCCACCCAGCCCACCCACGCTCGCGTCGAACTCGGTGACTCCGAGCTCCAGCGCGATCAGGATGTTGGCCAGGGCCGTGCCGCGCGTGTTGTGGAAGTGCAGCAACATCGGCACCTCGGAATGCCTCTCGCGCACACGGGACACAACGTCGCGCACGCGCGTGGGCGTGGCCATGCCGGTGGTGTCGCCGAACGCCACCCGGTCGGCCCCGTGGGCGACCACCCGGTCGACGATCGCGGCCACCCGGCCCGGGTCGACGTCGCCCTCATAGGGGCACCCGAAGCTGGTGGCGATGATGACCTCGGCGGTCGCCCCGGCCCCGTGCAACATTTCCACCAGGGCCGCGATGTCGTCGAGCGACTCGTCGGTGGACCGGTTGATGTTGCGCCGGTTGTGCGTGTCGCTGGCCGACACGACGACCTCGACCTCGGTGAACCGGGCGTCGAGCGCCCGCTGCGCGCCACGCACGTTGGGCACGAGCGCGCTGTAGCGAACCTCGGGAAAACGCTTGATCGAGCCCCACACCTCGTCGGCGTCGGCCATCTGCGGGATGGCCTTGGGGTGCACGAACGACACCGCCTCGATGCGCCCGACCCCGGTCGCGCCGAGCGCCTCGATCAGCCGCACCTTGTCGGCCGTCGGGACGGGCTGCTCGTTTTGGAGCCCGTCCCGCGGGCCCACCTCACGAATCGAAACCCTTGCCGGCCACCTGTCCATGCCGCAAGCTTAACGCTCGTTCACCGTGTCTTGAGAGTCAGCGCATCCTTGAGACGAGCGCGGTGTCGTAGTCGCCGGAGGTGAACTCGTCGTTGGACAACAGCTCGATGAAGAACGGCAGGTTGTTCTTGGGCCCGGCGATCTCGAACGCCGCGACGGCCGCCTTGGCCCGCTCGATGGCCTCGGCCCGGTCGGCGCCAAAGACGATCAGCTTGGCCATGAGCGAGTCGTAGTTGGGCGTCACCTTGTTGCCCTCGCGATAGCCGGAGTCGACCCGCACCCCCGGCAGGTCGAGCGGCTCGACCCAGGTCGTGATCGCGCCCGGTCCGGGCAGGAAGCGCTTCGGATCCTCGGCGTTGACCCGGAACTCGATCGCATGTCCATTCGCGACGGTCGGCACGTCCGCCGGCAGGCCCGAGGCCACCCGGAACTGCGCCTCTACCAGGTCGATGCCGAACACGGCCTCGGTGACCGGGTGCTCGACCTGCAGCCGGGTGTTCATCTCCAGGAAGAAGAACTCCCCCGCGGTCGGGTCGAACAGGCACTCGACCGTGCCCGCGTTGCGATAGTTGACCGCCTCGCCGGCCCGGACCGCGGCCGCGAGCAGTGCGCTGCGCTGCTCGGGCGTGAGCGCGGGCGAGGGCGACTCCTCCACGAGCTTCTGGTTGCGCCGCTGCACCGAGCACTCGCGCTCGCCCAGCGCCACCACGCTGCCGTCGGCCAGGCCCAGGATCTGCACCTCGATGTGGCGCACCCGCGGGAAATAGCGCTCCAGCAGCACCGAACCGTCGCCGAACATGCGCTCGGCGAAGCCGCGCACCCGCTCGTATTCGGCTTCGAGGGAGGCCTCGTCGGTGGCCACCGCCATCCCCATCCCGCCGCCGCCTGCCGCGGCCTTGACCATTATCGGGTACCCAATATCGCTCGCGGCCTGCAGGGCGAGCTCGACCGACGCGACCGGATCCTGCGTCCCCGGTGCGACCGGCACCCCGGCCGCCGCCATCAGATTGCGTGCATTGATCTTGTCGCCCATGGCCGTGATCGCCTCGGCCCCCGGCCCGATCCAGATCAGCCCGTGCTCGGTCACCATGCGCGCGAAGTCGGCGTTTTCCGACAGGAACCCGTAACCGGGGTGGATGGCCTGCGCGCCGGTCTGCTTGGCCGCGTTCAGGATGGCCTCGGTGTTGCGGTAGGACTCGGCGGGGTTGGCCGGCCCGATCAGCACGGCCTCATCGGCCTCCCTGGCGAACGGAAGATCGGCGTCTGCCTCGGAGTAAACCGCGATGGACCGGATGCCCAGCCGCTTCGCGGTCCGGATGACGCGGCGCGCGATCTCGCCCCGGTTTGCCACCAACACCGACTCGATCATCGAAAGTCTCCCTCCAAAGGCACGACCTAGCCGACGGTAATGGCCGGGACTCGACGTCAACTAGGCGCGGCTTGTCAAAACCCGCCGACAAGTTTTGTAGGAGTCAGCCAAGCAAGGCTCTAAGTGTGGCGTCGCGCAGCAGCGACGCGCGGCGATCACGCTCCACCTCGCCGCCCAGGAACGGGGTCGAGTTCATCAGGCCGAACGCGGCGTGCGCGAGCACCCGTGCCTCCGCGGCCGCCAACCGCGTGCGAGCCTTGGTCAGCATGTCCACCCACACCTCGACGTATTGCCGCTGCAGCCGGCGGATCTCGCGCCGGGGCTCCTCCGGCAGCCGGTCGAGCTCGTGCAGGTGCAGGGCGATCACGGCGGGGTTGTTCAAGGCGAACTCGACGTGGAAGTCGACCAGCCTGCGCAGCGCCGCGGTGGCGTCCCCGCCGCTTTCGGCCACGCACGCCTGGCCCCCGCTCAGCAGGCCCTCGCTGACCGGCTTGAGCGCGGCGGCGAGCATCGCCTCCTTGCCCGCGAAGTGGTGATAGAGCGCGGGCCCGGTGACCCCCGCCGCGGTGCCGATGTCGTCCATCGACACGCCGTGGTAGCCGCGCGAGGCGAACAGGCCGACGGCGATCTCCAGGATCTCGTCGCGCCGCGACTTGCGTTTGCCGGTGCCCTTGATGGTGACTGTCACGGCAAGAACACTACTCGCGAGTAAACGAGTTTATTCCAGGTCGAATCCATACTCACCTGCCAGCTTGCGTGCTTCCTCCATCTTGTCCTGCTGCGCGAGCGCATGCGCCAGTGCATACGCCGCCCGGGGCAGCGCCCCCGCATCGCGCGGGAGGCCACCGACCACACCGCGCAGCACGCGCTCCGCGGCATCGGGTCGGCCCAGTGTGAGCAGCACTTCGCCCATCGTCAACTCGGCGAGGAAGGCTTCGCCAAAAGATCCCAAGGAGCGGAAGGCCTCGGGCACCGGGCGCACTCGTTCGAGCGCCGATTCGGCGTCACCGGCCCCTGCGAGCACGCGCGCCCCGTCGAGGGCCAGCCAGGCCAGCTCGTACTGGCTGTCCGGCTCGTGGGTGGGCAGGGTCGCGGCGTGCCGGTCGGCGGCGGCGAGCACCTCCCGGGCCGTGTCGGCGCCGAACCCGAACATCGCGGCCACGGCCTGCCGGCGCAGCATGCGCAGCCGGTCGACCGGCAGCCCGGCCACGTCATATGCGGCCGCGGCCGCCTCGAACCGCTGCGCCGCCTGCCCGTCGCGGTCCTGCTCATAGAGCAGATCGCCGGCCTGTTCCAGCACGCTGGCGCGGGCCTGTGCGTGGTCGAACCCGTTGAGGTTGGCGGCCAGCTGGTCCAGGTGGGCCAGCGCCTGGCCGGGGTCGTCCAGACGCTGATAGATCGCCGAGAGCAGGTGCCTGACCTGATCGGCCAGCCCCTGGCTGCCCGCGCGCTCGGCACCGTAGAGCGCCTCCTCGGCCACCTCGGCCGCGTCGTTGGCCCGGTCGGCGTTGAACAGGGCCACCGCGAGCTGGAAGCGGGCGTAATCGGCCTCGGCCTCCTGCCCCTCGGTGACCAGCCGGGCCACCAGCGAGGCGAGGTCGTCGACCGCCTCGGCCGAGCGGCCCGTGCCGGCCAGCAGCATGCCGAGCCGTTCCCGCACCTCGCGGACCAGCTCGAACGGCAGATCGGCGTGGCGCAGCGCACGCTCGTAGGCGGCAACCGCCGCGTCGCTGTCCTCGCGCAACAGGTGCGCCTGGCCCAGGATGAACTCGCCGAGCGCGACCAGCTCGCCCTCGCCCGCCGCGCGCCCACCGTCCACAAGCGACTGCCCGGCGATGAGGGCCTCGTCCAGCCGGCCGTCGGCGCCGAGCGCCTGGGCGCGGATCATCGTGGCCTGCAGGCGGACCCGTGGGCCGGGGTCGGGCTCGGGCACGCCGTCGAGCTTGTCGAGGGTCTCGATCGCCTCGGCCGGTGCCCCCACGTGCAGCAACGCGACCGCGAGGCGGCGCAGCGCTCCGGCGTGGTCCCGGGGCGAGCCGTGCGCCAGCAGGAAATCGGTCGTCTCACGCACCTGCTCCAGGCCCTGGTCGGGCTCACCGTGCCGGCATCGGTGCAGGCCGATGCGCCCGCGCGTGCGCGCCCGCCGGATCGTGTCGCCCGCCGCCTCATACCACCGGACGGCCTCGTGCCACTTCTCGACCAGCTCGCGCGAGTCCCCGTCGTACATCCGCATGCCCGCGAGGTCGGCCACCCGCCCGCGCTGCAGGGCGGTGAGGTCGTCACCGCCGGTGAGCTCGGTGACCCGTGCCCAGAGCGCCTCGACCCGGGCCGAGTCGTCCCGCCACAGCGCGTCCTCGGCGAGGTCGAGCAGCTCGTCCAGCCCGGCCCCGGCGGGCACGTCGTCGAGTGTCGCCTTTGGACGCTCCTTGGGCGCGGGAGCAGCCGGTGCCTGCGCCGGGCGCGCCAGCTGCGCGGTCAGGCTCATTGGCAGCTTGGCCACGATCGGTTGCGCCGCAAGGCAGGCGCGCACCTGCTCGCTCTGGTGGCCGGTGCCGTTGCGCGCGTCGAAGCGCTTTGCCAGAGCCAACGCGCGCTCGGCGAATTCGGCGTGCCGCGCCTCGCCCAGGCGGCTGAGCACCAGCGCGGCCGCCGCGCTGAACCACATCTCGCCATAGGGCGTGGCCGGTCTGTCCAACCACGACAGATGGCGCTCCATCAGCTCCCGCGCGTAGGACTCGTTGCCGCACACGGCGAGGAAGTACAGGTGGTCGGCGAGGTCGGACAGGTTGGCCACGCTGCGCCGGATCGCCCGGTAGGCCGTGTGATGCGCCGCTCGGGCCTCATCCAGCCGACCCGTGCGCAGGTACGGGATGAGCAGCTGAGTCAGGATCGACTGCGGCTGCTCGGCGCAGGTGAGCCGGCCCGCGAGCACGGGACCGGTGAGCGCGATCGCCTCCTCGTAGCGCCCCTGCTGCGCCAGGTGCCACACCTGATCGGTCGGGTCGCACCCCTGACAGTCCGAATTGGAGTCCCGTGGCGCGGATTGCCATGCGTCGTAATGCCTTTCGGCCGCCTCCATGTCGCCGATGTGCATCGCGACCAGCCAGCGATGCTTGTGCACCGTCTGCAAACTGTGCCCGCCCTGCGCGAACCGCCGCTGCATGTCGTCGAGCACGGCATAGGTGCGCTCAAGCGGTACCTCAGGAAATCGGGTCAAAGAATGCACCATGTATTTGAAGTACCAGAGCAGCAGGTGCTCGTGATGGCCGAAGCGCGCCGGGTCACGGTCATAGTGCGCCAGGCACCACGAGAACGTCACGAACCCCTTGGCCGGCTCGCCACCGTGCTGATAGGCGTTGGTCGCGGCCATCCGCGCGTCGAACCGCAGATCGTCGTCGCCCATCGCGTCGGCCTGCGCGATCGCCTCCTCGGTGAGCGCGATCTGCGCCGCGCCATAGGGCATGTCCCACGACTGGTCGATGAGGGCGCGCACCCGGTCCGGGGAAGTCGTCATGATCCGCCTCCCAGCACGGCCCGGTCGAGCAGCCCGAGGAACGACCGGTTGAGCAGGGCCGTGTCGGCGGGCCGCAGCGGGTGGTGGCCGAGCAGCAGCGCCTGGCCATACAACCCCTCAACGGCGAGCTCCATCAGTTTGGGATCGCCCAGCGAGGCGATCCGGCGCACCAGCGCGTTGCGGTGGTTGACGACCAGCTGCGGGCGCGCCTGGGCGGCCGATTGTTCAAACGCCGCAAGGACTCCCGCCCACGCCTCGTCGGCCACCTCGCGGGTGTCGCGCAGGTGCCGCTGGAACGTGGCGTCGCGGTCGACCAGATAGAGCGCGGGCAGCGTCACCGGGTCGAAGCCGCGCACCACCACCTCGCATCCCAGCCGGTCGAGCGTGCGCTGCGCGGTGGTCAGGAAGCCCCGCATGTCAAGCTCTTCGGCCAGATCGAGCACGTGGAACCGGGTGGTCAGGTCGCTCGGGTCGAGCCGGTCGACCATATATCCCGGATCCATCGCGGGAAGTCTTTCTATCAGCTCCATGTCGTAGGTGTACCCACCGTTGACCACGGCCAGCTGCTGGGCGGCGGCGACCGCGGCGAGCTGCCGGAACTCGTCGAGGGTTGAGCAATATCTGATTATTTGGTACCGCTCGCGCACCTCGCTGAGCGTGAGCCGCCCGACGTTGGTCTCCATCGGCCACCACTGCGCGACCAGCTGCAGCATCTCGTCGTCGTGCAGCGCCAGGGCCTTCACCCCGACGTGGTGGATGCGCAGGAAGTCGATGACCCGCCCGGGATCCTGATGGGCCAGATTGACCAGCCAGCCGCGCAGTTGCGCGCCCAGCGCCTCGCGCGTCTGCTCCAGCAGCCCGTCCTCATAGAGCGCCTCACGGCTCGCGGTCGGGCGCAGCTCGGTCGCGTTCACCACGCAGCGCGCGAAAAACGCCCACTCCGGCAGCAGTCCTTCGGCGCCCTCGGCCAGCAGCATGCGCTTGAGATAGACGCGATGCCCAGCGCGGGCTGCCGGGCTCGCCGGGGCCGGCAGCACGAACGCCAGCCCGCGCAGCCCCGCCTCCGGCACGTTGAGGTCGATCACGTCATAGGGCGTGAACCCGAACACCTCCTGGCAGTAACGCACGCGATCGCCGTCCGCATCCCAGGGCAGCGGCCGGCCCGTGACCACCGTCTGTCCAACTTGGACAGTGACCGGCAGCAGCGAGCCGAACAGGCGGGCCAGCTCCAGCACGCGCGGCTCGGCCAGCCATGCCTCCTCACCGTGTCGCGGCAGCAGCGTGACGGTCGTGCCCGGCTCGGGCCGGGCCGGGCCGTCGCCGGTCTCGTAGCGCCCGTCTGAGTACCCCGTCCAGTACACGGTCGGCTCGTCCCCGCTGCGCGTGACCACCCGGATCTCGTCAGCCACCAGGAAGCACGACAGCAGCCCGATGCCGAACTGGCCCAGAAACTCGTGCCGGCCGAAGCCCAGCTCGTCGCGCTTGCCCGAGCGCCCGATCGTGGCCAGCAGCTCGTGCACCTGCGCCAGGGTCAGCCCGATGCCGTTGTCGCGGATGGTCAGCCCTGTGCCGTCGCAGTCGATGCGCACCAGCCCGTGGTCGATCCCGGCGGCGGTGATCGCATCGACCGCGTTTTGCAACAACTCGCGCACGTAGACCCGCGGGCTGGCGTAGAGGTGGTGGCTGAGCAGGTCGACTACGCCGCGGAGGTCGACCTGGAAGGAGTGACTCACGCGGGAAACCGTACCCGTATTCGAGCCTCGCGGTGGACCCGGTCAGCCCAACCGGGTCCACCGGGGCCAGCCGATGTTGACCAAGAAGTTAGTGTCACGACACGCCGTCGAACATGGACGTAAGTTCATGATCGACGAGAAAAGGGGGCCCGCTCCGCCTGGATTGGCAGACCGACGTGGAGCGGGCCCGGTCTCAGCCGCCCACCTGGGCGTATTTGCTGCCCGTCCAGGCATACTCACGGCTTTCGCGGGGGCGCCCGTCGTCGAAGCCGACCACGACGAAGACCCCGCCCCAGATGCGCTGGCTCATGCTGAGCATCTGTTCGCCCGGCCCACTCTGCAGGACAACGCCGAGCCGGATGATGTCGCCGGTCTTCTGGTCGCGTGCGTAAGCGGCGATATGCCAGTCCTTCTCGCACAGCACATAGGCGGCCGTCTCGAACGCCGGATCGTCATCGAGGTTGCTGTAGGCCACGTTCTGCACGCGCCCCTGGGCACACTCCGGCTTGATCTCCTCGATCTTCAGCTCGCTGCTGGGGCCGACCAGCCCGCTACGCACGGGCTGCTCGCCCTCGCACGCGGCGAGGGCGAGCAGCAGCACAGCCGGCAGCGCGGCTCTCATTCGGTGACCTCGATGGTGACGAAGTTGTTGTCCCGGTTCGAGTCATTGGCGTACGAGGTGATCCCCGCGCCGATGCTCAGCGGCGACTGGCCGGAGCCGACCTCGATCGTCACGGTCAGGGTGATCGTCCTGGTCTCCTCGGCCTTGACCGGTCCGTGCTTGATCACGTTGCCCGGATGGCCCTCGATCGTGATCCGATGGCCGGTGGACAGCTCGATGTCGATCGAATGCGAGTCGTCGGGGCCGCTGCCCGTCAGCGTCAGCGTCACCGTCCCGGTCCGTTTGCCGTTCTGGGCCGGGCCCAGCCGCAGCGGGCTCGCGGTCAGCGAGAGGTCGGTCTTGGCCGGTGCGAACGTGGTGGGCCCACCGACCTGGGTGAACTTGCTGCCGTTCCACGCGTACTCGCGCTCTTGCGGATCCGGCTCGCCCGGCTCCGGGCTGTACGTGCTGTAGTGCACGGTCGCGATGATCCCGCCCGCCGTCCGGGGTTTGATCCCGATGACATCGTGCATGCCGCGTTCGCCCAGCATGCCGACGACGACGCCCAGCATGACGACCTTTCCCTCGGCGTCGCGGTCGTAGGCCGCGACCCGGGTGGACTCGTCGTCGGTGGTGCACACCAGCAGGGCCGCGGTCTCCAGTTGCGGATCGGAGTCGAGGTTGGCGTGCGCCACCTCCTTGGCGAACACCTTGCTTTCCACCCCGGGCGCCGGCTTGGCCACGATCTTCTTGCCGCAGGCCGGCTCGTCGAACGTCGGCGCAGGGGCGCCCAGCAGCTCCTCAACCGTGAAGCGCCCGTCCTTGACCTCCGGCAACGGCGAATGCGGGGGTGGTGTGGTGACGACCGGGGCCGGTGTCGGCGTCTCCAGCACATCGGCCGGCGGGCTGTTGTTGCCGCGCGGATTGGCCGCGAACGCCGCCACCGGCAAGGCGATCAACAATGCCCCCAGCACGCTGTATGTCGTGATGCGCACCCTGCGGCGGTGTGCCACCTTGGCCCGCACGGCCGCCGATCCGCCCGTGGGCGCCCCCTCAAGTGCTTCCGCGTAGCGGAACTCGTCCAGCGCTCCGCCGATCAGTTCCTCGTAGTGCTCAGACATGATTACCTCCGGTTCCCTTTGTCGCTCAATTGCTCGCCCAGCGCGGCCCGGCCGCGCGACAACCAGCTCTTCACCGTGCCCTCGGCGACGCCCTCCTGCAGCGCGATCTCGCCGACCGACAGTTGCCCGATGTAGTGCAGGACAACGGCCTTGCGCAACCGCTCGGGGATGGCCGCGAGCGCGCGCACGAGCGCCACCCGGTCCGGCGATGGGCCGTCGGCGTGCTGTTCGCGTTGTCTGCGCAGAAACGTGGTGGCCGACCGCTGCTTGCGGAAGCGGCTTGTGGCGAGGTTCCACGCCACCCGGCGGACCCAGGCGACCGGGTCGTCATACGTGCTGATCCTTTTCCAGCGCGCGAAGGCGCGACAGTATGCCTCCTGCACCACATCCTGCGCTTCGGCGCGATCACCGAGATACGCGTACAGCTGCGACCTCAACGATTGAAACGTCGCCGCGTAGAACTCGTCGAAATCGCGGCGTGCGGCTTCGGCCACTTTGGACAGTGGTGGCGCCGCCCCACTCACCATGACATGCTCCATCTCGCCGTTCCTCTCTGCTGCTCCGATGGGAGCGCACCGGCAACACGCATGCTGTCCGTGGTCGGTTGCAAAGATCTTTATTGGGTACGCTAAGGGGCCCCGCCGATCGGCGAGGCCCCGGTCAACTGCTGTCAGTGTCACTTCACCCGGGCGAATTCGCTCCCGTCCCAGGCGTATTCGCGGTTCTGGTACATGTTGTCGGTCGGGTCCGACCCGCACCCGCCGATGCAGGCGCGCACGTTGATCCCGCCGTCCGGCCGGGCCGACATGGTCTGCACGAAGTCGACGTCGTCCCAGCCACCGCCGCCCAGGATGCGCCCGAGCGTGACGATCTTCCCGTCGTGGTCCCGGTCGAACGCCACCACCATCTCCGGGCTCGGGTCACCGGACAGGCAGAGGAGCACGGCGGCCGTCTCCAGTTGCGGATCCGAGTCCAGATTGGTGTGCACCACGGCGTTGACCACCAGATCGTTTTGCGCGGGACCGGTCTTCTTCAGCCGCACCGAGCCGCTCTTGCACCGGGCGAAGTCCTTGGCCCAGGCGGGCACGGTCACGTCCACACTGGTCAGCTGGTCCAGCGTGATCCGGCCATCGGGCGACTGCACCTGTCGCGGCGGGGGCGGGCTCGGTTCGGCCGATGGCGACGGGACCGGCGTCGTGGGCCCGTCGGAGGCCGCCATGTGGGGCGGGCCGTTGTTGCCCCACGGGTTGGCTGCCAGCGCCGTCACCGGGACAGCGAGCAGCAATGCGCCGAGCACGCTGAAGGTCATGAGCCGCGCTTTGCGCCGGTGCGCCACCGTGCTTCGCACCGCAGCCGTCCCGGCCGCGCGCACCGACGGCGCCGCCGCGCTGGTGAACTCGCCGAATGCCTCACCGATCAGTTCGTCGTAGTGCTCAGACATCGTTACGCCCCTTCGCCTTCCGGTCTTGCAACTGCTGCCCGAGCGCGGCCCTGCCCCGGCTCAGCCAGCTCTTCACGGTGCCCTCAGCGACACCCTCCTGCTCGGCGATCTCCACGATGGACAGTTGCGCCATGTAGTGCAGGACCACCGCCCTGCGTTGCTGCGCCGGGATTTTCGCCAGTGCCCGGGTCAGCGCCACCCGGTCGGGCGACGGACCCTCGAGGTGCTCGACCCGCTGCTTGCGCCAGAACGTCGCGGCCACCTTCTGCTTACGAAACCGGCTCGTGGCCAGATTCCACGCCACTCGGCGCACCCATGCGGCCGGTTCCTGGTACCCGCTGATGGTCTTCCATTTGGAATACGCCCGGCAGAACGCCTCCTGCACGACGTCCTGTGCCTCGGACAGATCGCCGAGATATGCGTAGAGCTGAAGCGTCAGCCCTTGATATGCCACGGCATATAGGTCGTCGAAATCCCGCTGGGATTCGGCGATCGGTATTGTCGCGGCTGCCGCCATGACCGTCACACTGCCCTTCCTTCCTGTACCGGATGAACTCCCCTGCCTTGAAGCACCTCGTACACGCGAAGGGAAAGGGCCCGGTTGCACCCAGGTTTCACAGCCCGTTGAGCAGGGCGTGGCCCAGCCGGGTCACGTGATGCACCATGCGATTGCGGTCGCGATGGCTCGTGATGAGCCTGGCGCTGCGCAGGATCGCGGCGTGCTCGCTGGCCGACGCGGCCGAGACGCCGACGCGGCGGGCCAGTTCGGAGGTCGTGCACCCGCCCGCGATCGCTTCCAGCATGGCCGCGCGGGTCTGCCCGATCAGCCCGGCGAGCGCGACCCGCTGACCGTGCGGCAGGTTCGCCGGCGAACGGGACACCGGGTAGATCAGGACCGGCGGGAGCGTGGGATCGAACATCGTCATGGGATGGTTGACGCAGAAATACGACGGGATGATCAGCAGACCGCGCCCATCCAGGTGGATCTCCTGGTCGCGATGGCCGTGCACCTGCAGCTCGCCCGCGTTCCACGTCATCATCGGGCGCAGGCTGGCCAGCAGGCCCTCGATCCCGGCCTGGGCGAACGCGTCCAGGCGCAGGTTGCGGTCGGCCTGGACGGCGGCCTCGATCCCGCGCTGGTGCGGCTGGATCGCCAGCTCGTAATACTCCCGCATGGTCTGCGTGAGCTCGGTCACGGCCGCGGGCTCGCCTCGGGCCAGTCGCGTCGCGCCGGCCGGCAGCCGCTTGCCGGTGCGCAGCAGCTGGCTGTGCTCAAGCAGGGCCAGCTCGTGGCGCATGGTCTCGTTCGGCGCGCTGCGGATCGCCTCCAGGCCGTACTCCATGCCGCGCAGCGAATCGTCCGGCGTGATGAAGTCGGGGAAGTACCCGAGCTCGGGAGCCAGGGCCAATAGCAGTTCCAGCCGCGGGCCCAGCTCGGCGCGGCGCAGCGTCCGCGCGGTCTCCCGGCGCCACTGCGAGAACAGCAGATCGCCACGCTGGCCGCGGAGCATCTGCAGGCTGAGCACGATCTCCCACAGCGGATCCGGTGCGGGGGCAAGCCGGGTCCGGGCGATGTCCTGCGCCGTGAAGAAGATCCTGAGCATCTGCGACAAATCCAGGGGTTTCGAGGGTTTGAAAGATCCTAACCACAGTCGTGACGTGCGTCTTTAGGTTGGAACCGAATCTTGTGGACGCACCGCCACCGGTTGGGCACCCTGACTTCTCAGCGGGGGCGGTCAGGAACTGTCTGACCGCGAGGGGGTTCGGCCGCGGCAGCTGTGTGCCGCGGCCCGGGGCCCGTTGGCGCATGTGTGCTCGGGGGCACACGCGTGCTCGGCCGGCGTCAAGCCATCGGGCGCAGGCTCGGCCGCTTCGCCTGGATCCCGTCGCCAGAGGACCTGCCCGTGAGCCGACGCTTGATCCACGGTGCGAGGTGGCGTGCGGCCCACGCCGCGTCGGCGGCCCGCGCGGCAGCCCACGACCTCGGCGGGGGCCAGCCGGGCACATCCCACCACTGGCTTGGGGGCGAAACGTCAAGCGCGGCAAGGACATGCGCGGCCGTGCGCAGGTGGCCGGCTGCCGACAGGTGCAGGCGGTCGACGCTCCACAGGGCGGGGTTGTCGTACTCGGGGTCGGACCACAGGTCGACCAGGCGCGCGCCGGATTGCTCCGTGATCTCGCCCACCGCCTGGTTGAGATAGCGCACCCGCGGCCCGATCATGCGGTTGCCCGGCAGGCGCGACAGCACGTTGGCGAACCGGAACACCAGCACGTCGGCACCGGTACCGCGAAAAAGCTCAATGGTTTTCGCGAAGCGCGCCATCAGGGCAGGCGGGTCGCACCGGCGGCGCAGGATGTCGTTGCCCCCGGCGGCGAAGCTGATCAGATCGGCCTGCATCGCCAGGGCCGGCTCGACCTGCTCGGCCACGACCGCGTCGAACAGCCGCCCACGGATGGCGAGGTTGGCGTATTCGACGTTGAGGTGGGCAGCCACGAGATCGGCCCAGCCGCGATAGCCGGTGCCCATGCCGTCGGGGTATGGATCGTCCAGGCCCTCCGTGAAGCTGTCCCCCAGGGCTACATACCTGCTCCAAGCCACGTCGCGTAGTTTTACACACACTCGGCGGCGGGAATTGTTGAACAGTCATCCTCTGTTGCAGGGGTCGTGAACATTGAGGTCTACTCGGATGTCGTGTGCCCGTGGTGCTGGATCGGCGAGCGCCGCCTGTTCAAAGCACTGCCCCCGGCGTCGAAGGTGCGCTGGCGTGCGTTTCAGCTCGATCCGTCGGTGCAGTCCGGGGGCACCCCACTCGTGGAGTGGCTCGGTTCGCGCTACGGCGGCGAGGCCAACGCGCGGCGCATGTTCGAGCGCGTCACTTCCGTTGCCCGTGACGAGGGTCTCACCATGAACTTCGACCGGGCCGTGGCCGCCGCCACGTTCGACGCGCACCGTCTGATCTGGAAGGCGGGCGCGCTCGGGCTCGACCAGCGGCCGGTTGTCGAGGCCCTGCACAAGGCGCACTTCACCGACGGGCTCGATGTGGGCTCGCACGAGGTGCTCGACCGGCTGGCCCTCGAACTGGAGTTGCCGATCGATCTCGCGGGCGGCGAGGGCGTCGAGGAGGTCCGGTCGGAGCTCGCGACGGCTCGCGAGTTGGGCGTGACCGGTGTGCCGATGTTCGTCTTCGAGGGCAAGTACGCGATCAGCGGCGCGCAGGACCCGGCCACGTTCCGCGATGTGATCGCCGAGGTGCAGCGCCGCACGGGTTTCGTCCAGCTCGCGCCGACCGGCTCGGGTGAATACTGCGGCGACGACGGCTGTTGATAGTCAACGATGTCGACGTTTCACGTGAAACCACATTGTCGGGGTTGAATGATTCACCTATAGTCGGCCGCGGAAGCCTCTGTCGGATGTGGAGGTGGGGCTGTGTCCGTGTCGCTCCCCCGAACCGCAGACCCCGACTCCGGCCTGAGCTATGTGCTGCCGCCCGGCTGGCATGACCGCGCGGAGGAACTGATCGCGCCGTTCACCCGAGCCATCTCCGACTCCGCGGGCGCGATGATCGGCTCAGGCCGGTGGGATCACCTGCTGGCGGCACCACCGTCCAAAGACGAGCTCATCGCGGGTGCCGCCTGGCTCGCCTCCGAATACGGCGAGTTCTTCCTGCCGTTCGAGGGCAGCCGGGTCGACGTCGTGATGGAGGAGACGACGGTCGCCGGTCGCCCCGCCGCGCTTGCCGGGTACCGCCTCGTGCTGCACCCCGAGGACGGCGAGCCGGCCTACGTCCGCGTGCTGGTCGTGGCGCTCACGGCCGAGCTGGTGTCGTTCGTGCTGGCCGTGGCGCCCGAATCGCAGTCCCGCCTCGTGGACTCCATCTTGGACAGTGCCGCGCCGCTCTAGTCCGACCTACTCCCGGACGGGAAACCTGGAGTCGACACCCCTGCCGCAGCCGGGGTCGCTGCCGCGCGGTCAGGATCGCGTCTGCCATCACGCCATCCGATCGCGCGCCTGCCGCGCGGCCGAGACGAGGTTGCGCAGAGCGGCCTGGACCTGTGGATACGTGCGTGTCTTGAGACCGCAGTCCGGGTTGACCCACAATCGCGGGGCCGGGACGACCCGCCGCGCGGCGGCGATCAGCGCGGCCACCTCGTCCTCGGACGGCACGCGCGGCGAGTGGATGTCGTACACGCCCGGCCCCAGCCCACGCTCGAACCCCGAGGCGCTTGGCGAGAGCAGGACCGCGCCATGCGAGCGGGCCGACTCGATGGTGGTGACGTCGGCGTCGAGCCCGTCGATGGCCGCGAAAATCGTTGCCGCGTCGGAATAGCACAGATGCGTGTGGATCTGGATGCGATCGCTCGCGCCCGAGGTCGCGTGCCGATAGGCCTCCACCGCCCACGCCAGATAGTCCGCCTGATCGCGCCGGCGCAGCGGCATCAGCTCGCGCAGCGCCGGCTCGTCTACCTGGATGATCGATATCCCGGCCGCCTCAAGGTCGGCGACCTCGTCCCGCAGGGCCTCGGCCACCTGCCACACCGACTCGGCGACCGGCACGTCCGGGCGCTTGAACGACCACGCGACGATCGTGACCGGCCCGGTGAGCATGCCCTTGACCGGCTTGCCGGTCAGCGATTGGGCAAAGCGCGACCAGCCGACCGTGATCGGTGCAACACGCGAAACGTCGCCGTGCAGGATGGGCGGGCGGGTGCAGCGCGAGCCGTAGCTTTGCACCCACCCGTGCTCGGTGGTGGCGAACCCGTCCAGGTGCTCGGCGAAATACTGGACCATGTCGTTGCGCTCCGGCTCGCCATGCACGAGCACGTCGAGGCCCAGCTCCTCCTGCAGCCGGATCACCTTCTCGATCTCGGCTTGGATGGCTTTGGCGTACTGGGGCCAGTCGATGCGCCCGGCGGTGGCGTCGGCGCGCGTGGCGCGCAGGTCGGCGGTCTGCGGGAACGAGCCGATGGTCGTGACCGGAAGCGGGGGCAGGCGCAGATACTCGGCCTGCGCCGCGGACCTTGCGGGATAAGGGCTTCTGCGCTGCGCCTGGCGCGGGATCCAGGGACGTGTGTTCTGCGCGGCGGGCACCGGTTCGACCGTGCCCGAAGCGAGCTGGACCACCTCGGCCACCTTCTGCTCGGCGAAGGCCAGGCGGGCACGCAACTCGGGGTCCAGTTTGGACTCGGCGTCCAAGGAGTAGGGCACGTGCAGCAGTGAGCACGACGTGCTCACCACGACGTCCGGCCCGAGTCGTTGCAGGAGTGCGGCCGCGGCGGGTAGATCCGTGCGCCACACGTCGCGGCCCGAAACCACGCCCGCCACGATGGTCTTGCCCGTTTCGCTGAGCCCGTGCGCCGAACCGCGCACCAGGTCCACCGCGATCGCCTCGACCGGGGTGCGGGCCAGGATCGGCAGGGCGGCGCCGAGCTCGCCGAAATACGAGGCCACCATGAGCTGTGGGCGGCCGGTCAGCCCGCCCAGGTAGGTGTAGGCCTCAGCGAGCGCGTCGAGTTCGCGGTCCGAGCGGTCCTGCACCAGCGCCGGCTCGTCGAGCTGCACCCACGGCACGCCCTCGGCCTGCAGGAGCGCGAGCAGTTCGGCGTACACGGCCAGCAGCGCGTAGAGGCGATCCAGCGGGGTGAAGGCGGGCGGGCTGCCCGCTTCGGCGCGGGAGAGCAGCAGCAGGGTGATCGGGCCGAGCAGTACCGGCCGGGTGATCAGGCCAAGCTCGCGCGCCTCCCGGAACTCGCCGATCACCTTGGCGGCGTTGAGCTTGAACGCCGACGACGGGCCGATCTCCGGGACGATGTAGTGGTAGTTGGTGTCGAACCACTTGGTCATGGGCAGCGGAGCGAGTGTCGACGTGCCGCGCGCCATCGCGAAATAGCTGTCCAGCTCGTGTTCACTGCGATATTTATCCGGTACCAGATCAAAGAGCATTGCCGCGTCGAGCACATGGTCGTAGTACGAGAACGTGTTGCCCGGCAGTTGGTCCAGACCCAGCTCGCGCAGGCGCGACCAGGTCTGTTCGCGCAGCAGCCGGCCGGTTTGGTGAAGCTGTTCGGCGCTGATCGCACCGTCCCAATAGGACTCCAGGGCACGCTTGAGTTCGCGGCGCAGGCCGATCCGCGGATAGCCGAGCACGGTGCTGGATTTCTTGGAGATCGTCACAGCGGGCAATTGTGGTGGCCGGGTGCGATCGGCGCGGCCCGTATCACGCTCGCTTATGGGTCGGTGCCTGGGCATACTTGGCCGATGGAGCCGGGCCCGCCGCTTGCCGACATCGCCTGCTATGTGCTGGTCGCTCAGCGCATGAGCTTCTCGGGGGCGGCGCGGGAGCTCGGCATGTCGCAGCCCGCGGTCAGCCAGACCATCGCCCGGCTGGAGCGCACGCTCGATCTGCGTCTGTTCGACCGCAGCAGCCGGCAGGTGCAGCTCACGGAGGCGGGCAAGCTGCTGCTGCCGCACGCCGAGGAGCTGCTCGACCGGGCGCGGGCCTTCACGGCGGAGGCCACCCGGCTGGCCCTGCCCACCGGCGGATCCATTCGCCTGGCTTATTGCCCGCTCACCGGCACGCTGGCCGCACAGGTCGCGCAGCGGCTCGGCCAGCGCACCCCGCCCATCAAGGTCGAGCTGCGCCCGACCGGTTGGAGCTCGGCAACGGCGGAGCTGGCGCGCGACGCGGTGGCCATCATGAGCGCGCCGTTCCCGCCGGGGCTGGCCTACACCGGGCGGTTCCACATCCCGATCACTCATCTGGCCGTGGCCATGGCGGATCCGCTCGCGGGCGCGGCGCGAGTCCACCTTGGACAGTTGGCCCGGCGGACGCTGCTCATGCCGCGCAGCAGGCCGCCCGGAAGCGTGTGGGCCCAGCTGATCGCGCGGTTGCGGGCCGAGGGCATTGGCTTTCAGGACGGCGACGAGCACGACAACTGGACCACCGCGCTGGATCTGGTGGCGGCCAGGCGCGGTGTTCTGCCCACCCCGGCGCCGCTCGCGGGCACGGTGCGCCGGCCCGACCTGGCGTTCGTTCCGTTCGACGCGGGGCTCACCATGACCTACGGCATCGTGTGGTCCGCCGAATACGCCACGGCACAGACGTTGGCCCTGGTCCAGGCCATCCAGTCGCACCTGCGCCTCACGGGCAGGTCGGCGCCGGCCGCCTGAGACGGTTCTCATCGGCGGCTCACGGCCGGCTCATCGGGGACTGGCACCGTTCGACGACATGACTGGTGATCTCGGGCTGTTGACCGGACCGGATGCGGCCGGTCCACTCGCCGCGGCTCTTGCTCCGGTGGGCGGGCGGCTGTTGTCCTGGCGCGCTGTTCACGTCGACAATCAGCCCGGTCGTGGCTGCACCGTCGGATACCAGGCACGCATCGGTTGGCCCGACGGGCGCGTGAGCGAGGAACAGCTCGCAGCCACCACCGCGCGTGCGCCCGACGGGGCTCTCGTGCTCGACGACGGTGTCGATCGGGTCGCGGTCTGGCGGTTTCCCCACGATCCGTACCTGCCCGCGCTGGCTGCCGCCACCGATCCGGGCGCGGTCGGGCGCTTGCTAGGCGAGTTCGGTTACGGTGGCGGGCCTCCGCGGCTGCGCACACGGGCCTATCGGCCGGGACGGCGCGCCGTCATCGAGGCCGCCACCGGGCGCGGGCGGCTGTACCTCAAGGTGGTCCGGCCCCAGAAGGTCGTGGCGCTGCACGAACGGCACCGGCTGCTCACGGGCTGCGGCGTGCCTGCGCCGCCCAGCCTCGGGTACACGGTGGACGGGCTGCTCGTGCTGGAGGCTCTGCCTGGCCGGACACTGCGGCGCTCACTGATGCTCGGCGGCGCCGTGCCGTCCGCGCAGCAGGTGCTCTCCGTGCTGGACCGGCTGCCGCCTCGGTTGGCTGATGGGCCGCCCCGAGTGTCGTGGTTGGACAGAGCCGGACATTATGCCGCGGTGATCGGAGCGGCACTGCCGCAACGGGCCACCCGGGTCGGTGAACTCGCCGCTGAACTCGCGACCCTTGACGAGCCGGAGCCGGTCACCGCGGTGCATGGGGACCTGTATGAAAGCCAATTGTTGGTAACCGGCGATCGCATCACGGGTCTGCTCGATGTGGACACTGCCGGAGCGGGCTACCGCGCGGACGACCTGGCCTGCATGATCGGCCACCTCAGCGTGCTGGCCCAGATCGACCCACGGCGCGCGCCGGCCATCAACCGGCTGGCTGCCGACTGGCTGGCCGTGTTTGACCGGCACACCGACCCGGCAGTCCTGCGCGGGCGCATCGCTGCCGTGGTGCTGTCCCTGGCCACGGGCCCACACCGGGTACAGGAACCCGATTGGCCCGCGATCACCATGGCCCGGCTCGACCTTGCCGCCGCATGGCTGGCGGACGCGCCCGTGAGGACTCCATGAGACAGCTCTCACCGCCGGCTCAAGCCCAGCTCATCCAGGCCCGGGACCGTCGTAGGTAACGCAGAAGCACGACGAAGGAGGACATCCAACATGAGGATCAGCCGACCGTGGCGGATCGCCGCAGCAGGAGCAGGTGCCGCCGCACTGATCGCGGGCCTCGGCGGCGCCGCCGTCGCCAGCGGACACATCGACCTGCACGACAAGGTGAGCCCGGTCCACGTCAACACGCAGTACGACGCGGACGACGATGGCATTGCCGGCTCCGCCGATTCGCCCAATTCGTCAGCCGGACACGACTCGGCCGATTCCCCGCTCGCGCCGGCTCAGGAACCCCCCGCGGCGGCCGGAGCCGACTCAGCCAACTCGGCAAACTCAGCCAACTCCGCGGCTTCGGCCAGTTCAGCCAACTCTGCCAGCTCCGCGGCCTCGGCGGCCTCGGCCGGCTCAGCCAACTCGGCCGACTCAGCCGACTAGCGTTCGGGCCCGGACGCTGCGGCCCGGCCTCGCCCCCCGAGGTCGGGCCGCACCCGTCGGTCAGACCTTCAGAGCGCTGCGGCGTAAGCGCTCGCC
Organism: Allorhizocola rhizosphaerae; assembly: GCF_003426775.1. Lineage (GTDB taxonomy): Bacteria > Actinomycetota > Actinomycetes > Mycobacteriales > Micromonosporaceae > Allorhizocola > Allorhizocola rhizosphaerae. The sequence continues at coordinate 15,321 of NZ_QJUG01000075.1, read as the reverse complement.
AGACGCTCCATGACGCTCGGACCTTCGCGCGGTGGGGCCGGTTCGCCCAGATGGATCGTCCGTAGCTCGGCCATGAACTCGGCCCACAGCTCCGGCCCACCGGCCGCGAGCAGTTCCGCGCGCACCCGCAGCCGCTTGCTGGTCGGACGGTGGCGCAGGCCCCAATCGCCAAGCTGGGCGAAGATCGGTACCAACTCGATCGAGGCCTCGGTCAGGCTGTAAGCGGCCCGGCGGCCCGGCCCCGCCTCCTCGCGGGTCAACAGGCCCACAGCCACCAGCCGCTTGAGCCGGTCGGCCAGGATGTTGGAGGCGATCCCCTCCTCGGAGCCGGCGAGCAGCTCCCTGAAGTGCCGCCGCGCGCCGAACATGATGTCGCGCAACACAAGCAGGCTCCAGCTGTCGCCGAACACCTCGACCGCGGCATTGATCGGACAACCTGAACGCGCCGGGTTCGCCAACTCGCCCTCCTCGCCCTCACCCGAACTGGTTGCAATTTACCATCGGGTGTCCTACCGTCACCATTGCCGATTGCATATCGCAAGCAGATTGGTTTGGGAGCAGATCCATGAGCGACACAGCCCCGCAGACCGCGGGTGGCAAGGTGCTCTGGCACTTCACGATGTCATTGGACGGTTTCGTGGCCGGGCCCAACCACTCGATGGACTGGATGGCCGGGACCACACACCGTCCGGGCCTCGCCGACGAATACGTCGAGACCACAGGCGCCGTGCTCGGCGGCCGAGACGGTTGGGACGCCTACCCGGACGCCGGCGCGATCTACGGCGGTGCCTGGAAAGGCCCGCTCTTCGTGCTGACCCATCACCCTGAGGACGCGACGCCCGCCGAGGGAGTCACGTTCCTGAACTGCAGTCCGGCCGAGGCGGTGCGGATCGGGCTGGAGGCTGCAGGCGGCAAAAACCTCGAAGTGTTCTCCCCGACCATCGGACGCCAGTTGCTCGAACTCGGGCTCATCGACGAGATCGACCTCCACATTGCACCGGTCCTGCTCGGCCAGGGCATCCGGCTTTACGACAACCCCGGCAGCGACCCGATCCGCCTCCACCGGGTCGGCGAAGGCGACCCGACGGCGGTCGTAAATGTGCGATACCGGCCCGCTTAGGACTGCCCCTGGCACTACCTCGACTGCTTGCACGGCCAGTCCACCGGGCAGATCATCGCACCTACGGCAGCTACGCCGAACCATAGGCACGGAGGATTCTCACGGCTCAGGCCGCGTGGACCCTGTGCCGACCGGAAACCAGCGAGCCCGGCTACTGCTAGGTGAGATAGTCGGCACTTATCAGCGATCGTTGGCACCGGGCTGCACGAAGATCAAGATGAAGGTGAGTCCATCATTGCCGGTTACAGCAGCGGCTCCGATAGGACATCCCGCCTACCGTGCGAGCCCATGGTTTGCGGCCCAGGCACATCAGTGCACACCGTCCAGCGGTCATCCTCGCTCTTCATGTAGAGCCACCAGTCGACCGTTTGGCCGTGGGCGGCGCGTTCCCTGACCTGGAACTTCCATGCGAGGCACACACGAGGACCACGGCTGCGGCCGCCACGGTCACCAGCCATCGGAGCCGTTTAGTCACATGCCGCACGGTAGCGATCGCCGTCCACGCTGCATCCACAGCGGGCAGGAGTTGAGAACCGTGGTGGACCTACTTGGGCACTCGACGATCCGCCTAACGGCCGACACCTACAGACACATCCTGCCCACCAAGGCAAGGGATGCCGCCGACAGGATTGATCGGATCATGATGGAGGAGAAGCCGGAACAGGAAGATCAATAACGCTCTAGGCTGTACCGGTGGCTGTACCCGGCTGCCGGTACAGCCTATTTTGATCTTTATTTGGGCTGGTGGAGCCTAGGGGACTTGAACCCCTAACCCCCGCCTTGCAAAGGCGGTGCTCTGCCAATTGAGCTAAGGCCCCGGGCTCCGCAAGGGAGTTGGCGTCAGCGCAGGTCTGGCGCGGTCGTCGTCGCCTCGTGCCACACCTCTCGGTCGTGGATGCTGGTCTTGATTTTGCGGGCCACCAACGCGACGGCGACTCCGATCCCCGCGAGAACCAGGAGCTTTTTGAACATGGTGGCCACCTCAACACATCATCGACGCCAGGCGGGGTGCACGTGTAGCAACAACTGAGCCTTCCGAACCACCGGGCCGGCCGCCGCGACTCGGACCTAGGGCGCAGGCCCCGGGTGCTCGCATCGCGGCGGGCCGCGATGCATCGGCCGGCTCGTGGGGCTAGATGGAATCGAACCATCGACCTCAGAGTTATCAGCTCTGCGCTCTAACCGACTGAGCTATAGCCCCTCAGCGACAACGAACCTTACCTCATGGCTCCGGAATCCCCCAAACCAGTTAGGCGCGCCGCGCCGGTGACACATCACGCCGATCACGCAAAGAATGCCTGACCCGTGCAGCATGGTGCCGGTGGCATGGGCATTCCCACGCCACCGGCACCAGATCGGATCTACTCGCGCTCGGCGAGGGTCACCTCCACGCCGCCCACCAGGTCGGCGCAGACGTTGTAGACGAACGCGCCCAGGGTCATCAGCGCGGTGAACAGCACCACGTTGATTGCGCCGAGGATGGCCGAGACCCCGATCACGCCACCTGCGGTGATCTTAAACGGGTCGCCGCCCCCGCCCTGCGAGGTGAACAGCTCGGCCAGCGTCTTGTTGACCGACGTGAATACGCCCATGGCGTCGAGTGCCAGATAAAGCACCGAGGTCGCCACGATGATGACGACGAGCAGAACGAAGGACACGGCGAAGGAAAACTTCATCACCGACCAGGGATCGACCCGCTTGATGCTGAGCCTCGCCCGGCGTGGCCCGCGTGAGGCGCCCACCGTCGCGGTGGTCCGCGCCGCGCGCACGGCCTCGGTCACTCGCACAGCGCCGGCGGTGGCGCTGTTGACGACCGAGCGCAGCGTCGCCGCGCCCATCGCCGTCCTGCCTATCGGCTTGTCGCCCTTTTTGCCGTCCTCCGCGGGCGGCGTGGGCATGCCAGCCGGCCTGGTGAAGGCGGGCCCGCTGGCTGTGGTCGCTTCGGACTGGTCGGCGGGGACTGTCGCACGCCCCATGGCCACTTTGCCGTCCACCGCTGCCGCTGCACTCGCAGACGCCGCGGCGGCCGGCTCATTGGGACCTTGGTCGGGCTGATCCGTCGGAGTCCCCGCGGTCTCCGACATCGCCTGTGTCTCGGTCATGCACTAGTCCTGTTCGTCCGGCTCGTCGGCATTACGGGCAATGGCGACGAGGGTCACGCCTTCTGGGAGGTCCATCAGCTTGACACCCATTGTGTTCCTATCGCGCGTCCTGCGCACGGGCTTCACCGGAGTCCGAATAACTCCGCCATTGCTGGTAATGGCGAAGAGCTCGTCTTCTGGGCTGATAACGACCGCGCCCACCAGTCCGCCACGGCGTTCCGTGATCTTTGCGGTCAGGACTCCCTTGCCGCCCCGACCCTGGATCGGATACTCCTCGATCGGAGTGCGTTTGGCATATCCCCCGTTTGTCGCCACTAGGACGTCCATTTCCATACCCTCTTGGACGACCTCCATAGCAAGCAATTCGTCGCCATCGCCGAATCTCATCCCAATCACACCAGATGTTGCCCGGCCCATGGGGCGCAACGCCTCATCTGTGGCGTTGAACCGGATGGCCTGCGCCTGCTTGCTCACCAACAACAAATCGTCGTCAGCGGAATTCAGGGCCGCGCCGACGAGCTCGTCCTCGTCGCGCAGGTTGATCGCGATGATGCCGCCGCTTCGGTTGGAGTCGAACTCGGCCAGCGCGGTCTTCTTCACGAGGCCATTCTTAGTCGCCAGGACCAGATATGGGGCCACTTCGTAATTCTGGATCCGAATTACCTGGGCGATGTGCTCATCGGGCTGGAACGCGAGCAGGTTTGCCACGTGCTGCCCGCGTGCCGTGCGCGACGCCTCCGGCAGCTCATAGGCCTTGGCCCGGTATACCCGGCCCTTGTTGGTGAAGAACAGCATCCAGTCGTGCGTCGAACTGACGAAGAAGTGGCTGACGATGTCGTCCTGCCGCAGCGCCGCGCCCGCGACGCCCTTGCCGCCGCGCTTCTGCGAGCGGTAGAGGTCAATCTTGGTCCGTTTCGCATATCCGGTACGGGTAATGGTGACCACGACGTCCTCACGCGCGATGAGGTCCTCCATCGAGACCTCCCCGTCAAACGGGATGATCTTCGTGCGCCGTTCGTCGCCCCACTTCTCGATGATCCCGCCGAGCTCATCGGAGATGATCTTCCGCTGACGCTCCGGCTTCGCGAGAATGTCCTTCAGGTCCTTGATCTCAATCTCGATCCTCGCCAGCTCGTCGACGATCTTCTGCCGCTCCAGGGCAGCGAGCCGGCGCAGCTGCATGTCCAGGATCGCGGTCGCCTGGATCTCGTCGATGTCGAGCAGCTGGATCAGGCCCGTGCGGGCCTCGTCGACCGTGGGCGAGCGCCGGATGAGCGCGATGACCTCGTCGAGCGCGTCGAGCGCCTTGACCAGACCGCGCAGGATGTGGGCCCGCTCCTCGGCCTTGCGCAGCCGGTAGGCCGTGCGCCGCTGGATGACCTCGATCTGGTGCGCCACGTAGTAGCGCAGGAACTGCGCGAGGTTGAGCGTGCGCGGCACCCCGTCGACGAGCGCCAGCATGTTGGCGCCGAACGTCTCCTGCAGCTGCGTGTGCTTGTACAGGTTGTTGAGCACGACCTTGGCCACGGCGTCGCGCTTGAGCACGAGCACCAGCCGCATGCCGGTGCGGCCGCTCGACTCGTCGCGGATGTCGGCCAGCCCGCCGAGCTTGCCCTCCTTGACCAGCTCGGCGATGCGCTCGGCCAGGTTGTCGGGGTTGACCTGGTACGGCAGCTCGGTGACGATCAGGCACGGCCGGCCCTTGCGGTCCTCCTCCACCTCGACCACCGCGCGCATGCGGATGGACCCACGGCCCGTCCGGTACGCCTCCTCGATCGCCGTCGTGCCGACGATCAGACCACGCGTCGGGAAGTCGGGCCCCTTCACAATCTTGAGCACCGCGTCGAGCGTCTCGGCCTCTTCGGCCTCGGGGTGCTCCAGGCACCACTGCACAGCCGCCCCGATCTCGCGCAGGTTGTGCGGCGGGATCTTCGTGGCCATGCCGACCGCGATGCCCTCAGACCCGTTGACCAGCAGGTTGGGGAAGCGCGACGGCAGGATCATCGGCTCCTGGTTGCGCCCGTCGTAGTTGGGCTGAAACTCGACCGCGTCCTCGTCGATATCGCGCAGCAACTCCATCGCCAGCGGATCGAGCCGGCACTCGGTGTAACGCATGGCCGCCGCGGGATCGTTGCCGGGCGAGCCGAAGTTGCCGTTGCCGTCGATCAGCGGGTATCGCAACGACCATGGCTGCGCCATGCGCACCAGCGAGTCGTAGATGGCCGTGTCGCCGTGCGGGTGGTAGTTGCCCATGACCTCGCCGACGACCCGGGCGCACTTGAAGTAACCCCGGTCGGGCCGGAAGCCGCCGTCGTACATGGCGTACAAAATCTTGCGGTGCACGGGTTTCAGGCCGTCGCGCACATCAGGCAGGGCACGGCCCACGATCACGCTCATCGCGTAGTCGAGGTAGGACCGCTGCATTTCCACTTCAAGCCCGACCGGCTCCACACGGCCGTGCTCAAACGTCGTCTCGGGAGTCTCGCTCACTTAGTCGAATCCTTTGAAGAATTGGCTGTCAGATGTCTAGGAAGCGCACGTCTTTGGCGTTGCGCTGGATGAACGAGCGGCGCGCCTCGACGTCTTCGCCCATCAGCACGCTGAACAGCTCGTCGGCGGTGGCGGCGTCGTCCAGGGTGACCTGGCGCAGGGTGCGCGTGGCCGGGTTCATCGTGGTCTCCCACAGCTCGGGGTAGTTCATCTCGCCGAGACCCTTGAACCGCTGGACGTCGTCGGGCTTCGCGTTGGGCTTGGTCTCCTGACGCAGCCGGATCAGGCCGTCGCGCTCCTTGTCGGAGTACGCGTACTGGAAGTCGTCGCCGCGCTTGTTCCACTTGATCTTGTAGAGCGGGGGCGACGCGAGGTAGACGTGGCCCAGCTCGACCAACGGCCGCATGAACCGGAACAGCAGCGTCATCAGCAGCGTCTGGATGTGCTGCCCGTCGACATCGGCGTCGGCCATGAGCACCACCTTGTGGTACCGCAACTTCTCAATGTCGAATTCGTCATGGATGCCGGTGCCAAGCGCGGTGATCAGGGCCTGGACCTCATTGTTTTTCAGCACGCGGTCGATGCGCGCCTTCTCCACGTTGAGGATCTTGCCGCGGATCGGCAGGATGGCCTGCACCCGCGGATCGCGGCCCTGCTTGGCCGAGCCGCCGGCCGAGTCGCCCTCGACGATGAACAGCTCGCACGCACGCGGGTCGGTGGACTGGCAGTCGGCCAGCTTGCCGGGCATCGAGCCGGACTCAAGCAGCGACTTGCGCCGGGCGAGCTTGCGCGCCTGCGCGGCCGCGACCCGGGCGCGCGCGGCCTGCGACGCCTTCGAGATGATGATCTTCCCCTCGGCAGGGTTGCGCTCCAGCCAGTCGGCCAGCCACTCGTTGCACAGCTTCTGCACGAAGCTCTTGACCTCGGTGTTGCCCAGCTTGGTCTTGGTCTGGCCCTCGAACTGCGGGTTGGCCAGCTTCACCGAGATGATCGCGGCAAGGCCCTCGCGGATGTCCTCGCCCGTGAGCTTCTCGTCACCTTTCAAGATCTTTTTGTCGGTACCGTATTTGTTCACCACGGTCGTGAGGGCCGCGCGGAAGCCCTCCTCATGCGTGCCGCCCTCGTGCGTGTTGATCGTGTTGGCGAACGTGTAGACCGACTCACCGTAGGACTCGTTCCACTGCATCGCGACCTCAAGCGCCATGCCCTCGCCGTCGGCCCCGAACTCGATCACGGACTTGTGGATGGGGCTCTTGGTGTTGTTGAGGTGCCGCACGAAGTCGCTGATGCCGCCCTTGTAGAGGAAGGTGACCTCGCGCACCTCGTCGCCCTCCGCCCGCTCGTCGCGCAGGTGGATGGTCAGCCCGCGGTTGAGGAACGCCATCTCCTGCAGCCGGCGATAGATGGTCTCGAAGTTGAACTCGGTGGTCTCGAAGATCTTGGCGTCGGGCCAGAACGCAACCGACGATCCGGTGCGGTTGGTGGCCTCGCCCTTGACCAGCGGGCCCGGCTTGGAGTCGTGGTATTCCTGGCGCCACACGAAACCGTCCTTGTGGATCACGACCTCCATGCGCACCGACAGCGCGTTGACCACGGAGACGCCCACGCCGTGCAGACCGCCGGAGACCTGATAGGCCTTGCCGTCGAACTTGCCACCGGCGTGCAGCACGGTCAGCGCGACCTCGACGCCCGGCTTCTTGAGCTTGGGATGCAGGTCAACCGGGAAGCCACGCCCGTTGTCGACCACGCGCACCCCGCCGTCGGCAAGCAGCACGACGTCGATCGTGTCGCAGTAACCGGCCATTGCCTCGTCGACCGCGTTGTCGACCACCTCCTGCACCAGGTGATGCAGGCCGCGCTCGCCCGTGGAGCCGATGTACATACCCGGCCGCTTGCGGACGGCCTCCAGCCCCTCGAGCACGGTGATGGACTCTGCGCCATACTCCTGTTTGCTGCTGCCAGCCACGAATGTCCCCTCGGATGGATTAGGAATGCCCCGTAATCCTACTGGGCGGGACCGACAACCGTGCGCTGGCGGCACCGTGCGGGTACCTGACAGCGCCGCAGGTGCCCGAAACGCTCCACCCGCAACTCCCCCTACACGGGACAGGCACGCCTAGCGCGACACGCCCGCGATGCCGTAAGTTGCACTCGCTTTCCTCTTACTGGCGAAAGAGGCACCGATGGGTCTGGATAACGTCGCTGTTCAGTGGCCCGCGACCGGCCGGTTTTACGACCCGGTCGCGCCGGCGGAGTTCGTCGACTTCGCTGAGCTGGCAGACCGGCCGGAGACGGCGGCACCAACGGCGGCGCTCGCCGGGCACATAGCCCGCACCGGCACCGTCCGGGCCACTGCGTACACCGAGGTGGTCGATCTCCTGCTCGGGCTCAAGGGCGTGCTCTACGCCACAGAGGCGGCCGAGGAGGACGAAGACCCGGTGATCGACCCGGACGGCTGCGCCTGGATCGCGGGCGGGCTGGAGAAGTTCGTCGAGGGGCACGAAAGTTACGGGCACACCGTGACCTTCGAGACCGTCGCCGAGCTGCTGCGGACGGCCCTCGCCGAAGCGCGCCTGGCCGAAGCGCAGCTGCGCTGGCTGGAGCAGCGCCTCGACGACCTGCGCGACGACGGGGGCGGCCCGCCACAGTGGAGCTTCCCGCTCTCCGAGTTCGCCGTGCTCGCGCGGTTCTACCGCCGCTGCGCCGACCGGGGTTTCGCCGTGTACGCGGAGAGCTGAGCTCCTACGAGCCGCGCTTCGCCCCGGGCACCTGGCTCGTCCACAAAGGACGACCTGGCCCACCGGAAGTACGCGTCCATCAGGTCGCCGTCCGGGTCGGTCACGCCCGCCCGCAGCGTCGGCGTGGTGGTCTGACGAACGGGCGGGCGCCGCCGGTCGCGCACGCCTTGCCGTCCACGGTCAGGGAGTCGGGCGTCGGACTTGCGGTTGTGGCTGATGTGCGGCGGCGCCGCTACTTGCGGACGCGCCACTGCCCTTTCTGCCGCGCCGGGGCGGCCGGGCCGTGGATGCGCAGCTTCGTCACGACGTTGTGGCCCACGACGGAGGCGATCCGGGTCAGGATCGACTTGTTGAGCAGGCGCAGCTGCGTGGCCCACGCGGTCGACTCGGCCTCGATGGTCAGCTCGCCGTCGGACAGCGTCATCGGGCGGCTGTGCCCGGCGATGTCCGGCCCGACCACGGTCTCCCACGCGCCGAACAGGGTCGCCTCGGCCGCGGGCCGCTCCCAGCCGCGCGCCTTGACCAGGTTGGCCAGCACGTCGCTGAACTTGGCCGGGTCGCGGGGGTCCGGCCCGGCACCGGAATAGCCGCGTCTCTTCTTGACCGGCGCGGCTTCCTTCGGCTTGACCCGGGACGCACGGTTGCGCAGCGCGGCCTCCAGCGCGGCCCGCGCCAACTCCGGACCCTTGGGCTCGTCAGACACGGTGCACCTCGCCGGGCTGTACCAGATAACGATTGCCGTGCAACGATTGCGGCACATCGGCCTCCACGGCGCATGTGATCAGGACCTGTGCCGCGTCCCTCACCAGGTCGGCGAGGCGCTCCCGGCGCCCTGTGTCCAATTCGGCAAAGACATCATCCAGTACCAGGACAGGCTCGATGCCCTCGGAGCGCAGCAGCGTATAGGAGGCCAGCCGCAGCGCCAGTGCATATGACCAGGATTCGCCGTGGCTGGCGTAGCCGCGCACCGGCAGATCGCCAAGGCGCAGCAGCAGGTCGTCGCGGTGCGGCCCGACTAGGGTCGTGCCCCGCGCGATTTCCTCATCCTTGACGGAAGCCAGCTCGTCCAAAATGGACGTCGGTGTCGCCGTGGCCTTGTATTCCATCACTGCCTTGCCCTGGCCTGCGCTGACCAGCCGATAGGCCTCCTCCAGGTGCGGCGCGAGGGCATCGGCAAGCGCGAGCCGGGCCGTGAGCAGCTTCGCGCCGTGCTCGGCCAGGTGGTGGTCCCAGACCTCCAAAGTGGACAGATCGCCACCCCGCCCGGCCACCTTGCGTGCCAGATAGGCGCTGCGCAGCAACGCGTTGCGCTGCTTGAGCACCCGCTCGTAGTCGGCCCGCACCCCGGCCATGCGGGGCTGCCTGGCCACCAGCAGATCGTCGAGATAGCGGCGGCGCTGTTCGGGCTCGCCGCGCACCAGCGCCAGATCCTCCGGCGCGAACAACACGAGCCGCAGCGCGCCCAGGACGTCACGGGCCCGCCGCACCGGCGAACGCCCGAGCCGGGCACGATTCGCCTTGCCCGGAACGATTTCCAGCTCGACGAGCAGCTCGCGTCCCTCGTGCACGATGTCGCACCGGATCACGCCCCGGTCGGCGCCCACCCGGACCAGCGGCTGATCGGTGGACACGCGGTGGCTCGCCAGCGTGGCGACATAGCCCAGCGCCTCGACAAGGTTGGTCTTGCCCACGCCGTTGGGTCCTATGAGGACGGACGCCCCGGGCTCGAGCTCCACGGCAGCGCGCTCATAGGACCGCACGTCCACGAGCTCCAGCCGCCGGACGTGCATGTCAGCCCTTCACATGGGTTCGCCGCCGGGTGAAGGGGCGGCAGCGAGCATTCATTCCAATCGCTATTTCTTGACGGCGTGCCCACCGAACTGCTGGCGCAGCGCGGCAATGGCCTTCATCGCGGGCGAGTCCTCCTGGCGCGAGGCGAACCGGGCGAACAGCGACGCCGCGATCACGTGCATGGGCACGGCGAGCCGGATCCCCTCCTCAACCGTCCAGCGACCCTCGCCCGTGTCCTCGGCGTAGCCCTTCAGCCCGTCCAGGTGGGGGTCCTCCTCCAGCGCGCGGTCGAGCAGGTCGAGCAACCAGGAGCGCACGACCGTGCCCTCGCGCCACGATTTGAACACCCCCGGCACGTTGGTCACCAGCTCGGACGCCTCAAGCAGCTCGAAGCCCTCGGCATAGGCGTGCATGAGTCCATACTCGATGCCGTTGTGGACCATCTTGGCGTAGTGCCCGGCACCGACCGGGCCCGCGTGCACGAACCCGAACTCGCCCTCCGGCTTGAGCGCCTCGAAGATGGGCATGGCCTTGGCCACGTCTTCGTCCGACCCGCCGACCATGAGCGCGTAACCGTACTGCCGGCCCCACACGCCACCCGACACGCCCACGTCGAGGTAGCCGATGCCGTGCTCGGCCAGCCGCGCGGCCCGCGGCCCGTCGTCGCTGAACTTCGAGTTGCCACCGTCGATGACCACATCGCCGGGCTGCAGCAGCGGAATGAGCGCGTCGATGGTCTGCTCGGTGACCTCACCGGCCGGGACCATCGTCCACACGACGCGCGGCGCGCTCAGCTTGCCGACCATGTCGGCAAGGTCCGTGGCGTCCGACACGTCGGGGTTGCGGTCGTAGCCGACGACCTCATGCCCGGCGGCGCGCAGCCGCTCGCGCATGTTGCCGCCCATCCTGCCCAGGCCGATGAGTCCGAGTTGCATGTGCCCCTACCTTCCGACGCGAATGGGCATGATCAGGTAACGGAAGCCTTCGATCACCGCACCATCCTCGCCCGCAGGCGTGATAACCGCGGGCTTGAACGGGTCGTTGAAGGAGAAGACTGCGGTCGGCGCGCCCAGCGCACTCAGCCCCTCAAGCAGATATTGCGGGTTGAACGCGACCGTCATGGTCTCACCGGTGAACGGCACGACGGTCTCCATCGCCTCGCTCGCGCGCGCCTCCTCGGTGCCGCCGGCCTCGACAACGAGACCGTCCTCGCTGAAGCTCAACCGCACCGGGGTCGCCTTCTCCGCAACCAGCGCCACGCGCTTGACGACCTCGATCAGCGCGGGCACGGTCACGCGCGCCTCGGAGGAATAGCTCGGGGCGAACAGCGAGCGCACCGGCGGGTAGGACTGCCCGTCGAGCAGGCGGCTCGTCGTGCGGCGCGTGCCGCCCACAAACCCGATCATGCCTTCGCCGGCGCCGCCGCCACTGCCGCCCAGCGCGATGGTCACCTCACCGCCGAGCGGGCCGAGGGTCTTGGCGGTGTCGGCCAGCGTGCGCGCCGGGACAAGCGCGTTGACATCGATGGATGGGTCGTCGGGAGCCCACGTGATCTCGCGCACGGCCAGGCGGTATCGGTCGGTGGCAAGCAGCGCGAGTTTGTCGCCGGACAGCTCGATGCGCACGCCGGTCATCATCGGCAGCGTCTCGTCGCGGCCCGCGGCCATGGCGACCTGTGCGACGGCGGCGGCGAAGGTGGGCGCGTCGACCCGGCCGGCACTCGCGGGCAACTCGGGCAGGCTGGGGTAGTCCTCGACCGGCATCGTCGGAAGGGTGAACCGGGCACTGCCGCAGACCAGCTCCAGGTGCGAGCCGACCGCGGCCATCTCGACCGGCTTGGCCGGCAGGGCCTTGGTAATCTCGGCGAGCAGACGGCCGGAGACGAGCGTTGCCCCGTCGGCGTCTGCCTGCACTTCGACGTCAACCTGGTTGGACACCTCGTAGTCGAAGCCTGAGACCTGCAGCCGACCGTCGGTCACGCGCAGCATCGCACCGGCGAGCACCGGCACGGACGGCCTGCTCGGCAGGCTCTTCGCGGTCCACGCCACGGCATCGGCGAGCGCGTCGCGCTCCACCCGGAACTTCATCATGCCCCTCCCAGCTGTTGCCTAACGGATACGACCATATGCCCTCACGGTCGATCTCGGTTTCGCAGGATCCAATCCACAGATCGAGCCGCGGTGATTTTGTTTTGTTTTCTCTATTAGAGATAAAACCCAGGTTCTTCTTAGGGCCTGTGGAAACTGGGGATAACCGGCGTTTCCACTGCTCAACATGCCTGCATGGCTGTGGAGGAGTTGTGGACCGGTGCGTGGACAACCCGCCCGCTTATCCACATGTGGATGACGGCGCACTCTTTTCCACTGCCGTCCACAGGTTATCCACCGCTCATCCCCATGGGTTATCCCCAAACTGTGGAGAACGCCGGATCGAGTTTCCCACAGCGATATCCACGGATCATGAAGAGTTGTCCACTGATCATGGAGCCCCGTCCACACGTTCTCCACAGCAAGATTTTTGGCCCTTTTTCTGTCCACAGCAATCCACAGCCCGTCCACAGGAAATCCACCGGGTTATCCACGGATGATGTGGACAACCTTTCGGCGGGCCGGAGGCCTTAGTTCACGCATGGAGGAGTTCGAGTCGTTCGTCCGGGCGCGCAGCCACGCCCTGATCCGGACCGCGTACCTGCTCGCGGGCGATCAGCACAGGGCTGAGGACCTGGTGCAGGACGCGCTCATCCGCACCCATCGGGCCTGGAAACGCTTGCGCTACAGCAATCCCGAGGCGTATACGCGGAAGGTCATGTATCACCTGCAGATCTCGTGGTGGCGCCGCACGCGCCGGGCGGAGATCTCCACGGGTGAGGTGCCGGAGCCCACGACCGTGCCGGGTCCACGTGACGAGGAGCACGTGGCGCAGCTCGCGCTGCGGGCGGCGCTGGCGACCCTGCCGCCCAGGCAGCGGGCCGTGGTCGTGTTGCGGTACTTCGAGGACCTCACGGAGGCGGCGACGGCAGAGGTGCTCGGCGTGAGCGTCGGCACCGTGAAATCCCAGACCAGCAAGGCATTGGCCAAACTACGTGCCGTCACGGCATTACGAGAGGGGGCACCGCTGTGAGCGACATGCTCCGGCGCCAGCTGGCGGCGCTGGCCGACCAGGCCAATTCGGCCGACCTTTATGACCGTGTCATCGCGGGCTCGCGCCGGCGGGCGCGGCGCGTGCACGCGGCAAGCACGGCCTCTGCGGCGGTTGCGCTCGCCGCGGTGGTCTTCGGCGTGACACAGATGCGCACGGGCGGCGTGCCGCTGGAGATAGGGCCCAGCGCGCTGGATCCGACCCCTACTCTCACCCCGACCGCCACGGCTGTCCCGAGCCAGACACCGGACGCGAGCCCTTCACATGTGGCGACCGGGCCCTCATCGATCGACCTGCGCAACGCGAAGCTCGAAGTCGTCATTCCGGCGGGCCGGGGCGTCTGCCAGTTCACCGACGGCGTCGGCACAGTGGAGATCAACACGATCTACGACGCGCGGCTCATCTCGTCGGCGGTCTTTCCGGATCGCGGCATCGCGGCGGCGCTCATCGAAGTCCGGGCCGGCGCGGGCAGCCCGCTGCGGCGGATCCACCTCTACCCGCTGCCCGACACGACCAAGAACGCGACCCTGCTGGTGGACCAGCCTTACACCGAGTTCCTGGACGCCACCAAGATCGAGGCGGTGGGCAGTGAGCTGCACGTCACGATCAACGGGCAGATCAAGCGGTACCGGATCGACTAATTCTGTTTGATCCGGTTGGTGAGTTCGGCGATCTGGTTGTACAGGGATCGCCGCTCCGCCATCTGCTGGCGGATCTTCCGATCGGCGTGCATCACGGTGGTGTGGTCGCGGCCGCCGAAGGCCTGCCCGATGCGGGGCAGCGACAGGTCGGTCAGCTCGCGGCACAGATACATGGCGACCTGGCGCGCGTTGACCAGCACCCGGGAGCGCGAGTGCCCGCGCAGGTCCTCCAGGCTCACCCCGAAATAGTCCGATGTGGACGCCATGATCTGGTCAGCGGTGATCTCGGGTGCCTGCTCGTCCGGGATGAAGTCGCGCAGCACCTCCTCGGCGACCGGCAGGGTCACGGCGCTGCGCGACAGGTTGGCGTAGGCGGTGACGCGGATCAACGCGCCTTCGAGCTCGCGGATCGAGTTGGCCACCCGCGAGGCGATGAACTCCAGCACGTCACCGGGCGCGTTCATGCGCTCCTGCGCCGCCTTCTTCTGCAGGATCGCGATCCGGGTCTCCAGATCCGGCGGCGTGATGTCGGCCAGCAGCCCCCACTCGAACCGGGTGCGCAGCCGATCCTCCAATGTGGCCAGTGCCTTGGGCGAGCGGTCCGACGAGATCACGATCTGCTTGTTGGCGTTGTGCAGCGTGTTGAACGTGTGGAAGAACTCCTCCTGCGTGCGCTCCTTCTTCTCAAGGAACTGGATGTCGTCGATGAGCAGGATGTCCACCTCGCGGTGGCGCCGCTGAAAGTCGTGGCCCCGGTTGTCGCGCACCGAGTTGATGTAGTCGTTGGTGAACTCCTCGGTCGACACGTAGCGCACCCGGTGCGCATGCCCGAGCTCCTTGGCGTAGTGCCCGATCGCGTGCAGCAGATGGGTTTTGCCCAGCCCCGACCCGCCGTAGATGAACAGCGGGTTGTAGGCCTTCGCCGGCGACTCGGCCACCGCGACCGCCGCGGCGTGCGCGAACCGGTTGGACGACCCGATGACGAACGTCTCGAAGCGGTACTTCGGGTTGAGCTTCGGCCCGTTGGAGTCCGGCTGCGGCGACGGGCCCGGCTGCCTGCCCGGGATCGGGAACGACTGCGGCGGTGGCGGCAGCAGATCCTGCATCGGGTCGCCGAGCCGGGGGGCGCGATCCATCACGTGCGCCATGGCCGGTGGCTGCGCCTGGGCTTGCGGCGCCCTTTCCGCCGGGCGTGGCTGCGGCACCGAGAACAGCGCGTCCTCATCATCCGCCGGTGCGATCTGTTGTTGGTGGTACGGATTGTGAGCCAGGGCGGGGGGCGGGGAGGCGGGACTGGGCGG
>NZ_QJUG01000074.1 GCF_003426775.1 Allorhizocola rhizosphaerae | reverse complement strand
CGGTGCGGCTGCGGCCCGATGTGCCCGCGCGGCAGGTGGTGTCGCTGGGCATCGAGGCGCTCGGCCGGGCGGCGCGGCGGGCCAGCGCCGAGGGCGAGCCCGCCGACGTGATCGCGCTCGGTGAGCGGGCGCGCCGGCTGTCCGAGCATAACGGCGGGCTCCCGCTGCGCGACCGGCTGGTCTACGCACGGGCGTTGCTCCAAAGTGGACGCATCACCGAGGCGCAGCACGACGCGGAGAAGCTCATTGCCGACGCGGCCGACGACGCCCGCACCCGGGCCGGTGCCCTGCTGCTGGCCGGGCGGGCGCAGATGGCGCTCGGTGATCGCGAGGCGGGATACCGGCTGTGGGCCGAGGCGCTCACCGTCGCCACCCGGGCCGAACTGCCCGGGGAGCGGGCCGAGGCGCTGCGCCGGCTGGGCATGGCCGACTTCGTGAAGGGACGGCTGGCCGACGCGTCGAGCCGGTTCGCCGGGGCCTACCAGATCGCGGTGGGGGCCGGAGACCTGAAATCGCAGGCGTGGTCCTTGCAGGACTTGGCTTGGGTGACGACGACGCGGGGCGACTTCGCCGGGGCCGATGCGGCGCTCGGGCACGCGGCCCGGCTGTTCGCCCAGACCAAAGACCCGGTGGGGCGGGCGTGGCTGCGCGGCACGACCGCGTTCGCGCGTCTGCTTGCCGGGCGGTTGACCGAGGCGCAGCGGCTGGCCCGCGTGTTCCTGCCGTTCGGAGAGCGGGTCGGTGAGGCGTGGGCGGTGGGCACGCTGCGGGCGGTGGCGGCGTTCGCCGCGGCCGAGCTCGGTGAGCTGGGCGAGGCCGACCGGGAGGCACGGCGGGCCTATCGCGACTTCGCGGCCGCCAAAGACGCGTGGGGGTGCGGGTTCGCGTTGGTCGCGCGCGGTGTCGTGGCGCGCGGGCTGGCAGAATATGGGCACGCTGAAGACCTGCTCACCGAGGCGTTGGGTGAGGGCGAGAAGGTCGCGCATCCACTGCTGATCGGGATGGCCGGGACGGTGCGCGGCTTCGTCGCGCTGGATCGCGGCGACCCGGAGGCGGCGGAGCTCGATGCCCGGTCGGTGCTGACGATGGTCTCGCCATACGGCGTGCTCGACCCGGCGCGGATCGGGCCGCGCTCACTGCTGGCGGCGGCCCGGCTGGCGGCGGGAGACGCGGCGATGGCGGCACGCCTGCTCGCACCGGTCGCGGCCGATCCGTATGCGCCGTCCATGCTCTACCCGCGGCGCCAGGCGATCGCCGTGTATGCGATGGCGTTGCTCGGGTTGGACCAGCCGGCCGAGGCGCTCGCGGCGGCGCGGCTGGCGGAGACCGTGCCCGCGGTCGACATTCGCAGCCAGGTGCGCTCGGCGCTGGCGCTGGCAAAGTGCCTGGCGGCGGTCGACAACGAGGCGGAAGCGGCCGAGGTCGAGGCGCGGGCGGCGAATCTGGCGCACGCGACACAGCAGGTGAGCGAGCGGGCACGGGTCGCGGTAGGGGTCGGATTCTAAAGCTCGGTGGGGAACGGGTCTCGAACGTGGTGGGCTGACACCGCGGCGTGCCGGGATGGCGTGGTCAGCGCTGAAGATGGCATGCCGGTCAGATGATCTTCCGGCGGACGTGCTCGGGGAACGATGCCCGTAGTCATCGGCTCGGTGCTGCATCGCGACTGCGCGAGATTGACCATGAGGTTGATGCCACGACACGCCGTCGAACATGGATTTAAGTTAATGATCAACTCGGAGGGTGAGGCGGAGGGGGAGGCGCTGCTAACGTTTGGCGCGTGAGTCCGACCCCTCGGCCTAATCTCTCGGTGCCCGATATTCCCGGGCTGACCGAGCTTTCCCTGCTGGCGGTCGGAGGCTACGCGACGATTTTCCGGGCGCGGCAGGAGTCGGTCGGGCGTGAGGTGGCGGTCAAGGTCGAGAATTTCACGCTGGAAACCGAGCGGGACCGGGCGCGGTTCGTGCGCGAGGCGCGGGCGACGGGGAGGATGTCGTCGCATCCGCACGTGGTGGACCTGTTCGATGCCGGGGTGACGGCCGACAAGCACCCATATCTGATTATGGAGCTGTGCTCGGGGTCCTATCAGGACCTGATGCCGCTGCGCCCGCACGTGGTGCGGGACATCGGTGTGAAGATCGCCGATGCGCTGGCGGACGCGCACGAGCGCGGGATCGTGCATCGGGACGTGAAGCCGGCGAACATTCTGGTGAGCCTGTTCGGGGAGCCGGCGCTGGCGGACTTCGGGCTCGCGATCCTGGCCGAGCAGCGGGATCCGCACATCACGCTGGAGGTGATGACGCCCGCCTATGCGCCGCCCGAGGCGTTCCGGCGGCATGAGCCCGCACCGCCCGGCGATGTGTATGCGTTGTGCGCCACGCTCTATGCGCTGCTGTCCGGCAACCCGCCGAGGTGGCAGGAGAAGCAGCCGCCGGGGCTGTTGGGGCTGATCGAGCTGTTCGCCCAGCCCATCCCGAGCGTCGAGGGCGTACCGGACGGGTTGGTCGAGATCCTGCGGATGGGGATGGTCAACGATCCGGCGAACCGGCCGACCGCGCGGGCGCTGGAGGAACTCTTGGTGGCGGTGCGCCTGGACGAGGTACCGGCGCAATGTGATTGTCAAAAGAGCAATGACCCCGGGCCGCCGACGGTCAAGGTGAAACCAAGAGGACCGATCGCCTCGTTTTTTCAGCAGCTCTTTGGCAGATAGCTTGCGTGTCGCGGGGCTTGAACCACTCGTTGCGCAAGTGGCATGACGACTCTCGAAACCGCGTTGGATCCCCGCACGCCGTCCTTTCTGGCCAACCGAAGTGAAGCCATGGCGGCGCTGTCCTCGCTGGATGCTGCCCACGCGCGGGCGAAGGAGGGCGGTGGCGAGCGGGAGGTCACGCGCCATCACGCGCGCGGCAAGCTGCTGCCGCGGGAGCGCATAGAGCTGCTGGTCGACCGGGACACGGCGCTGCTTGAGCTGGCCGCGACGGCCGGGCACGAGCAGGGCGAGATGGCGGGCGCCGGGGTGGTGACGGCGATCGGTGTGGTGGAGGGCACCGAATGCATGATCATCGCCGACGATCCGACGGTCGGCGAGGACGGGCTGTCGGAGCGGGGCAGGCGCAAGGTCTTGCGGGCGGCCGAATTGGCGGGCCTCTACGGGCTACCGCTGGTTTCGCTGGTGGAACGGCCCGATCCCGTGGTACGAGGCGGGTTCGTCGCCGTGTTCGGCGCCTTCGAGGGCTCCCTGCCGCTGGCCGACCTGACCGTGGTCACGCGCGGGCACGACGAGCAGGTCGCCGACGCCGTGGCCGACGACGAACGGGACGCCCTGCGCCTGATCCGGGTCGGTGTGCGGCACCTGCATCACCGCCCACGCGGATCGCTGTGCCGGGCCCGGCCGCCGTGCCATGAGCTCGACGACCTGCTCGCCGTGGACCGGTCGGACGTGCGCGAGGTCCTGGCGCGGGTGCTCGACGGCTCCGAATTCGAGGAGCTGCGGGCGCATCGCGGGCCGGGACTGATCGCCGGGTTCGGCGCGGTGCACGGCTGCCGCGTCGGGATTCTGGGCAACACGGCGCAGGCGCTGGACGCCGAGGCGGTACACAAAGGACTGGAGCTGGTCAGGATCGCGCGCATGCCGCTGGTGGTGCTGGCCACGCGGTGCGCACCAAGCCCGGAGCTGGCCCGCGCGCTGCAGGACCCGGGTCAGGTGACGGTCGTGCTGGAGCCGGACCCGCCGGACTGGGCCCTGGCGAGCCGGGGCTTCACGTTCGGCTGGCTGTCCATTGACGACAGTCCGTACGACGGTGCGATCGACCCCCGCGACACCAGAACCGTTCTGGGGATCGCGTTGTCGGCGATGGGAGGCCGTTAGGTGATCAGGCGATTGCTCGTTGCCAACCGGGGGGAGATCGCGCGCCGGATCTTCGCCACGTGCCGGGCGGTGGGGATCGAGACGGTGGCCGTGCACTCGACGGCGGACGTGGATGCCCCGTTCGTGGGGGAGGCCGACTACGCGGTGCAGCTTCCCGGTTATGCGCCCAGCGCGACCTACCTGCGCGGCGACCTGATCATTGCGGCGGCGAAGAAGACGGGTGCGGACGCGATCCATCCGGGCTACGGGTTTCTCGCCGAGAACGCGGACTTCGCCGGGGCGGTGACCGAGGCCGGGCTCACGTGGGTGGGCCCGCCCCCGAAGGTGATCTCGGTGATGGCGTCCAAAATAGACGCGAAGGCGCTGCTGGCCGAGGCGGATGTGCCCGTGCTGCCGTCGTGGACCGACCCGACTCTCGTCGACGAGTTTCCGGTGCTGGTGAAGGCGGCCGTGGGCGGGGGCGGGCGGGGCATGCGGATCGTGCGCGACGCCGAATCGCTGGGCGAGGCGGTGTCGTCGGCGCGGCGCGAGGCGTTCGGCGCGTTCGGCGACAACACCGTGTTCTGCGAGCGGTATGTCGAGCAGGCGCGCCACATCGAGGTACAGATCGTGGCCGACCAGCACGGCAACACCATCACGTTCGGCGAGCGGGAGTGCTCGATTCAGCGGCGGCACCAGAAGATCCTGGAGGAGACGCCTTCCCCGGCCGTGTCGCCGCAGTTGCGCGAAAACCTTTGCGCGGCGGCGGTCGCGGTGGCCGAGGCGGTCGGCTATGTGGGGATCGGGACGGTCGAGTTCCTGCTCAGCCCGGCGGGCGAGTTCTACTTCCTGGAAATGAACACGCGCCTGCAGGTGGAGCACCCCGTGACCGAGTGTGTCACGGGGCTGGATCTCGTGCGGCTGCAGCTTTTCCTGGCCGAGGGTGGGCGGTTGCCGTACTCGACCCCGCCGCCCATGCGCGGGCATGCGATCGAGGTGCGGCTGTGCGCAGAAGATCCGACCACCAACTGGCTTCCCGCGACCGGGCAGGTGCACCGGTTCGACGTGCCGGAGGTGGTGGGGCGGTTCAAACCCTTGCTGTCTCCGGGGATCCGGCTCGACTCCGGCATCGAGCCCGGGTCGGTGGTCGGGGTGCACTACGACTCGATGCTGGCGAAGATCGTGGCGTGGGCGCCGACCCGGTACGAGGCGGCGCGCATGCTGGCCGGGGTGCTCGCCCGAACCAAGGTGCACGGCCTGGTTACCAACCGCGATCTGCTGGTGCGGGTGTTGCGGCATCCGGCGTTCCTGACCGGGCAGATCGACGCCGGGCTGCTGGACCGGCAGCCCGAGGTGTTCGCGCCGCTGCTGTCGTCGGTGGAGGCCGTGCGGCTCAGCTGCCTGGCGGCCGCGCTGGCGGCTGCCGCGGGGCGGTTCGAGGGCGCGACCGTGCAGCCGGGAATCCCTTCGGGCTGGCGCAACGTACCGTCCATACCGCAAACAATCGTGTATGACGGGCCGGCAGGGCCAGTGGAGGTGGGCTACCGGCTGGCGGCAGACGGCGCACTGGCCCAATGGTGGGTGCGCGTGGTGGACCCGGAGGAGCTCGACCTGGCCGGGCTCGGCCACGTCGGCGTCGTGGACGAGCATCCGCCCGTCGCCGTGGTCTCGGCTTCCGCGCACAAAGTGGTTCTCGACGTGGCGGGGATCAGGCTGACCGTCGACGTGCACCGGGTCGGCAACGTGTCCTACTTGGACAGTGTGGAGGGTTCGGTCACGCTGCGCGAGTTGCCGCGTTTTCCCTTGCCCTCCATGGAGTTGGAGGAGGGCTCGCTGACCGCGCCGCTGCCCGGTGCCGTGGGGCGGGTGCTCGTGTCGCCTGGCCAACGGGTCGGTGCGGGTGAGCTGCTGCTCACGTTGGAGGCCATGAAGCTGGAGCATCCCGTGCATGCGCCCGCCGACGGGGTCGTATCGGTGATAAAAGTTCGCCCCGGCGCCCTTGTGGACACCGGGGCTCTGTTGGCGGTGCTACATCCTGGCGGATGAGCCGCCATCGCTCCACGACCATGCGCTGCCCGCGACCGCGGCCGAGACGCTGCTGACGTTGACGGGCGCCTGGATCGGCGCGTACACCTGCGTGCCGTTGAGGACGCCCACGTTGTCCTTGGTGATCATCGTGACGTCCTTGCCGTGGTGGTGGTGCTTGGGCGGGCACTCCTGCGCCGGGGGCTGCGGCTTCGGAGGCTCCGGCTTGGGCGGGGTCGTGGGACAGCCGCCGTAGCAGGGTTTGCCCTCCTCGTTGCCGCCGCTCTCCTCGCGTTGCACCGACTCCTTGGGTTTCGATTCCTTGGGCTTTTTGGACCTGTGGTGGCCACCACCGCTGCCCAACGTCGCCGACGAGCCACCGTCGCAGTGGGCGGCCGCACTCCCGAGCGCGGCAACCGCCACCCCGCACACGTTCACCGGGATCTGTACCGGCATGAAAACCTGGGTGCCGTTGAGAATCCCGACGTTGTCCGTGCTGATCATCTTGACGTCGTACAGGTCCTTGATGGAAGCCGCGCTACCGCCCTCGCAGCCGGCCACCGCGTGCCCGGCGACCGCCGCGGCCACGCCGCAGAGGTTGACGGGAGCCTGGATCGGCGCGTTGACCTGGGTGCCGTTGAGAATCCCGACGTTGTCGTCGCTGATCATGGTGGTGTCGGCATGTGCTGCTGCGCCGGTCGCCATGACAGCGCCTGCGGTCAGCGCACCGGCTGACAGTGATCGTCGAACCCACTCGTTCATAGCGGATGGGACCTCTTTCACATGGGGACATTACGCCCCAAACAACGAGGTCCCCCGAGTCCCTGACGCCTGACCGTCGGGTTGCCGACATTTTATTGGGTACGGATGACGGCTCGCGCCGAACGGGCCGACTCGCGCCGAGCCCGCCCACGGATGATTAACCCCCTGCTAGACCCGCGCCCGCCGGGCCAACCGCTCCGGGTCGAGGATGATCACACTCTTGCCGTCGAGGCGCAGCCAGCCGCGCGAGGCGAAGTCGGCCAGCGCCTTGTTGACCGTCTCCCGCGAGGCGCCGACCAACTGGGCCAGCTCCTCCTGGGTCAGATCGTGGGTCACCCGCAGCACGCCGCCATCGCGTGTGCCGAACCGGCCCGCCATCTGGAGCAGGTTTTTGGCGACCCGCCCCGGCACGTCGGTGAAGATCAGATCGGCGAGCGCGTCGTTGGTGCGCCGCAGCCGGCGGGCCAGCACACGCAGCAGCTGCTCGGCGATCTCCGGCCGGTTGTTGAGCCACGGCCGCAGAGCCTGCTTGCGCAGCCGGGCCAAGCGCACATCGGTCACCGCGGTCGCGGTGGCGGTGCGCGGGCCTGGGTCGAACAGCGACAGCTCGCCGAGCATGTCGGACGGGCCCATCACGGACACCAGGTTTTGCCGGCCGTCGGCCGCGCGCCGGCCAAGCTTGATCTTGCCGGACAGGACGATGTAAAGGCTGTCACCCGGCTCGCCCTCGTTGAAGACGACTTCGCCCTTGCGCACCTCGATCGTTTCCATCTCGCGCGCAAGCGCCTCGGAAGCCTCCGGGTCGACCCCTTGGAAGATCCCGCTACGGGCGAGCACCTCGTCCATGTGTCCCTCCATCTGCCTGCGCAGTCAGTCTAGGCACAGCTCAGCCGTACCCGGACGGCAACCCCCCAATCCATGACCAGCTGGCAAGGGCCTCCCCGTAACACTCGGCTCCGCTCGGTGGGCGTTGCCCGAGTCGGCGGCAAGGGCCTCCCCGTAACACTCGGCTCCGCTCGGTGGGCGTTGCCCGAGCCGGCGGCAAGGGCCTTCCCCGTAACACTCCGCTGCGCTCCGCGGGCGTTGCCCCAAGCCGCAGACCACCCTAGTCCCGACGTGCGGAAAAATGGGAATTTCGCACTGGTCAGGTAGTCTGCAGGCCGTATGACCGAGCCGCCGCCACCCCCAGAGACCCGCGCCCGCCCACGGCTGCGCAGGGTGCACGCCGCTTACGCCGCGCTGGCCCTGTGCCTCGTGGCGATCGTCGGCGTGGTGTGGACGGCCACGGCGGGCAACAGGCCGAGCCGGGCGCTGTGGCACCAGAGCCTGACCTCGCCGGTGGCCACGGCGAGCCCGACCCCGTCGCCCTCACCCTCGCCGAGCGTGCAAACGGCCAACACCATCACGCTGGGCGCGGTCGGCGACATCATCATGGGCAAAGCGCCCGGCAGCCTGCCCGCCGACGGCGGCCGCACGTTCTTCGACAAGGTGAAGGACCTGTTCGCGGTCGACTTCATGATGGGCAACATGGAGCAGCCGATCACCGAGGACACGGGTCACGTCAAGTGCCGGCCCGACCAGACCAGCTGCCACCAGTTCCGGGTGCCGCCAACATACGCGGCGCACCTCAAGGCGGCCGGCTTCCATCTGCTCAACCAGGCCAACAACCACGGCAATGACTACGGCCCCACCGGCTACACCAACACTCAGAAGGCCCTGACGGACGCGGGGCTGCTGCACACCGGCTCGCGCAACTACGTGGCGGTCGCCGAGGTCAAGGGCGTCAAGGTGGGCGTGGTGGGCTTCTCCTCCTACCCGCGCGACAACAGCCTGATCGACCTGGCGCAGGCCCGCACGGTGATCGAGCGGGCGGCGGCCAAGGCCGACATCGTGGTGGTGCAGGTCCACATGGGAGCCGAGGGGTCCGACAAGGGGCACGTCAAGCCGGGCACCGAGATGTTCCTGGGCGAAAACCGGGGCGACCCGATCGCGTTCTCCCACGCGGTGATCGACGCCGGCGCCGACCTGGTGATCGGGCACGGGCCGCACACGCTGCGCGGCATGGAGCTCTACAAGGGCCGGCTGATCGCCTACAGCCTGGGCAACTTCGCCGGCGGCACGGGCCTGAAGGGCGGCGAGATCCTCGGCTGGGGCGGTGTGCTGCAGACCACCCTGAGCGCCGACGGGGCCTTGGTCTCCGGCCGGTTCCACTCGACGATCTTTCAAACCCGTCCGGGGATACCGGAAAAGGACTCTCAAAAGCGTGGCCTTGACCTCATCCGGAAGCTGACCAAGGACGACTTCCCCGACACCGGTCCGACGATCTCGGCCGACGGCCTGATCGGGCTCCATTGATTGTCGGTCGCCGGAAGTAGGCTGTATCGCGTGCCGGCGAAGAAAGCCCAGACCACCGAGACGACCGAGACCGAGATCGCGCTGAAGCGGCGCGTCCGCAAGATGGCGCGCGAGCTCGAGGTGATCCACCCCGACGCCCACTGCGAGCTCGACTTCACCAACCCGCTTGAGCTCGCCGTGGCCACGATCCTGTCGGCGCAGTCGACGGATGTGAAGGTCAACGAGGTCACGCCGAAGGTGTTCCAGCGCTACCCAGACGCGGCCGCTTACGCCTCGGCCGACCGCGCCGAGCTGGAGGAGATGATCCACGCGACCGGGTTCTTCCGCAACAAGGCGGCGTCGCTGATCGGGCTCGGGCAGGCCCTGCTCGAAAAGCACGGCGGCGAGCTGCCGCGCACGCTGGAGGAGCTGGTGCAGCTGCCGGGCATCGGGCGCAAGACGGCCAACGTGATCCTGGGCAACGCGTTCGACGTGCCGGGCATCACGGTCGACACCCACTTCCAGCGGCTCGTGCAGCGGTGGCGCTGGACCAGCCTGACCGACGCGGTGAAGATCGAGCACGCGATCGGGACGCTCGTCCCCAAGAAGGATTGGACGATGCTCTCGCATCGCGTGATCTTCCACGGGCGCCGGGTGTGCCACGCCAAGAAGCCGGCGTGCGGCGCGTGCCCGCTGGCCAAGATGTGCCCGTCCTACGGCGCGGGGCCGACCGACCGGGCCGTCGCGGTGAAGCTGCTCAAGGGGCCGCGCGTCGAAGAGATTGCCGAGATGACCGCGTGAGGGCAGCTTTACTCGCGGTGTTGCTCGTGCTGAGCGGGTGCACCGCGCCTGCTCCGCAGCCGGGGCCAGACCCGAATCCGGCGCCTTCTGAGGCGGTCCACTTCGCCGAGTGCGCGTTCGAGGCGGGCGAGTCGAAGCTGCCCGATATCGAGCTGCCCTGCTTCACCGGTGGCCAGCCCGTCCGGTTAAGCCAGGTGAAGGGCCCGCTGGTGATCAACTTCTGGGCGTCGTGGTGCCCGCCGTGCCTGGTCGAGCTGCCCGCTTTCCAGCGCCTGGCCGACAACAAGACCGTGCCCGTGATCGGGGTGGCCTCGCTCGACCGGCGGTCGGAGTCGCTCGCGCGGGCGCAGCGCGTCGGGTTCCGGTTCCCGATGCTCGACGACCCGGAGGGGCGCCTGCTGCGGCAGCTCGGCTTCAACGCGCTCCCGCTGACCGTGTTCGTTGACGCGCAGGGCAACGTCACCACCTACCACGGGCCCGCGCTGACCGACGACACACTGGCCGCGCAGGTGCGCGAGCGGATCGGTGTCGCATGACCCCACCGCTGCCACACTGGTTCGAGCCCCTGCTGACCAACATCCGCAACGCCGACAGCAGCCGGTTCACCCGCATCCCCACACCCGACCAGGGCCGGCCCGCGTCGGTGCTCATCCTGTTTGGCGAGGAAGACCGGGACGGGCCCGATGTGCTGGTGCTGCAACGCTCGGCCACCATGCGCACGCACGCCGGGCAGGTCGCTTTTCCGGGCGGGGCGGCCGATCCCGGCGACGACGGTCCAATCGCGACCGCGCTGCGCGAGGCCGAGGAAGAGGTCGGGCTCGACCCGGCCAGCGTGACCGTGCTCACGCAGCTGCCCCGGCTGTGGATTCCGGTCAGCGACTTCATCGTCACGCCCGTGCTGGCGTGGTGGCACAAGCCGCATCCGGTCGAGCCCGCCCAGCCGGCCGAGGTGGCGCACGTCGCCCGGCTGCCGATCGCCGAGCTCGCCGATCCGGCAAACCGGTTGCGCGTCAAGCATCCCAGCGGCTACATCGGCGCCGCGTTTCAAGTGCGCGGAATGCTGGTATGGGGATTCACCGCGGGCGTCATTTCGACCCTGCTTGATCTGGGAGAGTGGAGCCTGCCTTGGGATGTGTCGCGTGTGGAGTCATTGCCCCGGTCGCAAGTGGAGCGTCGCCCAGCGCGCCCTCCGGCCGACGCCGACGCCTTCGACCTGTAACGCGCCACCTCATGGCCGCGAGCGCCCCACCTCGACCACCCGCGGGTGGGCCGGCCCCGGCCTCCCGACCGCCGCTGGCGGACGCATGGCCGTGGCTGCCCGGCCGTCTGCTTCATAGCCGTGGGCGTCTCGCCTCGGGCTTTTGCCCGCCGCTGGCGGACGCATGGCCGTGGCTGCCCGGCCGTCTGCTTCATGGCCGTGGGCGTCTCGCCTCGGGCCTTTGCCCCCCACTGGCGGCTGCACGGCCGTGCTCGTCTGGCCTCGTGCGGATAGGCTGAGCCGATGTCGGTCGTCGACCTGATCTTGCTGCTGCTCCTCATGCTGTTCGCGATCAGCGGATACAGGCAGGGTTTTGTGGTGGGCGTGCTGTCCTTCACCGGCTTCTTCGGCGGCGCGCTGATCGGGCTGCAGCTCGGTCCCATGCTGGCCAGGCTCACCGACGCCCCCGGGATCAAGCTGGTGGTGTCACTGACGACCATCTTCGGGCTCGCGGTGATCGGCCAGGCGATGGCCGGATGGCTGGGCGGCAAGGTGCGCCGGCACATCCGCGGTCGCAACGGGCAGGTGCTCGACGACATCGGCGGCGCGATCGTGTCGGTGATCGCCGTGGCGGCGGTGGCGTGGCTGGTGGCCGTGCCGCTGAGCAAGGCGTCCGAGCCCTGGCTGTCCAGCGCGGTCCGGCACAGCGCGGTCATCCGCGCCATCGATCGCGTCATGCCGGTCCGGGCCGACACCCTCACCGACGCGCTGCGCGACACCGTTGACACCAACGGCTTCCCAGAGGTGTTCGGCGACCTCGTGCCGACGCAGGTGCGCGACGTGCCGGCGCCCGACCCGGCGCTGCGCGGATCGCAGGTGGTCGCGCGCGCCGAAAGCTCGGTGGTCAAGGTGCTCGGCACGGCGCCCAGCTGCAGCCGGCGCATTGAGGGCTCGGGATTCGTTTACGCACGCGAACACGTGATGACCAACGCGCACGTGGTCGCCGGCACCAAAACGGTGCGCATCGAGGTGAAACGGCAGTCCTACTCGGCCAGGGTCGTGGCATACGACTCCAACCTGGACCTCGCCGTGCTGCACGTGCCCGGTCTGAACGCACCGGTGATGAATTTCAGCAACAAACGGGCGCAGACCGGGACGGACGCCATCGTGCTCGGCTTCCCGCTGGACGGGCCCTATGACGCCCAGTCGGCGCGGGTCCGCGACGTCGGGCAGATCACCGGTCCCGACATCTACGAGTCGGGCAACGTGACGCGAGAGGTTTACACGATCCGGGCCCTCGTCCGCAGCGGCAACTCGGGCGGTCCGCTCGTCGCCTCCGACGGCACGGTGCTCGGCGTAATCTTCGCCGCCGCGGCCGACGACCAGAACGTGGGCTACGCCGTGACCGCTGAGCAGGCCGAGGCCATCGCCGACGAGGGCCGCAGCGCCACGGCAGCCGTGCCAACGGGTCGCTGCGCCTGAGTTCTTTGCTCCTGCTAAAGCTGCGTAACAATCATCGGTTGGGATTGGCTCATGGTTCCGGCAGAATGGCTGCCATTGTGGCCCGTGTGATCCGCTCCCGCTCCAGCGTCAAGTCCCGCATCGCGACGGCGCTGCCGCGCGTGTGCGCCGCGGTGGCGCTCATCGGGCTGCTGATCGCCGCGCCCGGGCTGCAGTCCCGGCTCAATGATTCGGTGTTCTCCGAGCGGGCGCGCAACCAGATCGCGGCCAACCAGCTCAGCCGCGACTCCGTGCGCATGGGGCAGTGGCAGATCGACATGCTCGACGCGGCCAAGGCGTGGCGGATGTCGACCGGCGCCGGCGTGACGGTGGCGGTCATCGACTCCGGTGTGGCGGCGGGCCACCCCGATCTCCACGGCCAGGTGCTCACCGGGCTCGACCTGGTGCGACCCGAGGGCGGCGATGGCACGGCCGACGAGGCGGGCCACGGCACGACCGTCGCCGGGCTCATCGTCGGGCGCGGTGACGACGGCGATGGGGTCGTCGGCCTCGCACCCGACGCGAAGGTGCTGCCGATCCGGGTACTGAATGGGAAAAACGAATATAAAAACCCGGCGGTGGTCGCCGAGGCGATCGTGTGGGCGGTCGACAAGGGCGCAAAGGTGATCAATCTATCGTTGGGCAGCTCGCTGGAGAGCCCGCTGCTGTCCGACGCGATCGACTACGCGTTCGCCAAAGATGTGGTTGTGGTGGCGTGCGTCGGCAACGCGATGCCCGGGGGGTCGGCGCAGGTCTGGCATCCGGCGCGGGAGCCCGGGGTGCTGGCCGTGACGGCGGTCCGGCCAGACGGGCGGCTCTGGGGCGACGCGCTGACCGGGGCCGAAACCGTCATCGCCGCACCGGGTTCGGGCCTGCTCGGCGCGCGGCCGGATGGATATGCCCCGGTCGATGGCACCAGCTTCGCCGCCCCACTGGTTTCGGCCGCAGCCGCGCTGATCCGGGCCCGCTCGCCGGAGATGTCGGCGGCCAACGTGGTGCAGCGGTTGATCGCGACGGCTCGGGATGCCGGGACGCCGGGGCGCGATAGGCGATACGGCTTCGGGGTGGTGGATCCGGTTGCGGCGCTGTCCAACGACGT
Organism: Allorhizocola rhizosphaerae; assembly: GCF_003426775.1. Lineage (GTDB taxonomy): Bacteria > Actinomycetota > Actinomycetes > Mycobacteriales > Micromonosporaceae > Allorhizocola > Allorhizocola rhizosphaerae. The sequence goes on along the minus strand of NZ_QJUG01000074.1, from coordinate 22,651 downwards.
CCCCGCGGTCGCGGCCAACCCGCTGGACACGACGCCGGCACCGGGCAGGGCAACCTTCGGGAGCACGGACAATCGGGTGGCCTCGCAGCCGCCCGTGGCCGCATCTACGGCAGCCACGCCAAGGCCCGCCTATGTGGCGGGCGGCGGTTCGGCCCGCAACCCCCAGCCCATCTGGCTCGTGGGCGCGATCGTCGGCCTGGCCGTGCTCGTGTCCGGCAGCATGATCCTGCTGCGCCGCTTCTAACCCGGAAGTAAACCTACTTCCTCCCGGTTCCGGCCGCTTTGCAAAAGCGGCCGGGACTCATCCCTTTTCGCATTGATCAGGACGGCCTCGACGCCGTCGCCCACGAACTCAACACCCGACCACGACACACGCTGGACTGGCAAACCCCAGCCCAGCGTCTCGATCGCCTACCAGCGGCCTAAGTGTTGCACTCACCAGTTGACATCAAGCGGTGTGTCGTGTCCGCAACTTCATGATCGCGGGCCACTTGGAATCCGTCCGACGACGCCCGTTCCCATTGCGCCGCATGCATTTCAAGCCGCCGCCACACGCCTACGCCGACACGCCTACGCCCGCTTCGGCAAGCCGGTATCGACGCCGCACACCCGCCGCACATGTCTAGGCAGCCTCGGGTATGACGGCGTCCGGCATTGCCGCGTCCGTCCGGTGCAAGCCGCAGCGCGCCTGCCCGGCGCACGGAATGCCGCCGAGGAGACGACACCACCGCAAGGCGTAAGGCCGCCCAACTCGGGGCGTTGGCCGAGCGAGCACCCGGGTCAGGCGACCAGGCCCTGGATGTATCCGTAGATGCCGAGCACCCACGCGGCGACCGGCACGACGCTGATGACCACGAGCAGGTCGAACAGGTCGGCGAACCGGCCGACATAGGGCGACGGCGCCTTGCGGCTCCACGTCTGGCCCGCCAGCACGACGATCAGCGCGAGCACGACGGCGCCGACCGCGAAGAATGCGCGCCCGGCGCTGCTCGCCGAGAACGCCAAGCCCCCGAGCAGGAGCACATGCCCGATCAGGCCGGCGGTGATCAGCGGCGTGCGCTGCCGCACGGTCACGAACAATCGCGAGCGCAGCAGCAGCGCGGTCGACGCGACCGCCACGAGCACCTGGCCCGACTTTTGACCGGAAATCGCCAGCACCAGCGACGCGAACGCGACCAACACCGTGTAACCCAGCAGCATGCCGGTGAGCAGCTCCTCCGACCGGCTCACGGCCGCGAACACCCGGCCCCGGTCGGGCACGTCGGACGAGTTGGCCCGGCCCTTACCGGGCGCGGTGACCGCGAACGCCTCGCCGTTGTCGTTGCTTCGCGGCAGCGCGATCGACGGCACGGGCACCTTGCCGAACCGGATCGCCAGCACGGGCAGCAACCCGATGCCACACACGAGCGCGGCGAGCAGGATGGCAGCCCCACCGGCGGCGCTAAACCCGTTGAGCAGCGCGCTGATCGCGCCGAGCAGGCCGACCAGCCCGCCGGCCGTGAAGATGCGCGTGCCGTGGCCGACCCCGGCCGCGCCGAGCGCGGCGAACAGGACGATGGCCACGCAGCCCACCAACAGCTGGGGCCAGCCGAGCCAGAGCATGGTCGGGATCACGCCGATGGTCTGGTTGAGCGGATCGCCGAGCAGCAACGCGCCCCCGGCGAACGCGTAGGGCAGCGCGAACCCGGCCAGGGCAGAACCGGCGATGCCGTCGCCGTAGGCCCGCGACGCCAGCACCCCGCCGACGAGCAGCAGCACCGCGACGGTCAGCGCGAGGTATCCGCCCGGCTGCCACCCGGGGCCGCCCTGCAGCAGCGACATGACCCCGGCCAGCAGAAGCAGGCCGGCGGCGGCCAATGTGGAGGTCCGGGTGGCGGCGGGCGTCCAGGCGGCGCCCCGCCGGCGCGCGCCCGCCGCGATCGCCTCCACCACGTCGTCGTATTCGAGCTCGGGCCACTGCTCGCGGGCGGGGACGAGGTGCAGCACCTCGCCGTCGCGCACGCCCAGCTGGTTGAGCGGCTTGCCCTCGTCGAGCGCCTGCCCGTCGGGCCGGCGCATCACCCAGCCCCCGTGCTGCTCGCCGTCGTCGGCCAGCCCGATCCCGGCATGGCGCAACAATTCTGGCAAAAGCTCGGCGAGCGCGACCGAGCCGGGAAGGGCAACGTCGACGCGCCGCTGGGGCGTGTGAAGGGTGACGCGGGTGAGACCGGTGCCCGAGGTGATGGTGGCGGGGTGAGTCACGGTGAATAGAGTGCCACACTATGCCCCCTCTCATACACCCGTGGCCTGGGCTCTCCACCATGCCTATTTATCGCCTACCATGGGCCACGCGCGCGTAAGGGGAGGAGCACAGCCGTGGGCACAGTGATTGTGAAGCGATCACCTCGGCGACCCGCGCCCGAGATTCCCTCGGGCGAGCTGGTCATCGATCCTCCGCCGGAGATTCCCCAGGCACAGGGCCAAAAATGGCAGCAGATGCTGATGATGCTGCCGATGCTCGGCGGCACGCTGTCGATGGCGATGATGTATGGGATGGGCTCCGGCTCCGGCAACAAGATGACCTATGTCGCCGGCGGCATGATGGGCCTTTCCAGCCTTGGCATGCTCGCCGCGGGAATCGCCAACAATTCAGGCGGCCCGAAGAAGGCCGAGATGATGGCGGCCCGCCGCGAATATCTGCGCCACCTGGCCGGGCTGCGGCGCAGCGCCCGCCGCACGGTGCAGCAGCAGCGTCACGGCCTCTACTATCGCCACCCCGACCCGCAGCGCCTGTGGTCCACAGCGGACAGTTTCCGGCTGTGGGAGCGGCGGCAGCACGACCCCGACTTCGGCATCGTGCGGGTGGGCGTCGGCCCGCAGACCTTGGCCACGCCGCTGGTGCCGCCGGAGACCCGGCCGCTGGAGGAGCTTGAGCCGATGACGGCCGGGGCGCTGCGCCGGTTCCTCGACGCCTATTCGGTGGTCGAAGACCTGCCGGTGGCCCTGTCGGTGCGCGGCTTCGGCCGGGTGTTCATGCGCAATGAGATCGGCCAGGGCACGCATCGCGGGCAGCCGGTCTCGGAGGAGGAGGGCTCGGAGGCGCACGCGCTGGTCCGGGCGATGGTCGCGCAGCTGACGACGTTCCACGCGCCCGATGATCTGCTGGTCGCGGTGTGCGCGTCGCCGTACCGCCGCGAGCTGTGGGACTGGGTGAAGTGGCTGCCGCACCACCAGCATCCGTCCAAAGTGGACGCGCTCGGCCCGATGCGGCTGTTCGCCACGTCGGCGGTCGAGCTGGAGAAGATCCTCGACGACGTGATCGCCAACCGGCCCCGGTTCGGCGCGGGCGAGGGATCGCCGCACGTCATCATGATCCTCGATGGCGCCGACATGACCAACTCGGCCCACCTGTCCGTGCCGGAGGGCCTGGCCGGTGTCACCATTCTCGACCTCGACTCTCCCCCGCCGCGCCTGCTCGACCGCAGCATGCTCACGCTTGAGGTGGTCAGCCGCACCCGTGCGCTGCACACCACGACCGCCGTATCCCAGGTGGAGGTGGGCACGGCCGACCGGCTGAGCATCGCCGAGGCCGAAGGGCTCGCGAGAAGGCTTTCCCCGCTTCGGCTTTCGGCCGCCGCGGTCGCCTCCGACCAGGCGATGACCACCGAGAAGGGGCTGACCGACCTGCTGGGCATCCCCGACCCGGAGCGGTTCGACGTCGCCTATGGCTGGGCCCCCCGGGCCAATCGCAACCGGCTGCGCACGCCGTTCGGTGTCGGGCCCGACGGCAGCCCGGTCGAGCTGGACATCAAGGAGTCCGCGCAGGACGGCATGGGCCCGCACGGGCTGCTGATCGGCGCGACCGGTTCCGGCAAGTCGGAGTTCCTGCGCACGCTCGTGCTGGGCCTGGCGTGCACGCACTCGTCGGAGATCCTCAACTTCGTGCTGGTGGACTTCAAGGGTGGCGCGACGTTCGCCTCGCTGGACAAGCTGCCGCACACCAGCGCGGTGATCACCAACCTTGAGGGCCAGGCAGGCATGGTCGACCGGATGGGTGACGCCATCGTGGGTGAGGTCATGCGGCGCCAGGAGCTTTTGGCCAAGGCGGGCAACTTCGCCAACCTCAAGGACTACGAAAAGGCGCGGGCCAGCGGTGCCCCGCTGGACCCGTTGCCATCGCTGTTCATCGTGTGTGACGAGTTCTCCGAAATGCTGACGGCCAACCCGGAGTTCATCGAGATCTTCGTCCAGATTGGACGTGTCGGTCGGTCGATCGGCATGCATCTGCTCCTGGCCTCGCAGCGCTTGGAGGAGGGCCGGCTGCGCGGTCTGGACACGCACCTGTCCTACCGGGTCGGTCTGCGCACGTTCTCGGCCATGGAGTCGCGCGCGGTGCTCGGCGTCGGCGACGCGTTCGACCTGCCGAAGGCGCCCGGCCACGGCTACCTGAAGTTCGGCTCAGAACCGTTGCAGCGCTTCAAGGCCGCATATGTGTCGGGTTCGTTCAAGCGACCCAGCGACTCGCCGGTCAAGCGGCGCAGCCCGGAGCTCGACCTGATCCACGAGTTCACGACCCGCTTCGTGCCCATACCGGAGAAGCCCAAGAACGCCGAGCCCGAGGTCAACTGGGACGTCAAGCCCGGCGAGAGCCTCATGGACGTGCTCATCGACCGGATGGTCGGGCAGGGTCCGCCCGCCCACCAGGTGTGGCTGGCGCCGCTGGACATCTCCGACCCGCTCGATTTGCCGTTCGGGCAGGTGGGCCTCGTGGAAGGTCGCGGGCTTACGGTGGCCAACCCGGAGCTTCGAGGAGCCTTGCGGGTACCCATTGGGATTATCGACAAGCCGGCCCTTCAGCTCAGAGATTTGCAGTGGCTGCGCCTCGCCGATGGGTCGCAGGGTCACGTGGCCATCGCCGGCGGTGGGCAGAGCGGCAAGTCGCAGCTGCTGCGCACGATCATCCTCGGGCTGGCGCTGACCCACACCCCGCAGGAGGCGCAGGTCTACTGCCTCGACTTCGGTGGTGGATCGCTTGGCGCGCTTCGGGAACTGCCGCACGTGGGTGGCGTCGCGGGCCGCTTGGACGCGCTGCAGGTGCGCCGGACCGTGGCCGAGATCGCCGAGCTGCTCAACAACCGGGAGGCCCGGTTCGCCCAGCACGGCATCGATTCGATGGTCGCCTACCGCAAGCTGCGTGCGGCCGGGCGGTTCAACGACGACCCATACGGCGACGTGTTCCTGGTAGTCGACGGCTGGACCACGATCCGCGAGACGTTCGACGACCTTGAGCCGGTGATCACCGACATCACGACGCGCGGTCTGGCCTACGGCGTGCACGTGATCGCGTCGACCCTGCGCTGGCGCGACTTCCGCCCGGCCATCGCCGACCAGTTCGGGTCCAAAGTGGAGCTCAAGCTCGGTGACCCGAGCGACTCGATCTGCCGCAACCGCAAGGTCGCGCCGAACGTGCCGCAAAGGCCCGGCTTCGGTGTCACCGCCGACGGCCTGTTCACGCTGGCGCTGCGGCCCGAGGTGGACCAGGTGGGCACGTCCGAGGAGCTGATCAAGCAGATCGCCAAGCACTGGACCGGCCAGCCGGCGCCGCGTGTGCGGATGCTGCCGAATGTGTACGCGTTCGACCGCATGAGCTACGACGGCCTCGACACGTGGCAGTTGCCGATCGGTGTGGCCGACGACTTGTCGCCCGCGCTTCTCGACTTCATGTCCGACGTGCACCTGGTCGCGTTCGGCGAGAGCGAGTGCGGCAAGTCCACGCTGCTGCGCCAGATCGCGACGTCGATCACCAAGCGCTACCAGCCGGACGAGGCGAAGATCCTGATCGTGGACCCGCGGCGGGCCCTGCTCGGGGCCGTGACCACGCCGCACCTGATCGGTCAGGTCAACTCGCTGGCGCAGGTGCCCGACTACATGAACGCGATCGCCAACAAGATGAACGAGCGCCGCCCGCCCGCCGACGTCACCCCGCAGCAGATGCGGGAGCGGCCGTGGCTCGCGGGCCGGGGCGAGTTCTTCCTGATCATCGACGACTACGACATCGTGGCCTCGACGGGGGCGCATCCACTGCAGCCGCTGGTGCCGTTCCTGTTCGAGGCCAAGGACGTGGGTCTGCACTTGATCACGGTGGCCAACATGAACTGGAGCCGGGCCGGGTTCGACGCGGCGCTCGCCCAGATCAAGTCGGCCGGCGCGCCGTACGTGCTCATGTCGGCCGATCGCAGCCTGGGCAACCCGTTCGGCGGCAACATCCGCAACGAGAAGATGCCGCCCGGCCGGGGCCGCCTGATCAACCGCCGCGGCGCCCGCCTCGTCCAACTAGCCGACCTCCCCGCCTACTAACCCCACCCCTTTTCGCGTCGATCATGAACCTATGTCCATGCCGGACGGCGTGTCGCGGCATCAACCTCATGGGCAATCTCGTGGCGTTAATCATGAAGTTGGGGTGACGACACGCCGCCGAACATGGACTTAAGTTCATGATCGGCGCGTGCCGGGGGTGACCGGCCGGGAGAGGAGGCCGCTGGAGAGTGGGGTTTAGAAGGCGGCGGCGTGGCCGTCGGCGCGAGGTTCGGAGCCGGCGATGTAGGCGTGGCCGTCGGGCAGGCGCCAGATGGCCTGGCCCATGCCGAAGACGGCCCGCTCGGTGGTGACCTGGACGTCGTGGCCGCGGGTGCGCAGGTCGTCGACGCCTTCCAACAAAGGCTCGACGAGCAGGGTGCGGCCGGACTGCCAGTACCAGCGGGGGCGGTCGAGCGCCGCCTGGGGGTCCAAGCCATCGTCCACTGTGGACAGGACCAGCTGCACGTGGCCCTGTGGCTGCATGTGCCCGCCCATGACACCGAACGGGCCGACCGGCGTGCCGTCGTCGCGGGACAGGAAACCGGGGATGATGGTGTGGAATGGGCGTTTGCCAGGGCCCGCCACGTTGGGATGACCGTCCACGAGCGACAGTCCCGCGCCCCGGTTTTGCAGGCCGAAGCCATAGTCCGGGAGCACGACGTAGGACCCGAATCCCATGTAGTTGGACTGGATGAGGCTGACCATCATGCCGTGGGAGTCGGCCGTGGCCAGATATACCGTGCCGCCGCGCATGGGGTCGCCGGGCGGTGGGTCTCCGGCCCGATCGGTGATGAGCTTGCGCCGTACCTCTAAATAGGATTTATCCACGAAGTGCAACATGTCGGCGTTGTCGGCCGCGTATGCGTGTGCGTCGGCGAACCCCAGCTTTGTCGCCTCGATTTGTTCGTGCAGGCCGTGCCCCGGCAGACCGTCGAGGATGCCGAGAGCTTCCAACGCGACGATGCCCTGGCCGTTGGGGGGCAACTCGTGCACGCGGTGGCCGCGATAGGTCACGTCCATGGGCGTCACCCATTCGGAAGAGTGCGCCTCCAGATCGGCCTTGGTGAGGAGCCCTCCGGTCTGCACGGCCAGATCGTGCAGCGCATCGGCGATCTCACCGTGATAGAACTCGCCCGCGTGGCTGCCCGCGATCAAGCGCAGCGCGCGCCCCTTGCCCGGATTGCGGTGGATCTCACCGGCCGCGCGCGGCGCGTAGATGTCGTGCCAAGCCCGGCACTCCAGCAGGTCGGGCACCTGCACCCGACCCCACCCCGCCGCCACCACCGGCGACACGGGGAAGCCCTCCTCCGCGTATCGGATCGCATCGGTGAACAGCCGCTCGAACGGCAACTGGCCGAACCGCTCGTGCAGGTCACGCCAAGCGGCAGGGGCCCCGGGGACGGTCACCGGCAGCCATCCGTGGGTGGAATCACCCGCCCTCATGTGTGCCGGCGTGAGCGCCGCGGGAGTCCGGCCTGAGCCGTTCAGCCCATGCAGCGTGCTGCCATCCCACACCTGTGCGAACAGGTCACTGCCGATGTCGTTGGAGCCCGGCTGCACCACCGTGAGCGTCACCGCCGCGGCGATGGCCGCGTCGACCGCGTTGCCGCCCTCGCGCAGGATCGCCAGCCCGGCCTGCGCGGCCAGCGGCTGACTCGTCGCTACTACCCCGTTGCTCGCATAGACCGGCACACGCATGACATTCAGCCTAGTTTCAGCGCGTAGGGTTCATATATGGCACTCGTGGATTGGGACCTGGCCACTTCGACCGCCGCCCGGCTCGGCCCGACCGGACCGGCGGTCTCGCTCGATGAGGCCACCTCCGTGGTCTCGGACCTGCGGGTCCTCGCGGCCGAGGCGACCGGGCACGTCGCGGCCTACACCGGGCTCGAACCGCTGGTCGGGGACGCCGGCGTGCGCGTGGTCGACCGGCGTACCTGGGCGGCGGTCAACGTGGCGGGGCTGCGGCTGGTGATCAATCCGCTGGCCGACAAGCTCGCCGACAAGCCGTTCGTGAACAACCCGATCAGCGGCAAGGTGGCCGGGCTGCAGGCCGGCGCCCTGCTCGCCTTCCTTTCCGGAAAAGTCCTGGGGCAGTACGAGGTGTTCGACGCCGATCCGGGCCAGCTCCTGCTGGTCGCGCCCAACATCGTGGCGGTCGAGCGCAAGCTGCGGGCCAACCCGCGCGACTTCCGGCTGTGGGTGTGCATCCACGAGGTGACGCACCGGACGCAGTTCACCGGTGTCCCGTGGCTGCGCGACCACTTCTTGAAGGAGATCAGGGATTACATAGCGGCCTCCGAGCCGTCGGGCCAGTTCCTGCGCGCGGCCGGCAAACTGATGGACGCCGCGCGCGGCCGCGACGGCGTGTCGCTGCTGGATGCGATGCAGACGCCGGCGCAAAAGGTCGTGCTGGACCGGCTCACCGCCCTGCTCACCGTGCTTGAAGGACACGCCGAGCAGGTGATGGACGGCGTCGGCCCGTCGGTGATCGGCACGGTCGAGCACATCCGTGCCTCGTTCGACCGGCGCCGGGCCACGGCCAACCCGGTGGAGCAATACCTGCGCAAGCTGTTCGGCCTCGACATCAAACTCCGCCAATACGCCGAGGGGCGCAAGTTCGTGTCTTCGGTGATCGACAGGGTCGGCATGTCGGGCTTCAACCGGGTGTTCGACTCGCCCGCGACCCTGCCCGTGCTGTCGGAGCTGTCCGATCCGGACGCCTGGGTGGCGCGTGTCGCGCCTTGATCCGGCCGTTGCCGAGGTTCGCCATGCGGTCCGCGCGTGCCTGCCGCCGGCCACCGACCGGCCGCTTGTGCTGGTCGCCTGCTCGGGGGGCGCCGATTCGCTCGCGCTCGCCGCGGCGGCCGCGTTCGTGGCCCCGCGTCAGGGCTGGCGACCGGGCCTGATCACGGTGGATCACGGATTGCAGGAGGGGTCGGCCGAGCGTGCCAAGGCCCTTGTGGAATGGGCGTCGGCACACTTCGACCGCGCCGAGGCGGTCCGGGTCGACGTCGGGCGCAAGGGCGGGCCTGAGGCGGCGGCGCGCGACGCGCGCTACGAGGCGCTGGTCAGGGCCGGGCGGGACGCGCGGATGGTCCTGTTGGGACACAACGAGGACGACCAGGCCGAGACCGTGCTGCTCGCGCTCGCGCGCGGAGCCGGGCCGCGTGGGCTGTCGGGCATGCCGGTCGAACATGAGCGCGACGGGGTGCGGTTTGCCCGCCCACTGCTGGGAGTCTCGCGCCGGACGTGCCGGCGGGCGTGCGAAGCGCAGGGGCTCACACCGTGGGAAGACCCGCACAACACCGACCCGGCTTATGCGCGTTCGCGCGTCCGCTCGGACGTGATGCCCGTGCTCGTCGAGGCGTTAGGCGCCGATGTCGTGCCCAACCTGGCCCGCACGGCACGGCTGCTGTCGGCGGACCAGCGTTATCTTGAGGCGCAAGCGGACGCCTTCGTGGCTCCTCGCCTCCCGGTGCGCGCGCTGGAAGGGCTCGATGAAGCCATCAGGACGCGTGTGCTGCACAAGTGGGCCCTATCGCTGGGCGTGCCGGGCGCGGCCCTGTCTCACCGGCACATCGCCGCACTCGACGCGCTCGTGACCGACTGGCACGGCCAAGGGCCGGCGATGCTGCCGGGAGGCGTTGTGGTACAACGAAAATCAGGCGTCCTCGAACAGGCCTAGCCGCCAGTCGTTGCAGCGGATCGGGTTGCCGACCGGGTATTCGAAGTCGCATTCGCCCACCAGCGTGAAGCCCAGCTTGCGGCAGATGGCATTGGACGCGGCATGCTGCACCTTGGGAAAGGCGTGCATATATTGCAGCCGGTGCAATCCCCGCGCCCGCTCGATCATCAGGGCTCCCGCAGCGGTGGCCAGGCCGCGACCCCAATGCTCGCGCACGATGCCCCAGCCCGTCTCATAGACGGTTGCGCCGCGCCATTCCTTCTCCCAGAAACCGATGCTGCCTGCGGGCTCGCCGTCCACCACGATGCGAAACATGGTCGCCAGTGCGGCATAGCGGGCCAGGCGATCGACGATCTTTTCGTCGCTCTCCGGGCCGCCCAGGTGTTCGGTCGTCTCGGGGGTGTTCAAGCGGCGCAGCAGATCGAGGTCGTGCTCGGTCCACGGCTCCAGCCTGATATCAAGAACAGCCACAACTCGCGATCTTAGCCACGATCCGGTCCAATGCGTCCTGCGCCGGTTCCTGCCAGGTGGGCACGTTCTCGGCGAGGATCGAGAAACCGATCAGCCCGCCGCCGGCCGTCTGCACCACGCCTGTGATCGAGTTGACCTTGCTCAGCGTGCCGCTCTTGGCCCGTACCACCCCGAGGCCCGCGGTCGCGTCGGACTCGCCGAAGCGCTGGCCCATCGAGCCCGACCACCCGGCAACCGGCAGCACGTTGAACAGGTCGGCCAGGCGTGCATCACTGACCGCCTTGGTCAGCAGCCCGGTGAGGACGGCCGGGCTGAGCTGGTTGCGCCGCGAATACCCCGAGCCGTCGGCCATGTCGAACTGCCCGCCGGGCATCCCGAGCTCGGTGAGCACAGCCTCGATCGCCTCCGCCGCGCCCTCGAACGTCGCCGGCTTGTTCTTGGCCACGGCCACCTGGCGGGCCAGCGACTCGGCCACCGTGTTGTCGCTGTCGCCCAGCACGGACTCCAGCAGCCGGATCATCGGAGCCGACTTGACCGCGCCGAGCTCGGTCGCGCCCGCGGGGGCCGCGCCCTTGGCGATCTCCGTGACGCCGAGCAGCCCCGCGAAGGCCTGTGCCGCGGCCATCTCCGGGTCGTCGTGCCGGTCGTGGCAGCGCAGGCCGCCGCACTGCTGCTTCTGCTTCGTATGGTCCACCCGGCCGCCGTCGGTCATCAGCGCGGTGATCGGCGCGACGTAGCCCTCGTCGGGCGCGTCGGGGTCCCACTCGGGGCCGAGCACGCCGCCCTGGAACAGGGAGCCGTCGACGATCAGCTTGGTCGGCACGGTCGCGCCCAGAGCCTTCTTCACCTGCTCGGCGAGATCGTCGAGCCTCGCCGCACCGGCGTAGAACCCCTTGTCGCCGACCGCGAGCGTGGCATCGCCGGCACCGATCAGCACGACCTCGCCCGGGTTGGCGCCGGCGACGGCTCGCGTGGTGATGCGGTGCGCGGGGCCGAGCGTGGCCAGCACGGCGGCGGCCGTCACGACCTTGGCGTTGGACGCGGGCACGACCATGTTGGACGCATCACGCTGATAGATGGGGTTGCCCGTGCGCAGATCCACCACGGACACCCGGACCGACCTGCCCAGCACCGAGTTGGCGATCAGCGGTTCGATCAGTGCCTGCAGGCTGAGCATGGACGCCGCCGTGCCGTCGGTCGCGGCCACGAGCACGGGGGCGGGGGTCTTCTCCGGCACGGCCGAGGGACTCGGTGTGGCCGAGACCGGGCGCAGCAGGTCGGGCTTGAGCAGCGCCACGCCGACCATGCCCGCCCCGAGCAGCACGACCAGCGCCAGCACACCGATGAGCCAGCCGCGCCGCCGCTTGCGTCTGCGCGGCGGGTTATCCACAGGCGCCGAGTTATCCACAGGCCCCGTGGGCTGTGTGTGGACAAGTTGTGGATAAGCAGGTGGAAAACCGGATCCGCCCTGTTGAGGACCCTGTGGATAACCGGAGCCGGGCCATCCGCCCGCCGGCTGCGGCTGCTGGCCATACTGTGAATCTGGCCTCCCCAACGGAGCCTCCCTCGGGCGTCGCAAACGGGCTACGCGAGACTAACCCAACTGGCCTTCGGCCATGACCCGCGGCAATCGGGTGACCAGGCACGTGGTCGCGTAAAAGACAGGATGGCAGATGTTCTTCGACGTCACGGTGGAGATCCCGAAGGGGCAGCGCAACAAGTACGAGGTGGACCACGCGACCGGCCGCATCCGCCTCGATCGGACCCTGTTCACCTCCACCCAGTATCCGGCCGACTACGGCTTCATCGAAAACACGCTCGGCGAGGACGGTGACCCCCTGGACGCCCTCGTGCTCGTGCAGGAGCCGACGTTTCCGGGCTGCCTCATCCGCTGCCGCGCCATCGGCATGTTCCGCATGCGCGACGAGAAGGGCGGCGACGACAAGGTGCTGTGCGTGCCCGCCGAGGACCCGCGCCTGGAGCACCTGCGCGACATCCATCACGTGCCCGAGTTCGACCGGCTGGAGATCCAGCACTTCTTCGAGGTCTACAAGGACCTTGAGCCAGGCAAGAGCGTCGAGGGAGCCACCTGGACGGGCCGCGTCGAGGCCGAGATCGAGATCCAGCGGTCGTTTGAGCGAGCGAGGAACACCTCCCACGAGTAGTGGTTCGTTGTCCGGTTTGTGAAGCTTCCGGCAATCGTCGGCCTGGTCGTGCTCGCGAGCCTGACGCAGGTCACCACGGTCAGCAGCGCGGCACACCCGGCTCACGCCGCCGAGGAAAAGGTGGCGCCGGTCGCGCGCCTGGACATCGGCCGGGCGCCGACGAGCCGCCTTGCCCGGACCGACCGCAGCCTCCTGGGCCGTTCCGATGCCGATCTGGTACCCGTCGTGGTCAAGCTCGATCACGACTCGGTGGCGAGTTATCGGGGCGGCATCCCGGGCTACGAGCCGACGAGCCCCGCGCTGACCGGGAGGCGCCTGTCCGGCTCGCCCGCTGAACGGTCCTATGCGGACTATCTGACCAAGCGGGAGCAGCGGTTCACCGAGCTGCTGGCCAAGCGGGTGCCGGACGCGCGGGTCGGGCACCGGCTGCGCACCGTGTACGGCGGGGTCGCGCTGACCGTGCCGGCCAACCGCATCCCGGACCTGCTTGAGCTCGACGACGTGGTGGCCGTCCAGAAGGACGAGCTGCGCCACACGCTCACCGACGCGTCGCCCGAGTTCATCGGCGCGGACCGGATCGAGTACGGCAGCGGGCGCAACGCGGGCCGGGGCGTGATCGTGGGCGTGCTCGATACGGGCGCCTGGCCGGAACACCCGAGCTTTGCCGACCTGGGCAACCTGGGCGCGCCCCCCGGCCAGGCGCGCAAGTGCGACTTCGGCGACGGCTTCAAGTGCAACAACAAGCTGATCAGCGGGCAGGCGTTCCTGGAGTCCTATCTGACGCTGCACAAGGAGGAGACCTACACGACCGCGCGCGACAGCAATGGGCACGGCACCCACACGGCCTCGACGGCGGCGGGCAACATGCTCGACTCGGCGAAGGTGTTCGGCATCGAGCGCGGCCCGGTGCGCGGCGTCGCGCCCGGCGCGTGGATCAGCGTGTACAAGGTGTGCGGGCGGATGGGGTGCATGGCGTCCGACTCGGCGATGGCCGTGGCGCAGGCGATCCACGACGGGGTGGATGTCATCAACTTCTCCATTTCCGGTGGTACCGATCCGTTCGCCGACCCGGTCGAGATGGCGTTCCTGGACGCGTATGCGGCGGGAGTGTTCGTGGCCGCGTCGGCGGGCAACTCGGGGCCGGGCGCGGGCACGGTCAACCACCTGGCCCCGTGGGTGACGACGGTGGCCGCGTCCACCCAGCGGCGGGCGTTCAGCGCGCAGCTGACGCTGGACGACAAGACGTTCGAGGGCTCGTCCATCACCGACGGCATCGGGCCCGCGCCGGTGGTACGCAACGGCAAGTGCCTGGAGCCGGCGAAGTCGGGCGCGTACCTCGGCAAGATCGTGGTGTGCGAGCGGGGCGGCAACGCGCGCGTCGAAAAGGGCTGGAACGTCTTGAAGGGCGGCGCCGTCGGCATGATCCTGTATAACCCCACGCTGCAGGACACCGAGACCGACAACCACTGGCTGCCGACCGTGCACCTGCCGGACGCGTCCATTTTGGACGCCCTGCAGCCCGGCTCGACGGCCACGATCGGCCCGGGGAAGCGCGTCGACGGCAAGGCCGACGTCATGGCCGGGTTCTCCTCGCGCGGTCCGGGCGGCCTCGCGCTCAAGCCCGACGTCACGGCACCGGGCGTGCAGGTCCTGGCGGGGCACACCCCGGTACCGGATGAGATCTCAGGTGGACCACAGGGAGAGCGATTCCAGGCGATCGCCGGCACCTCCATGTCGTCCCCTCATGTCGCGGGCGCGGCGGCGTTGCTCACCGCGAAACGTCCGGAGTGGACACCGGGTCAGATCAAGTCGGCGCTGATGACCACCGCGCTGACGGACGTGCTCAAGGAGGACCTGGTCACCCGGGCCGACCCGCTGGACCTAGGCGCCGGGCGGATCGCGGTGGACCGGGCGATCCGGCCCGGCCTCACGGTGTCGGAGACGGCCGAGCGGATGCTGCGGTACGCCGACGACGACCTGCGCCAGGCCGAGCTCAACCTGCCGTCGATCAACCTGCCGGTGATGCCGGGGCGGGTCACGGTCGCCAGGACCTTCGCCAACGACACCGATCGCACGCTCACGTACAGCGTCAAGACCGACGGCGACGCGATCACTGTGGACCGGGCCACGCTTTCCGTGCCGCCGGGCGGAACCGGCACGATCAAGGTGACGGTCGCGTCCCGGGACAACGACGCGAAGTGGCGATTTGGTGCGGTATCCCTTGCGGCCACAGGGTTTCCCGACCTTCACCTGCCGGTGGCATACCGGCCGACGCAGGGCCGGGTCGGGTTGACCAACACGTGCACGCCGTCGCCGGTCGAGCTCGGGCAGGAGGCGAAGTGCCGGGTGGTCGCGACCAACGGCGGCTACGAAGACGCGACCGTGTCGGTCAGCGCGGGCTTCGACAAGGCCCTGCAGCCCGTGCGGCCGGACATCGCGCGGGCAGGGGTCCTCGACGGCGTGGCGCCGGGCGTGCCGCAGGTGTCCACTGTGGACGGGAGCCGGTATCGCCGGCTGAGCGTCAAGCCCGACCCGATCGGCGACGAGGGCATGATCACCTATGAGGTCCCGGCGTTCACGTTCGCGGGCGAGCGCTATGAGCGGATCAGTGTGGTGTCGAACGGGTACCTGGTGATCGGCGGTGGCAGCAGGCGGGATGTGCAGTCGTCGCTGTCGGACGAACGGCCACGCAATGTGCTCGCGCCGTATTGGGCCGATCTGATCCCCGACGAGGGTGTGCGGGTGGCCAAGGTGCAGGCCGACGGACGCCAGTGGATCGTCGTGGACTGGCACGCCGGCGTGCACGAAAAGGAGGGCAAGGCGCGCTTCCAGGTGTGGATAGCGACCGGTGAGCGGGAGGAGATCCGGTACGCGTACGACAAGGTGCCCGTCGAAGCGGCAGTGGGCGCGGAAAACGCGCTCGGGCAGGGGGCGATCAGTGTCGACCGCCCGTCGCGCGACCTGGTCGTAAAGAGCAGTGGGTTCAAGCCGGGCGGGACGCTCGACTACACGATCACGGTGCGCGGGATCGCGCCCGCTCGGGACGCCTCGGTCACGGCATCGATGACCAGCGACGGTGTGCCCGGCACGACCGTCGTCCAGGCCCGGCTCCCCGTGGTCAGCCCTTGAACGCTTGGCGGTAGGCCTGCGGTGTCGTGCCGGCGCGCCTGCTGAAGTGGTGGCGCATCGTGGCGGCGTCGCCGAAGCCGGCGCGGGCCGCGATCTGCTCGACCGGCAGGTCGGTCTCTTCGAGCAGGCGGCGCGCGTAGAGCACCCGCTGGTGGGTCAGCCAGTCGTGTGGGCTCGCCCCGACCTGCGCGCGGAACCGGCGGGCGAAGGTGCGCGGGGTCATGTGCGTGCGCCGCGCCAGATCCTCCACCGTGAGCGGCTGGTCGAGGTTGGTCAGCAGCCACTCCAGCAGCGGCTGGAGCGTGTCGCAGTCGGGCTTGCCCGGGATCGGCGCCTCGATGAACTGGGTCTGCCCACCCGCGCGGTGCGGCGGCACCACCATGCGGCGGGCCAGCTTGGTGGCCATGCCTTGGCCGTGCGCCTGGCGCACCAGGTGCAGGGCGGCGTCGATGCCCGCGGCCGTCCCGGCGCTCGTGATGACCCGGCCATCCTGCACGTAGAGCGCGTCGGGCACGACCTCGGCCTTCGGATAGTTGCGCGCGAGCTCGTCGGCATACAACCAGTGGGTCGTGCAGCGGCGACCGTCGAGCAGGCCGGCCTGCGCCAGCGCGAACGCGCCCGAGCAGACGGATATCAGCCAGGCGCCGCGCTCGGCGGCGCGCTGCAGTGCCTCGATGGCGGGCTGCGGAAGGCGGGCCGTGACCGGGTGCGCGGGCACGGCGATCAGGTCGGCCGTCTCCAGCGGGCCGAGATCGGCGTCCGGAATGATCATGAAGCCGGACTTGCTGCGCACGGGCTGGCCATCCACGGTGCACAGCTTGAAGTCGTAGCGCGGGAAACCGTCGACGGAGCGGTCCGTGCCGAACACCTCGCACACCACGCCGAGCTCGAACGGAGCGATCTGGTCGAGGGCGAGGACGGCCACTTTGGTGAGCATGTGACCGAGCTTACCGTGGAGGTGGCAGAAAGTTTAGGGGGTGTGGCATTCCTGCCACTGTCGGCGCGCAGGGTACCGGAGAAAACTTATCTTCATGACAGCTTTCGTGATCTTCGTCCTATTTGTTGCGGTGCTCGGAGTGGCCGGAAACCTCGGCTGGATCAAGAGTAATTCCGACCCCGATCACCCGGAGGGCCCGTTCATCCGGCAGTCTTGACCACATGGGCTGGTACGACGCGGACATCGAGCGCGTGATCATCACTGAGGATGAGCTGCGCGCCAAAACCGGAGAACTGGCGAAGCAGGTCGCAGCCGATTACGCATCGGTCGACGGCCTGCTTCTTGTCTGTGTGCTCAAGGGAGCGGTCATGTTCATGGCCGACTTCTCGCGGGCGCTGGGTGCGGCGGGGGGCCCGGCGGTCGAGCTGGAGTTCATGGCCGTGTCGTCGTATGGGCAGGGCACGACGTCGTCCGGCGTGGTGCGCATCCTCAAGGACCTGGACCGGGACATCGCCGGCAAGCATGTGATCGTGGTCGAGGACATCGTCGACTCCGGCCTGACGCTGAGCTGGCTGCTCAAATATCTGGAGTCGCGCTCGGCCAAGACGGTCGACGTGGTGGCGCTCTTCCGCAAGCCGGAGGCCGTCAAGGTGCCGGTACCGGTGAAATATGTCGGTTTTGATATCCCAAGTGAGTTTGTCGTCGGCTATGGGCTCGACTACAACGAGCGCTATCGCGAGGTGCCGTATGTGGGCGTCCTGCGCCCGGACGTGTATACCCGGTGATCTATCCGGCGTCCGGATGATCTAAACTGTTCGCTGTGGGCGAAAGACTGCTGTGAAAATCCTGAAGCTTCGTCGCTGGCGCCCATGCAATTAATGAACCCCGGGTCCGCACGGTGTACCTTCGACTGAGCTGACCCGACGGTGGCGAGGCGTCTGACGATTCCTTTCCACCGGCCCTCTACGATCAGGACCCGATAAGCAGCATGGAGCGAACGCGAATCTTCCGCAGGCCCATCTTTTGGATTTTGGTGGTCATCGCTGGCGCATTCCTCGTGAGCCAGATGTTCACCAGTGGCCCGAGCTACAAAGACGTCGACACGTCTTTCGCCCTGGAGCAGTTGCAAAAGGGCGGCATCAAGAAGGCCCTGATCCTGGACAAGGAGCAGGTGCTCCAGCTTGAGCTGAACCAGAAGATCAAGCTGCCGGACAACTCAGAGTCAGACCGGATCCAGGCGCACTACCCCTCCACGCCGGACACGCAGATGTTCACCAAGCTTGCCGACGCCAAGTCGGCCGGCAAGATCGAGGGTCCGTACGACACCGAGGTCACCAAGGAGAGCATGCTGCTTTCGCTGCTGCTCAACCTGTTGCCCATTGCGATCCTGGTGATCCTCCTGCTGCTGTTCATGTCGCAGATGCAGGGTGGCGGGTCCCGCGTGCTCAACTTCGGCAAGTCCAAGGCGAAGCTGGTCAGCAAGGACACGCCCAAGACCACCTTCTCCGACGTGGCCGGCGCCGACGAGGCGGTTGAGGAGCTGCACGAGATCAAGGACTTCCTGCAGAACCCGGCGAAATACCAGGCCCTGGGCGCCAAGATCCCGAAGGGCGTGCTGCTGTTTGGCCCGCCCGGCACGGGCAAGACGCTGCTCGCGCGGGCTGTCGCGGGTGAGGCGGGCGTCCCGTTCTACTCGATCTCCGGTTCCGACTTCGTCGAGATGTTCGTCGGTGTCGGCGCCTCCCGGGTGCGCGACCTGTTCGAGCAGGCCAAGGCAAACGCACCGGCGATCGTGTTCGTCGACGAGATCGACGCGGTGGGCCGCCACCGCGGCGCGGGCCTCGGCGGCGGTCACGACGAGCGCGAGCAGACGCTCAACCAGCTGCTGGTCGAGATGGACGGGTTCGACGCCAAGGGCGGTGTGATCCTGATCGCGGCCACCAACCGGCCCGACATCCTCGACCCCGCGCTGCTGCGCCCCGGCCGGTTCGACCGCCAGATCGCGGTGGACACGCCCGACATGGAGGGCCGCAAGGCCATCCTGCGGGTGCACGCCAAGGGCAAGCCGTTCACGCCCGACGTGGATCTGGACACCATCGCGCGCCGCACGCCCGGGTTCACCGGTGCCGACCTGGCCAACGTGATCAACGAGGCGGCGCTGCTCACCGCGCGGCAGGACCGGCGCGCCATCGGCGACGAGGCGCTGGAGGAGTCCATCGATCGAGTGATTGCCGGACCGCAGCGGCGCACGCGCGTCATGTCCGACCACGAGAAGAAGATCACCGCGTACCACGAGGGTGGGCACGCGCTCGTGGCGTGGGCACTGCCGCACGCCGCGCCGGTGCACAAGGTGACGATCCTGTCCCGCGGGCGGTCGCTGGGGCACACGCTCGTGCTCCCGACGGAAGACAAATACACGCAGACGCGGGCCGAGATGATCGACACGCTGGCCTATGCGCTGGGCGGTCGCGCGGCCGAGGAGCTCGTATTCCACGAGCCGACCACGGGCGCCGGCAACGACATCGAGAAGGCCACGGCCATCGCCCGAGCCATGATCACGCAGTACGGCATGAGCTCCAAGCTGGGCGCGGTGAAATACGGCACGAGCGGCGACGAGCCGTTCCTCGGCCGCAGCTATGGGCACGAGAAGGACTACTCCGACTCCGTGGCCGCCGAGATCGACTCCGAGGTGCGTGGGCTGATCGAGCTGGCTCACGACGAGGCTTATGAGATCTTGGTGGAGTACCGGGACGTGCTCGACAACATCGTCCTGGAGCTCATGGAGAAGGAGACCATCTCCACCCAGGACATGGCGCGCATCTGCGAGCGGGTGGTCAAGCGCCCGCCGATGGCGCCCTACAACGGGTTCGGCAAGCGCACGCCGTCCACCCAGCCGCCGGTGCAGACACCGGCCGAGCTGGAGAAGGGCACCCCGCCGACGCCGGTCGTCGGCACGACCAGTGCCACCAGCGAGACGGCGGGCGCGAGCTGAACGACGACCCGCTCGACTTCCACGCGGCCCGACTCATCGACGGGTCCTCCACCGGGGTGCCGGTGGAGGACGCCGTCGACATGAAGCGGATCGAGGCGGCGGTTCGGCAGATCCTGCTCGCGCTTGGCGAAGACCCCGACCGGGATGGCCTGCGGCAGACCCCCGCCCGGGTGGCGCGCGCCTATGCGGAACTGTTCGCCGGGCTGCGCGTCGACCCGACGCGCGTGCTGAAGACGACCTTCGAGGCCGACCACGACGAGCTGGTGCTCGTGCGCGACATCGAGGTGTTCAGTTTGTGCGAACACCATTTGCTGCCGTTCAAGGGCGTGGCGCACGTCGGCTACCTGCCGGGGGAAGACGGGCGGATCACCGGACTGTCCAAACTGGCCAGACTGGTGGAGGTCTACGCCCGGCGGCCACAGGTGCAGGAGCGGCTCACGTCGCAGATCGCCGACCTGCTGGAGAAGCAGCTGGGCGCGCGTGGGGTGATCGTGGTGCTCGAATGCGAGCACATGTGCATGGAAATGCGCGGCATCCGCAAGCCCGGGTCGCGCACGGTGACCAGCGCGGTGCGTGGCCTGCACAAGACCGACTCGAAGACACGGGCCGAGGCGCTGTCCCTCATCAACGCTCGTTAGCGGCCTGCTCCAGATCGGTGTCCGACGGCATGCGCTGGTCGGGGTCGGCGCCTTTCACGAAACCCAGCTAAAAGACGATGAACAGGAACGCGGCGAAGACAACCGGTGCGAGGCAGGCGATGGCGCCGATGACCGGGGTTTTGGGCCGGCGTGGGAACACCAGACTCACGAGCAGCCAAGCCACCCCGAACAGCAGCGCCGCCATGGTGAGCCCGCAGGCGATGGCGTAGAACTCGCGCGTGCGCGGATCGGCCAGCAGCGCGAAGATGACCTGGATCAGCGTGGCCACGGCGCCGGCCGGACCGTAGACGAGAAGGTTGCGCTTGATCTGCCCCGGCTCGGGCTCGTCCAATCTGGACAGTGCGGCATCGGCCACATCAACCTCCGACCTGGCCTGGCGTAGCGCGGTGAGCACGACATGCGGCCCGCCCTGCACGGCATGCTCAGCGATGTGCTGCTCTGCCGGTGAAGGCACGAGCGTGGGCGGGGCAACCCCGGCCTGCAGCGCCGATTCGAGCAGCCGCCCCGCCTGGATCGCCAGCCGCGCCTGCACGGTGGGCAGCTCCGAACGCGCCGCCCCGACCGCCTCCGCCTCCGCAGCCACGGCCGAGGCCGCCTCGCGGCGCACGGAGTCGAGCCGGTGGGCGGCCGCCAGATATTCGGTCCACGCCGCGGTCTTATCGCTCATGCCGCCGCCCTGATTGGCATCCGTCGCCCGTGTCCACGACTCATGCGAGTGCCTCCTTGCCGGTCGCGGGTGGGCCTGCCGACGACGGCGGGGCGTGCCTGTCGGTTCATGCGAGTGCCTCCTTGCCGGTCGCGGGTGGGCCTGCCGTCGACGGCGGGGCGTGCCTGTCGGTTCATGCGAGTGCCTCCTTGCCGGTCGCGGGTGGTCGCGGGACCGGCAGGGCGACATGCACCAGCGGCGGCGCGGACGATGGCTCGCGCGCCTGCCAAAGCCGTTGCCGCAGAGCCGAAAGCACCTGCGCGTCAGCGTGCGGGTCGGGGAAGCGCACGGTCTTTTCGTGCCCGCGGGTCGCACCGCGCGGCCCGCCGAGCCCGCCCGCCGTGTTGACCACCCCGCACCCGAGCGGCAGGCTCGCCGCCGAATCGTTGTTGGCCTCCAGCACATCGCCGCCGCCCGGCAGCGCCACCCGCACCAGAAACTGCCCGAAAAGCGGGCTGCTGCGCGGCGCCTGGGAGCACATCACGAGGTGAATGCCTGTCGCGCGCCCCTGCCTGGCCGCCGATTCGAGGAGGGCGGCGGCCTGAACGGAGACTTCATCGGTACCAGATAGTAGTTTGTTGAATTCGTCGACGATGCAGACGATTCTCGGGATGAGTGCTCCGGCGGCCCGAAGCTGCCCGAAGCGGGCCACGCCGGCGTCGTTGAGCAGGGCAAGCCGGCGATGCAGCTCGCGATCGAGCGACTGCAGCACGCTCAGCCCGGTCTCGCGACCGGCACCGACCGCGACCTCGATGGCGTGCGGCAGCCACGACGGATCGTCCTCGGTCGGCGTGAACTGGCGCAGCGCCCCGCCGTCGGTGAAGTCGAGCAGATAGAGCTGGAGCTCATCGGGGTCGTAACGGGTGCACAGTCCATAGAGGACATTGAGCAGGAACGCGGTCTTGCCCGCGCCGGCCCGCCCGCCAACCAACCAGTGCGGCGTGAGATCGGTGAAGTGCAGCGAGACGGGCGCGTCGCCGGAGAGCCCGATCGTCGTGGAAAGACCGTCCGCCGACGACTCGGCCCACCAGTGATCGGGGTCGGGCAGCAGGTCCATGAGGTGGGCGTGGCCCTGCGCGGCCAGGCGATCGGCCAGCTCGCCGCTGACATGCTGCATCAGGTGGCTGCTCGGGTCGGAATCGAGCTGCACCGGCACGGAAAGCCCCGGCCACACCTCGGCCGGGCTCGGACCGGCCGGCGGAGCGGACGTCGCGAACGGCATGCCGCCGACCAGCGCGTGCGACGTGCGCAGGGCGACATGGGTGCTGGACTGCAGCGCCTCCACCGGCGAACCTGCCCGCAGCGGCATCGGCGGCCAGCCCGCGATGACCAGATGCAGCCCGGCGGCCGGGCCCGCCTGGGCGAGGGCCGTGACGCGGGCCAGGTCTTCGTCGGTGACCGCGGACGGGAGCGAGGCGACGATCAGCAGCATGGTGCGATCGCGCCGGCGCGGTTTGGCGGCCGGACGGCGCTGCCCCTCCGGGCGGACGGGCCTCGTCCAGTGCTCGGCCTCCGACAGCACGGAAAGCAGCCCGGCCCGGTCGGTGACGGCGGGCGGCATCACGCCC
>NZ_QJUG01000073.1 GCF_003426775.1 Allorhizocola rhizosphaerae | reverse complement strand
CGCGATCCGTGCCCGGCTGGTGGCCCGTGGCGGCGTGCGATCGCGCGGCCAGCCGCGCGCTGTGCCGGGCGGCGGCGACGTCGCCGATCCGGCACTCTGCCACGGCGCGGGCGGCGAGCGCTTGGCCTTCGAGCACCCGATAGCCGCAGTCCTGTGCGATGGACAGCGCCGCGTGGCACCAGGAGAGGGCGGCGGGCTCGCCGAGTTCGGCGAGGCTCACGAGGATGTCGGCTTCGATGTAGCGGTCCGCGGATGTGCGCGCACGGGTCAAGGCATCCAACAGGATGCCGGCGTTCCCGGCGGCGATGCCCAGGATGTGCAGAGCGACGGCTTCCAGCCGGGGTTCGGCCGGTTCGCGAGCCATGTCGAGCGCCTGCCGGGCGAGCCTTGTCGCTTGTGGACGGTCGCCGCGATCGCAGTGGACCCGGGCCAACGCGCACAGCGTCGTGCCACGGCCCCGGCTGCCCGTCTGCTCGTGCAGCCGCAGCGCGTCGGTCAGCGTCTGTAACGCCTCATCCGACCGGCCGAGCAGATGGTAGACCGCGCCCAGATTGCCCAGGATGAGTGCCCGGCTGGAAACCGCGTCCTGGTGCGCCAAGGCGAGCGCCGCGTGATGATGTTCCGCGGCCTCGCTGAGCCGCCCGAGGTCGGCACAGACCATCCCGAGATTGTTGTGGTTGACGGCAACACCCGCGATCCGGCCGCTGCGCCAGTTGAGCTCCAGCGCCTGCTCCATGACACGCAAGGCTTCGCGCGGCCGGCCGGTCATGCGAAAGACGGGGCCCAGGTTGCCCAGCGCAGTTGCCTGCCCGTCGCGCCATCCCGAGCGGTTCGCGGACTCCAGCGCCAGCTGATAGTCGTCGATTGCCTCGGGGAACCGTTCCAGCCGCCAATTGAGGACTGCGAGGCTGAGCCGGGCCGCCGCCTCGGCCTGCTCATTCCGCTCGGCCTGGGCAGCGGAAAGGCCGATCGTCGCGACCTGGGACCATTCGGTGGTGTGCATTCCCAGCCACAGGTATCCGCGCAGCGCGTCCGCCAGCGACCAGGCCAAGGCGTGCAGGCCTTGGCGTGCCGCATGCCGTGTCGCGGCGACAAGGTTGTGCCGTTGCCCGTCGAGCCAGGCAAGAGCGTCCATGTGGGAGGTGAATTGCATCGGCGAACTTGCGGGCGGGGGCAGCCGTAAGGGCAAGCGCAACACATGTGGACACAACCGGTCAGCCGCGGAGTGCACGCTGAACAGGTACCAAGAAAGCAAATCACACAATGTCCGTTGTTCGCCCTCGGCGTTTGTGAGCTCGGCGGCATAGCGGCCGAGCAGGTCGTGTGTGGCGAACCGGCCCGGCCCCCGCTCCTGCACCAGGTGCGCGTCGGCGAGGCTGGACAGCATTTCCGCCGCCTCGTCGGTCGGGCACCGCAGCATCGCGGCTGCCGACTCGACCGTCACATCGCCACCGGGCACCAGGCCGAACAGCCGGAACAGCCGCTGCAGGCGCGACGGCAGAGTCCGGTAGGAAACCGCGAACGCGGAGCGCACCGCGATCTGCTCGCCTTCGCCGATCGTCAGCATGGTCAGCGGCTCGCCCGCGCGAAGCCGCGCCAGGTACCCATCGACCGTCTCATGTGGACGGCTGTGCAGATCGGCCGCGGCGATGCGCAGTGCCAGCGGCAGGCGTGCACAGTCCTGAGCCAGCGCGGCGACCGCGGTCCGCTGCCCGGCGACCCGGTCGGTGCCAATGACGCGCGTCAATAGCGCGGTTGCCTCCTCCGGCGCGAGCACATCCAGTGACAGCCGCTGTGCGTCGTGCCGGGCGGCCAGCCCATCGAGGCGGCCACGGCTGGTCACGATCACCAGGCAGCCGGCGCCCCCGGGCAGCAGCGGCCGGATCTGCGCCGTGTCGCGAGCGTTGTCGAGCAGGACCAGCATCCGCCGGTCCGCGAGCACGCTACGGTAAAGATTCGTTGCCTCAACGACATTATCTGGTACCTGTGCAGGCGGCACACCGAGCGCGCGGAGGCAGCGCGACAACGCGTCCAGCGTCGCGAGTGCCGCTCCGGAAGAATAGCCGCCCAGGTCAAGAAAGAGCTGCCCACCATCGAACAGCTGCCGCACCCGATGGGCCCACCGGATGGCCAGCGCGGTCTTGCCGACCCCGGCCGTGCCGACGATCGCGACGACCGCCATGGCGCGGCTTTCCCGAGCGCGGCTCAGCATCGCGTCCAGCGCGGCGAGAGCGCGGTCGCGACCGGTGAAAGTGGACAGGTCGGCGGGCAGCTGAGCTGGGAGAAGGGCGTTGAGGGCAGCCGACGCGGGCTTGCTCGGCGCAGACTGCCGCTGCAACACCCGCACATGGGTCTCGGCGAGCCGCGCCCCCGGATCGACGCCCAACTCGTCGGCGAGCCGCCGGCGGACCCGCTCGAACACCTGTAACGCCTCGGCCCGGTGCCCCGACCCGGCCAGCGCGGTCATCAACTGCGCGGCAAGGCTTTCGCGCCAAGGGTTTTCGGACACCAGCTCGCGCAGCGGCGCGACCGCGGCGGCATGCCGGCCGAGCGCGAACTCGGCGTCGAACAGGTCCTCGTACGCGGCCAGCCGCTTGTCGTGCAGGTTGGCGGCGGCCGACGATACGAACGCGGCGGACGCGCCGGCAAGCGCCGGGCCGCGCCACAACGCCAGCCCCTGTCGCAAGAGGACGGCGGCGCGTTCATGCTCGCCGGCCTCGGCGTGCCGCCGCGCATCGGCGGTGAGCGTGGAGAAGACCAGTGCGTCCAGATCGTCGCCTGCGAGCTCGAATCGGTACCCGCCGGAATCCGAAAGGATCATATCGGGCACATCGGCCGCACGGGTCAGCTGCCGCAGCCGGGAGACGCAGACCTGGACCTGCGTGCGTGCGCTCGCGGGCAGGGCCCCGCCCCACAGCGCCTCGGCGAGCTGCTCCGCCGACACCACCACATTGGCATTAAGCAGCAGGTACGCCAGCACGGCGCGCTGCTGGGGCCGCCCCAACGGCAACGGCTCGCCCCGCACCACGGCCTCGACCGGACCGAGCACACGCCATTTCATGCCACCCCCACGTCGACGTATCGATCATTGCATGCGCCCCTGCCAGGGCGGCTAGCGGACGAATAGCCGATGGCAAGCCGGCCCGCGCAGCCTGGTGGACGCCGGGCGGGTAGCTCGGATCGTTGTGTGAAGGAGCCTTAATGACAGGAAGAATCCGCGCGGCCGTCCTCGCCGCGACGGTGCTCGGCACGCTCGTCGCCTCCGCCGGCACGGCGCAGGCAGGCCGGCCGGCCGAACCGGCATCCCGTGACGTGCGGGCCGCCGCGATGGCGTCGGGCGGGCTCGGTCCCGCCATAAACGGCGGGGTCGGCCTCGCCGCGACGTGGTTCACCGGCACGGTCGCGGCCGGTGCCAAGCAGGGCTGGACCGTGTCCGGCATCTCGGCCGGCGCCACCTATGTGATCGGGTTCAACCCGGCCGGCGCCAGCACCGCGGCCAAGTGCGAGTTCGAGACCATCAGCAACCATTACGTCCAGCGATCGGGCGGGCTGCGGCTGTTTCATTTCACCATCCAGAACGTCGGCTCTATCGATTGCGGCGCAACGGTTCTGCTCTCATCGGTGACCAGCGTGGTCGAAGGCTCCACCGGCGGGATGGCCCCGGGTGAGACCCAGTGGCACTTCTTCAACGTCGGCTGGGACACCAACTGGGTGGCCGGGCTCAACCCGAGCGGGGCCACGAGCTCGGCGGACTGCAAGTTCCAGGCCACACGCTCCTGGTATGTGCAGCCCGGGAGCGATCTCCGCCAGTTCTGGGTGGAGGTCAAGAACGTGGGCAGCGTCACCTGTCAGACCGACATACGGCTCGGCTCCACCAGTGTCTCCCGCACCTTCGCCATCTCCAGCACGGGTCCCGGCGGGACCCGGATCGGGAGCTGGAACAACGCCAATCCCGTCACCTCGGCCTACCTGGTCGGAGTGGCGCCCCAGGGCAGCTGGCCCGAGCCGTGCCAGTTCGAGGTCACGCGCGTGGTTTACCAACAGCGCATCAACACTGATGGATCCTCTGAGCGCGAGCTCCGGATCTACTTCAAGAACGTCGGCGCGGTCACCTGTAGTGGACGGGCCGAGCTGAGGACCATCGCGGCTTGATCCCGCACCCATCCCTGCGGCCATCGCATGACAACCACCGTTGTCGCGCGGTGGCCGCGCGCTCTCTCAGTCAAAGCGCAGGGTTTCGAAGATTGCCCGGAAAGCCGTGCCGTATTGTTCGGCGACCGCGGCCGGGCAGGTGGCATAGCAGTGCACCAGATGCTGTGTCTGCCCGCCGATCAAAAGCGCCGCCTGTGCTTGGAACAACGGGAAAGGCAGGCTCGGCGCGGTCAGCGTGAGCGCGGACAATACGGCATCATGCCCGTCTATCGTGCTCCGCTGCCGACCCTCCAACCTTGGCTGCATCACGCCGGCGGCGGGTGCCGCTTGCAGCTGGTCGATCAGTTGGTCCAGCGTGTCATCGGTCAACACGCGGGTCAGGAGCACGATCAGGTTGACGGTGAACCCCGCCGGCGAGCGGCTGTCGACCGCGAATGCTGCGGCTGTCGCATGTGGACGCTCCTCCCACCCCGCGGGAAGGCTGAGCCGGAACGCGGGCGGCGTGGGAGACAGCGGGCCAGGATAGGTCAGTTGCATGCTCGGACTCCGGTCACACTAGGGGAGAAGGAAACGTGCGGCGCCTGCCTGGGCGCGCATCGCGGCGACTTCGCGCGCCACTTCTCGGACGTTTTCCAAAATTTGCTGGGTACCCTGCAGGAGCGCCTCCTGCAGCAAAGTGGACAGTCCTTCCCACGAAGGCGCGCCCCCGCCCTTCGACGCGGCACCACCGCCCGTTTGCGCCGCCTCGTGCATATCCGCAACTGCGCCGACCGGATCGCCCGCCATGGCGGCCGTTTGGTGGACTGCCGTGTCGCCCGCGGCCTCTGCGGCTTGCTGTGCTGTCGTGCTCGCCGCCTCTGCGGCTTGCTGTGCGGCATCGCGCGCTTCGGCGGCCGCGTCCGCCAGGCCGCCGGCACCGGCCTGTTGCTCCGCGGCGCCGACAGCGTCTGCGGCGTGCTGTGCAGCCGCTGCGGCCAGGTCGCCCACGGCACCGTCCTCAGCCGACGCGTCCTCGAGCTTGTCGGCGACCGCCGGGTCGAAGAAGTCGGAGACAGCGTCGGCCACGCTGGAGGCCGCGTCTCCCACGATGTCGGCGGCGCCACTGGCCAGGCCCTCGACCGTCCCGATCGGGTCCTTGAAGGCTTCGAAGATTTCCTTGGGCGAGATGGAAAAGTCCAGCGAAAACCCGGCTCCGACGCCGAGCGCGATTCCCAGATCCAGCTCGAAGCCAACCTTCTCCCACCCTAGCGAGCCACCGCCGCGTACCTCGACGCCGACACCGGCCTTGACTTCCACGCCGGTGCCGACGGCGGCCGCACTGCCGCCCACGGACACACCGGCTCCGGCCTCCGCGCCCGCTTCCGCACCGACGCCGCCGCTGGCCGAGACGCCGTCCTTGCCGACCGAGACGGCCCCGGCGGCATCGGCTTTGGCGCCCGCTTCCGCTTCGGCGTGACCCTTGGCCTCGCCGACACCGTCCACTCCCACCTCTCCGGAGGCGCTCGCGCTCGCGGTCGCCTCAGCGGAAGCCTTGGCGCTGGCCGATGCACCGTCGGGCCCGATCGAGGCGGCCGCTTCGGCCTCGGCCTTGGCGCGCAGCGCCGCATCGGCCTGACCCTGCGCGTGCACGGGCCCGGCGTCGATGCGGCCCTCGGCGTGTGCGGTGACTTCGCCGCCGACACCCGCCTTCGCGGACACATGGTGGTTGCCCTTCTCGTCGACGCGGTGGTCGGCTTCGCCGTACGCCCAGCCGCCCGCCGAGGCGCTCGCGACTCCCGAACCAGAGACGATGCCGCTGTCGAACCTGCCGCGTTCCTCCCACGAGACACCGAAACCGGCCCTCGCAGCGGCGCTGGGCTGTGCGGGCATGCTGCCGTCGGCGTTGACCCACGGCTTGTCCCATGGCTCGGGCGCGGGGCGCACCATGTTGACCAGGCGCAGGATCCAGACCGGGATTTGCTTGTCGCCGTGCGGCTGCTGCGGCGCGGGCTCGGTCTGCTTGGGCGCGTTGGCCGGCGGCAGTCCCTCCTCCGCCTCCAACGCAAGCACCTCATGGGCGAGGGTGTCATGGTCGGCGGTCAGCTGTGCGCCAAGGCTTTCCAGCCCGGCCATCACCTGTTGGTACCCGGTGTGCGCGCCCGCGTCGCGTTGCAGCTCCACGGCGGCACGGGCCAGATCGAGCCGGATGTCGCCGAGCCGTTGGAGCGCGCCCTGCAGCACGCGAGACACCTCGCGAAGGTCGTCGGTGTCGATGACGATGCGTTCGGCCATGATCAGGTGGACTTCCTCGGCATCGGCGCCGGTGCGGGAGCGGCGCCGTCGGGTGTGGACGCGGCCGCGGCCTGCTGGCTTTGGGCACGCAGCCAGCGGCCGAGGTCACGCAGTTGGACGGCCAGCCGCATGGCCTCGGCGCGCCGGCCGCGCAGCGACTGGCGGAACCGGGTGGCCTTGGCGCAGCGCCACTTGGCCCTGTCCCCGTGGCGCACCAGCTCTTGGCCCAGGTAGTAGAGGTCGTCGGCCCGGTTGAGCAGCACCCGGGCGAGCTCTTCGAGCCGTGCCGGATCGGCTGGCATGGCTTAGGAGCCGGCCTTCATCAGGGCGTCGCGGCGGCGCGAGATCTCGGTGGCGGCCTCGCCCATCTGCTGCTGCAACCGTTGCAGCATCGGCTCGAAGTCGCTCTGCCACGCCTCGCGGAAGCGTGCTGCGGCCGGGCCCTCCCAGTAGGTGTTGCCGAGCTGGCCGCGAATGGTGCTGAGCACGTCAGCGACCATTCCCGACTGCCGGTCGAAGGTGGCCTTCAGCGCGGCCAGCTGGTCGAGTTCTCCGCCGATGGTGGGCACGGTTCCTCCTAGGAATCGATATGAAGTGATTTGGTCAGGGCGTCGAGCACGTCGTCGCCCCCGGCTGGCACGAGTTTGGCGGTGAGATCGTCCGCGTCGTCGCCGTTTCCATTGCCGCCGCCACCGCCCATGGGCGTGGCCGCGGGTGGCAGCAGCCAATAGCCATCGGGCGCGACCGCCCAGGCGATCTCGAATCCGGTGCGTTGACCGGCGCCCGCGCGCATCACGATGCTCACGGCGAACCGTTCTCCGGCGGCCAGTGCCGCTCCCGCCGATTCCGCGGTGGCCTCCGGCGCCCCGCCGTCTTTGAGCAGCGCGATGGCCGCGTCGGGGACACCGGTCGCGGCGGCTTCCCGCAGCACGTTCAACGGGAGCGTCACCCCGGCTCCGGCGGGCGCGGGCGTCGCGGCGAGCCTGCACCGCATCGCGATCCGCTCCGGCAGCCGTTCGGTGTGCAGCGGGGTCAGCCGGAACGCGTCACCGTCGGACAACAACTCGACGGACGCGTCCGGTACCCCGGCGATGCGCACCGTGCGCGAAGACCAATGTGGACCCTTGCCGCGGTGGATCATCACGGATATCGCCGGGCGGCACGCGATTTCCAGCAGGCGCGCGGCCGTGACGGGGATGCGAAACGGCTCGCCCGGGATGAGAATCCCACGCTCCACTAACGACTGTCGCGCCATCGTCAGCGTCGCCTCGCGCCGCGCGCGGGTCAGCTCCTCCAGCGCGCTGGTGACATACCCCGGCACCGGCTCGCCGAGAAACCCGCCCAGCACCACGAGCTGCTCGACGCTGAGCACCAATGACGACTCGCCGATAGCGCTTCCCATGTGGCCCACCGTAGGAAGCGCGAGTCAACGTCAAGTAAAGGTGGGTTCACAGCGCACAATATCGCTACATCTACCGATTTGTATGGTCGACTAAGCGGACGCGCCGTCGTCCCTGTGGGAAAGCGTTGACAGCGTTCTGAAAGCGGATTGGCAGCAGCTCCTGGTAGGTCTATGCCGATCGATCTCCTCGGCAATCCTCGGGAGGACCCGCAAATGTCGCCGCGTCGTTGGCTCTGCGCAATCGCACTCGCCGTCCTGATCGGTGCGGGGGTGCCGTTATCCGGCTCGCCTGCGGGCGCGGCCCCGGGACCGGTCGCCTGCGCCGGTGAGGCGGCCGATGTGAGGTCGGCGGCCGAGATGGCCCGGCGGTGCTCGTCCCGGGTCGAGGTGCTCGCACACCGTACCGAGAAAAATCAAGAATTTATCAATCCGGATGGGACGCGCGTCCTCGAGCTGGCCGCCCATCCCCAACGGGCCCGCAAACGGGACGGTACCTGGTCCGCGCTCGACGCCACGCTGCTGTCCAATCCCGACGGCACGCTGTCGCCGGCCGCCGTGGCCGTGCCGCTGACCTTCTCCGGCGGCGGGACCGGCCCACTGGTGAGCGGACGCGAGTTCGGCATCGCGTGGCCGGGCACGCTGCCGCGCCCGATCGTCAACGGCGCCACCGCCACCTATCCCGAGGTGCTGCCGGGCGTCGACCTCGTGCTGACCGCGCTGCACACCGGCTTCTCCGAGGTGCTCGTGGTCAAGGATGCCACCGCGGCACGCAATCCGGCCCTGCGCGACGTGCGGTTCGCCACCACCGGCGCGCGCTGGGAGCGGGACGACAACGGGGGATTGCGTGCTGTCGATGTGTCCGGTAAGCCCATCCTCGTCGCGCCCGCGCCGCTGGCCTGGGACTCCGCGACGCCGAATCCCCGCGGGATGCGGGCCCGGCGCAGCACGGCGGCCCGGCCGGGCGAGGCCGCACGGGTCGCCCCCATCGACGTGTCGGTCGCGGAGGGCACGCTGACCCTGTCTACGCCATCGTCGCTTTTGGACGATTCGGCGGTCGAGTTCCCGGTTTTCGTCGACCCGACGCTCGGCACCGTCGCCTGGACCATGATCAATGCTGCGCATCAGACACAGTCCTACTGGAGCTATGACCGGACCGACTGCTCCGGAAGCCATCCCGCCGGGACCAACT
This sequence comes from Allorhizocola rhizosphaerae, assembly GCF_003426775.1. Lineage (GTDB taxonomy): Bacteria > Actinomycetota > Actinomycetes > Mycobacteriales > Micromonosporaceae > Allorhizocola > Allorhizocola rhizosphaerae. The sequence goes on along the minus strand of NZ_QJUG01000073.1, from coordinate 27,329 downwards.
GCGCCAAGGTCGGCAAGGCTCCCGGCTTCACCGACACATACCGGTCGCTGTTCCAGTTCGACACCTCGCAGTTGAGCGGCAAGCAGGTCCTGCCCGGCGTGGTCTTCTCCATCGACCTGCTCCACTCGAAGTCGTGCACCGCCCACTGGACGGAGCTGCGGCGCATCAACGCGACGCTCGGCCCCGGCACCGACTGGTCGAACAACCACGTTCACTGGCTGCACGCGTCGGCGTCGCACCTGACCGAGTCGTGCCAATCCCAGCGCAAGTACAGCGAATTCGCGCACCCGACGCTGCAGGCCGAAATGGAACAGCTCGCCGACACCGGCGGGGCGTGGGCAACCTACGGTCTGCGCGCCGTGGACGAGCCCAACCCCGAGGCCTGGAAGAAGTACGACGCGCACACCGCGAAACTGGTGGTGCCGGTCAACATCCGGCCCGCCACGCCCAATAACCTCACCGTCGACGGCAAGCCCTGCGTCGCCGGCGACAACCGTCCCGCGATCGCCACGTTCACGCCGACGCTGCGCGCGCACGCGACCGATGGCGACGGCGACACCATGCAGCTGCACTTCGCCTACGCCCGCTGGAAGTACAAGGATGTCCCGCTGCGGGGCGATTTCAACGCCGACGGCAAGGACGATCTGACCTTTTGGCGTCCCTCCGACGGCACCTGGCACGTGTCGCTGACCGACGGTGCGGCACAGCCCGTGCGGCAGTGGGGGGTCAACGGTGACATTCCCGTCACCGGGGATTTCAACGGCGACAACAAGGCCGACGCGATGGTGTGGCGGCCGAGCGAGGCCAAGTGGTACGTCGCCTACACCGGCGGCGGGACGGGCCTGTTCCGCGAGTGGGGCATCACCGGGGATGTCCCGCTGGCCGCCGACTTCAACGGCGACGGCAAGGACGACACCGCCGTGTGGCGCCCGAGCGAGGGCAAGTGGTACATCTACCACACCGATGGCTCGGCACTGCCGGCGTTCTCCTGGGGCACGGCGGGCGACGTCCCGCTGGCCGGCGACATCAACGGCGACAACAAGGATGACGCGGTCATCTGGCGCCCGGGGACCGGCGAGTGGTACGTGGCCTACACAGGCGGCTCGACGGTGAACTTCAAAACCCACGGCGCGCGGGGCGATGTGCCGCTGATCGCCGACTTCAACGGCGACGGCAAGGACGACGTGGCCTACTACCGGCCGTCCAACCAGTCCTTCCACGTCGCGCACACCGGTGCGGCGCTGGCGAACCGGACGGTCAACCGCAGCGACGTGCCCCTCGCGGGCGACTACAACGGCGACGGCAAGGCCGACATGATGAGCTGGCGGGGCGACACGGGCACCTGGCAGGTCAGCTACACCTCGGGCGGCGACGCCGCGCTGAAGACGGGCTGGGGCAACACCGCGGGGTCCTTTGTGGACGTCGGCGGGGGCATGCAGGACCTGATCCCGAACAACACTCACGGCCAGATCACCACGATGCCCTTGGCCGACGGCGGGATCTACACCTTCCGCGCGCAGTCCAACGACGCGCCGAGCCGCCCCGGCGTCTACGGCATATCGCCCGTGACCAACATGCCGGGCAACTGCGAGTTCATGGTGGACGTCACCAAGCCGGTGGTGCCGACGGTGATCTCGACCGTCTATCCCCAGGGTGGTACCAGCGGCGGCATCGGTGTGCCCGGCCAGTTCACGTTTTCCAGCTCCTACGACGTCGTCTCCTACCGGTGGGGCTTCAACGGCGCGACCAACACCGTCTCCGGAGCCAACCCGACCGTGACCTGGACGCCGTACTCCGGTGGCGCGAAAACCCTTACCGTGACGGCGATTGACCGGGCGGGCAACGAGGCGACGAAGGTCTATCAGTTCACCGTCGTCGCACCCCCGCCCGCGCTCGCCCGCTGGAACATGGCCGACGCGGCCGGCTCGACCACGCTGCGCGACAACACGGGCCAGGGCCGGACTGCGGACCTGCACGGCGGCACGCTGGGCGCGACCGGCCGGATCCACACGGTCGAGGGCGACATCCCGCGCACCGCGCTTTCCCTTGACGGGACGGACGATTACGCCGACACAAACGACCTGATGGACACGTCTGCGAGTTTCACCGTCGGCGGATGGGTGAGGCTCGGCCAGAAGGGCGCCGATCGGGTCATCGCGACGCAGCGCGACACCAACCGCTCCGCGTTCGAGCTCCGCTTCGACAACGCCACCGACCGATGGGCCTTCGTGACCACCAACAACGATGGGGCGGTAAAGACCGCGCAGTCGTTGAGCGCGCCACAACTCAACGTGTGGACCCACATCGCGGGCGCATACGATGCGGCGACCGATACCCTGCGCATCTATGTGGACGGCCGCGAAGAAGGCGCGGCAACGGGCGCAATAACCTGGGACACCACGGCAAAACTGGTCATCGGTAGGTCGTTCGCGGGCTCGCTGGCCGAGGTGCAGGTGTGGAACCGGCACGTCTTCGGCGAGGAGGTCGCTGCGCTCGCAGACCCGCGACGGTTGGGCACCGGCCTGGTCGGCAAGTGGAATCTGGAGTGCTGCCCCGACCCCAACACCGACGTGTCGGGCCTGTTCCACGACCTGAACTACCACAACATCCCCAACATCGGCGACGTGATTGTCAACGACGCAGGGCACGGTGGTGGCCAAGGCCTGCGGCTCAACGGCGTCAACCAGCACATGGCGACCACGTCACCGGTCCTGCACACCGACCAGTCCTTCACAGTCGAGGCGTGGGTCAAGCTATCCGCTGCCAACGGGGTCAGGCAGGCGGCGGTCAGCCAGGACGCCGCGAACACGGCGGCGTTCATGCTCGGCTACAGCGGGCCCGGCAACAAATGGGTCTTCTCCCTCGCCCGCGTGGACAGCGCCACCGCACCGTCCATAGTGGATGTCCTGTCCGACCAGGAGGCCGTGCCGGGCCAGTGGGTGCACCTCGTCGGCTCCTATGACGCGGTCGCCAAGCGGGCCCGCCTGCACGTCGACGGGGTGGCGCAATCGGCCTCCCCCTCCGTGACGGCGATTGACGGCGGCGGTGTGTTCGCTCTGGGCCGTCAACGGCTCGGCGGCGCGGCGGCGGGCCCGTTCAAGGGCGACATCGACCAGGTGCGAGCCTACGTCGGGGTGCTCGCCGACACGATCGGCCCCAACCTCGCCAACTGCATGACGGTCACGGCATCGTCGAGCGCCCCGGAGATCTGGGGCTGGAGGCTGCCCGCGATCAACGACGGCGTGCGTGGTCCGGCGGGCTGGAGTTCGGCTCCCCAGGACACGCCGCACACCGAGACGGTCGAGTTCTCCTTCCCGCACCAGTCCTTCTCCCGCGTGGACCTCTACCCGCGCACCGACACGGGCAACGTCGGGGCCGGCTTCCCGGCGAACTTCACCGTCGACGTGTGGAACGGCGGCGCATGGACCCGGGTGGTGACCAAGACCAACCATCCGACGCCCACGACCGGTGCGGTGCAGAGCTTCTCGTTTCCGGTGACGGGCGGCAGCAAGCTGCGCATCACCGGAACGTCGCTGACCGTGATGCAGTTCGCCGAGGTCGAGCTGTTCGCACCGGTCACTCCACTCGCGACGGAGCTGCTCGGGCCGAACCTGGCCAGCTGCCGCCCGGCCGCGTTCTCGTCCACGACCGAGCAGTGGGGCTGGTCTCCGCGAGCCGTCAACGACGGGGTCCGCGGGCCGATGGGCGCCAGCTCGTACTCCCAGCTCGATGTGGACCACACCGAGTGGGTCGAGTTCAGCTTCCCGCGACAGGAGGTCAACCGCGTCGTGCTCTTCCCGCGCACCGATTCCGGGCACGTTGGGGAGAACTTCCCGGCCAACTTCACCATCGAGGTCTGGGACGGCTATCAGTGGTTCGCGGTCATCGAGCGCGACAACTATCCCAGGCCGGCCAACGGCGCCGGAGAGGTGTTCGTCTTCGACACCCGCATGGCTTCCAAACTGCGCGTCGTCGGCACATCCCTGAGATACATGCAGTTCGCCGAGGTCGAGATCTACCGCACCGGAGGTGCCTCATGAGTCCGCGCAAATGGGTCTGGAGCGTCACCGTGGTGGCCATCGTGTCGCTGCTGTCGACGTCCGCCCACGCGCTGCCCGCAACGGCCGCGCCATACAAGCCGCCCAAGGCGCAGGAAGAGCCGAAGATCTTCGGTCAGTCGGTGCGGCCGGAGCGGGTCGAGCCGGAAAGCACGGGGCGGCCCTTCCAAGCCGCCGATCCGGTGTGGCCGGTGAGGTCCACTGTGGACGTGGTGCTGCCGTCGGCGCGTGAGCGCAGGCTGGGTGGTGCGGCGGCGGTGGCTGCGGGCGACCTTCCGGTGACGGTGGAGTCGTCGGCGCTGGCGCAGGCACGCGTGCACGCGTTCGGCCGGGACGAGGCCAGGGCGGCCGGGGTGGATGGCGTGCTGCTGCGGGTGAGCCGGGCCGATGAGGTCGCGGCGGCCGGGCCGGTGCGGGTTTCCGTCGGGTATGCCGGGTTCCGGCATGCCTACGGCGGGGACTGGGCCCACCGGCTGCGCCTTATGCTGCTGCCCGAGTGCGCCCTGACCACCCCGACCGCGCCGGCCTGCCAGCCCACGCCTTTGGATTCGGTCAACGACGCGCGGAGCGCGACCGTGACCGCCACGGTCGGGGTGACGGGCGCGTCGACGAAGGCGAGCCCGGTGCACGGTCCGACGGCGGCCGACGAGCCGGTGCTCAACCGCACTGAAGGCGGCGCGCTGGTGGCTCTGGCCGCGGCGCCCGCGGGCTCGACCGGTGACTACAAGGCGACCTCGCTGTCGCCGTCGGCTACGTGGAACGCGGGTGGCAACACCGGCGACTTCTCGTGGTCGTACGACCTGCGGGTTCCGCCGGCCGTCAACGGGCCGGCACCCTCGATCGCGCTGGGCTACTCGTCGTCGAGTGTGGACGGTCGCATGGCGTCGGCCAACAATCAGCCGTCGTGGATCGGGGAGGGCTTCGAGTGGCATCCCGGCTATGTGGAGCGGCGCTACAACACGTGCTCGGAAGACATGGGCAACGGCGCCAACAACACCACCAAGACCGGTGATCAGTGCTGGGACACCGACAACGCCACCATCTCCTTCTCCGGCCATGCCGGCGAGCTGATCAAGGGCGCGGGCAATCGTTGGCATCTGCGCGAAGACGATGGCACGAAGGTGGAACGCCGGACCGGAGGCCCGAACACGGGCGGCTCCAACCCCGACAACGACGGCGAGTGGTGGGTGGCCACCACGCCGGACGGCACGCAGTGGTGGTTCGGTGGGCGTGCCGGGTCCAATGCGACGTTGGTGTCGACCGTGTTCGGCAACCACAGCGGCGAGCCGTGTCACCAGTCGTCGTTTGCCGCGTCGCACTGCAACCAGGCGTACCGCTGGCAGCTCGACCACGTCGTGGACGTGCACGGCAACACGATGTCGTTGACGTATGTGAAGGAGACCAACAAGTACGGGCGTAACAACAAGGTCGAGGACGACACGGTCTACGACCGCGACGGATACCTGCAGAAGATTGAGTATGGGACGCGGACGGGTTCGGCGGGGCCGGCGCCGATGCAGGTGTTGTTCACCGTGGCGGACCGGTGTCTGGCTAACTGTGCGGATAAGAAGAATTGGCCCGACGTCCCGCTCGACGAGGAGTGCACGGCTGTGACGTGTGCGCTGACGCAGACGGCGCCGTCGTTTTGGACGAAGAAGCGGCTGGTCGGGGTCAAGACGCAGGTGTGGGGTGGTTCTGCTTATCGTGATGTGGAGGAGTGGGCGTTCACGCACACGTTCCCGGATCCGACCGACAGCATCACCCCGGCTTTGTGGCTGGAGAAGATCACGCATGTGGGTTCGCCGGATGGTGACGTGGGCCCGCGCACGACGATTCCGGACATCACGTTCACCGGGCAGTATCTTCCGAATCGGGTGGACACGGCGGGGGATCAGTATCCGGCGATGAACCGGTTCCGGATCAGGACGATTACGTCAGAGGCGGGTGGGAAGCTTGATGTGACGTATTCGGCCAAGGATTGTGTGCCGGGTTCGCGCATGCCCAACCAGAGTGCGTTGCAGGACAACGGCCTGCGGTGTTATCCGGTGAGGTGGATTCCGCCGGGGCACACCAATCCGATCAACGATTTCTTCCACAAGTATGTGGTCACGGATGTGGTGGAGGCCGACATCTTCGGTGCGTCGTCGCGTGCGCTCACGCATTACGACTATGTGGGTGCTGCGGCGTGGCATTACACCGACGAAGACGGGATGATCAAGAAGGAGTACAAGACGTGGTCGGTGTGGCGTGGTTATGGTGCTGTGCGCACGGTCAAGGGCGACGGTACGGATGGGCCGCAGACGGTGGAGGAGCGGCGCTATTTCCGTGGCATGCACGGTGACAAGTTGCCGTCGGGCACACGCAACGTGCAGTTGCCCGCCATCGCGATCGGCAACATCCCGGCCGTCAACGACGAGGACGCGTTCGCCGGGCAGGTGCGCGAGACCATCACCTACAACGGCGCCAACGAGGTTTCGGCCACGGTGGTCGAACCATGGCAGTCGGCCCCGACCGCGACCCGCACGCTGGACGGCGCCACCGTGCACGCGCGCTTCGTCAACAGCAGCGCCACCCACACCAGGACGGCGCTCGACAGGGGCCGTCCACATCGGACAACCTCAACGGCGGTCCTCCAGTTCGACGCGTACGGCATGGCGGTCAAGACCGAGGACCGGGGCGAGCCGGTCGCGGGTGACGAGAAGTGCACGCTGACCGACTACGTGCGTAACACCGCCGCCTGGCTCACCGACGAGACGGCGCGCGTGCGGGTGTTCGCCGTGGACTGCGCTCGCGCGTTGGCCGGTGGGCTCACCGACGACGACGTGATCAGTGACACGAAGACTTCGTACGACCAGGCGGCGTGGACGTCGGGGGACACGACCACCGTGCCGAGCCGTGGGCTGGTGAGCAAGACGGAGACGCTGAAGGCGTACAACGGTGGGGCCCCGACCTATCACGTGTCCAGCCGGGCGACGCACGACATCCACGGCCGGGTGCTGGAATCGTGGGATGTGCGGGGGGCGAAGACCACAACCACCTACACTCCGGCGACCGGCGGGCCGGTCACGGGCACGTCTGAGGTTAACCACCTCAACTGGACACCGAAACTGACGGCGCTGGAGCCCGCGTTCGGGTTGCCGAAGTCGACGACGGATGTCAACGGGCGCAAGGTGGAGTTCGGCTACGACGGCCTCGGCCGGCTGACCCAGGTGTGGTTGCCCAACCGGGCGCGCACGGCGACGCCCAGCATTGTTTACGAGTACCTGATCCGCAACAACGCCCACACCGTCGTCATCTCGAAGCGACTAAACCCAGCCGGCGACTACATCGTCAGCTACAAACTGCACGACAGCCTGCTGCGGCTACGCCAGACCCAGGAGCCCGACGAGCGAGGGGCGGGGTCCGCGGTCATCACCGACACGTTCTACGACAGCGCCGGGCGTTCGTTCAAGACACACGACGAGTACGTGGCCTACAACTCGTCGGGTCGGCCGGTCGCGCCGAGCGTGGACATCTTCCAGCCGACCGGGACCATCCCGTCGTTCAAAGTGGTCGAGTTCGACGGCGCCGGGCGCGAGACCGCCGTCATCCACAAGGTGGACGGGCCACCGGCGAGTCCGGGCGGGACGGAGAAGTGGCGGACCACGACCCGCTACGGCGGCGACCGGACGGATGTCACGCCGCCCGCCGGGGGCACCGCCACGTCGACGATCATTGACGCCGATGACAAGACGGTCGAGCGGCGGGATTACCGGACCGGGTTCACGGCCGGCAGCGACACCGGTTACGACAAGACGGTGTTCGAGTACAACCGCAAGGACGAGATGACAAAGATCGTCGATGCGGCGAACAATGTCTGGCAGTACAAGTACGACCTGCAGGGCAAGCAGATCGAGAACATCGACCCGGACAAGGGCACGACCCTGACCCGGCACAACGACGCCGGCGACATCGAGGCCACGCGCGACGGCAACGGCGACTGGATTTCGTATCGGTACGACGCCTTGGGCCGCAAGCGCTCGTCGCACGACGGCGCGGACGGGACCGGACCGGTGCGCGCCGAATGGGTCTACGACACGCTTTCCAACGGCACCGCGGTGTACGGGGAACTGGTCAAGACGATCCGGCACGACGCGGGCGGGCAGTACATCAAGGAGCACACCGGTTACACCCTCGACTACCATCCGACCGGCACGAAATACACCATCGCCGACCCGGATCTGGGTGGCTCCTACAGCTATACCTACACGTATCACGCGGACGGCTCGTCGGCGACCACGCGCCTGCCCGCGTTCGGCGACCTGCCGATGGAGCAGCTCACCCACGGCTACAACGCCTGGGGCAAGGCCAGCACACTGAGCACGAGCCTGGACGCGTCGACGTATGTAGCGGACCTGATCGATGGCACGCCCGGCACGCAGTACACCAGTTTCGGCGAGGTGTCGGCGGTACATCTGCGCAACAACGACGGTGAGCTGGTCGACATCACCCACTCCTACGAGACCGACACGCGCCGGCTCCGGCAGATCTGGACCAGCCGGCAGACCGCGCCGACGGATGTGGCGGATCAGCGGTTCGAGTACGACGCCTCGGGTAACGTAGTCAAGATCTCGGATCTGGTGGCCGGGGATCACCAGTGCTTCCGCACCGACCACCTGCGACAGCTGAAGGACGCGTGGACACCGTCCAATGGCGACTGTCGGCCCGACCCCACGGCAGGTGCGCTCGGCGGGCCGTCGAAGTATTGGCACAGCTTCAGCTATGACGCGGCCGGCAGCCGCACCGAGCTGGTGGAGCACGCCACACCCACGGGCGACAAGAAGACCACCTACACGATCGCGGCCGGGAAGCACCAACTCGTCGCCGCCAACACCGCCGTCTACAAATATGACGACGCGGGCAACATGATCGAACGGCCTGCGCCCGGTGGCGGCGTGCAGACCATGACCTGGGACGCCGAGGGCCGCCTCGCGACAAGCGTGGACTCTACCGGTACCACGTCATATATCTACGACGCGGACGGCAACCGGCTGATTCGCAAAGATCCCACGGGCAAGACGCTATATCTGCCCGGTCAGGAACTGCGCTTCACCACCGCCGGCGCGACGAAGGTTGGCGTTCGTTATTACACCCACGGCGACTTGACCATCGCCATGCGGACCGCGGCTGACGGGGTGGTGTGGCTGGTCGGTGACCACCACGGCACGGCCCAGATCTCGGTCAAGGCGGTCGGGCAGGCCACCTCGATCCGGCGGGAGACACCGTTCGGCGCGCTGCGCCAGACGGTCGGCACGTGGCCGTCGGCGATGGACAAGGGTTTCGTGGGCGGCACCAACGACAACACGGGCCTGACCCACCTCGGCGCCCGTGAGTACGACTCGCTCATCGGCAGGTTCATCTCGGTCGATCCGGTGATCGACATCAAGGACCCGCAGCAGATGAACGGGTACAACTACGCCAACAACGCCCCGGTCACCGCCAGCGACCCGGACGGCCTGTGGCCCAAGTGGCTCGACAAAGCCGTCAACAAGGTCACCAGCGTGGTGAAGAAGGTCGCGTCGACGGTCAAGAAAGCGGCCAAGTCGGTCGGCAAGTGGGTACACGACAAGGCAGGCACCATCTCCACCGTCCTCGGGGTCGCGGCCATGGCCTGCTCGGTGATCCCGCCGCTGCAGATCGCCGCGCCCTTCCTCGGGGCCGCGTCCACGGCGGTCGGTGCGATCGAAACCTACAAGAGCTGTAAGGGTGGCAAGGGCGGCGATTGCGCGATGGGCATCGCCGACATGGTCCCGGGCGGCCGGGCCATCGGCGCGGCGGTGAAGGGGGTCAAGCACGCCGACGAGGCCGTGGGCGCCGCCAAGGGCGCGGGCAAACGCGGCGACACCCCCAGCACATCGAAGGCCAACTGCCACAGCTTCGACCCGGCCACGCCGGTGCTCATGGCCGACGGCGGTCACAAGGCCATCCGCGAGGTCGAACTCGGCGACAAGGTCGTGGCCACGGATCCCGAGACCGGGGAAACCGGCCCATACGAGGTCGTCGATCTGCACCAAAACCTCGACCAGGAGCTCACCGAGCTGACGGTCACGGTCGATCCCGATCCGGCGGTCGACGGCGACGAGACGACCGACACCATCAGCACCACGGCGAACCACCCGTTCTGGGACGAGACGGCGGGCGCGTGGGTCCACGCGGGGGACTTGAAGGTCGGACATCGCCTGCGGGACACCGATGGCAAGACCGTCGTCGTCACGAAGGTCGACAACACGATCGGCCTGAAGTGGATGAACGATCTCACGGTCGCCGGCCCGCACACCTATTACATCGTCGCGGCCGAAACGCCCGTCCTCGTCCACAACAACAAGGCGGGGGCGTGCCCCGTGCCCGGTCACGACGGCAAAACAGCCAGGCCGCTGAAGGACCGCGATGGTGACTGCACCTGCCCGGTCAAGCTCCCCCCGCGCGGAGGGCGGAACAAGCTCGCCGACGAAGCCAACGAACAGGCCGAAAGCATCAATAGGCGGAAGAAAATCTCCGAGGCGCCGGTGCGAGCTGGGGGCAACATCACCAAAGGGCTCCAGGCAGGGACAGGGGCAGGGTTCGTGGCTGCCATCGAGCTGACTCTGGGTCTGGCGGGAGTCGCGTTCGTGCGCTTGGCGAAATGGTTGCGCTATAAGTGGACGAACCGCAAACCCCCAACGGGGTGGAAGTACAAGCGATACAAGTTCCACTAGAAGGCGGTGGTGCTGGACTCCAGCGGTGTCGGGAGTCCAGCACCACCACCACGGTGGCACTGGGACAACAAACGCGGACGTGACCGGGCGCCACGCGCGATCGACCTCGTGACCCCGCGGCGCGGTGGACCTGGCTTCGCTGGTGTCCGAACGGTTTACGCTCACGGAGGCCGCCACCGCATTCGAGGTGGCGGCCTCCGTGACCGGCCTGAAAACCGTTGTGACCGTTTAGGATCGGGTCATGCCTTGGTGCGGCGCAGGCCTTCGGCGATGTCATCGACGACCCGGTGCGTCAGCGCCCGCCAATCGGGCCGCGCGAAGGACTTGGCGACAAACGCGGCGACCGTCTCGGCAACACCCTGCAGGGCAACGATCCCGGCCGCGATGAGCAGGCCCAGGTCGATCCATCGGTCGACATCGGCCGGCCAACCGACGGCCGTCATGAAGGCGGGGTTGAGCAGCTGGTCATATGAGGTGAGCCAGACGAGCACGGCCGCGGCGGCCAGGTTGAGCACCAGGCCGGCAACCGCCACTGGGGCGCTCCAGTGCATGTAGGTCTTTGCCACGGTGACGACCAGGCCCACGGCCATGATGCCCAGCAGCGCATAGAGCGGGCCGTCTCGCCACAGCGCCGGCGAGAGAAACTCGATGGGATCGCCATTGGCGTCGGTTTGCGTGCTCATGGTGCGCGAGAGCAACAGGAACGCGGCGAACAACACGGCCATGACGATCTCGGCGATCATCGTCGCCACGTGCGGACGGCGCGTGGGTGACGGCTCCGGAAGGTGGTCGGGTGTCCATTGGCGAGCGGTGGCGGACCGCAGCTCGCTGGAGCGCTCGATGAAGGCGAAGATGAGCGTGGTCCAGAAGGCGATGTGGATGGCCGTGGTGGCCGCGGCGCCGAGCGTGCTGGTGATGACGATGCCCGCGGCCTGCCCGCTGAGCAGCTTCGTGAACCCCGCGACCGCTGCGACCACCGGCACGACGATGACGAGCAGCGTGGTCAGCAGCCGCATGTAGTCCAGGTAGACCGCCGGGCCGATCAGCTGGAGCGAGCGGTCGGTGTAGCGTGCGGCCAGGCGTGCCGGGTCGCCCAGCTCGGTGAGCACGGCCCGCTCCGCGTCGGCGGGGTCCTTGCCCGCGTCGATGTGGTGCTCGACGGCGTCGGAGATCGAGGCGCGCAACTCCTGCTCGATATCGGTGCGTTGCTTGACCGGCAGCCTGCTCACGAGGGCGTCGACGTAGCGGTCGGTGAGGGTGGGGGTGGTGGCGGTCATGACTCCTCTTTCAGGGTCTGGAATGCGGAGTACATCTCGTCCCAGTCGAGACTGAGCGCATCGGCGAGCGCCGCGCCCTCGCGGCTGGTGCGGTAGAACTTGCGCGGCCGGGACTCGTCGGTGTTCCAGTCGCTGGTGAGCAGGCCTTGCTTCTCGAGGCGGCGCAGCAGCGGGTAGAGGGTGTTGGCCTCGACCGCGAACCCGTGCCGCTCAAGCCGGTCGAGCAGGGCATATCCGTAGTTGGGCCGCTTGAGGATGAGCAGGCACGCCAGGACGATAGTGCCCCGGCGAAGCTCTTGTTGATGTAGGGCGTGTAGTTCGCCGTCAGGCATGCTTCAAACGTTAGTGTGTGACACACACTATTGCAAGAGGTACGGCAATGTGAAACCCGCGACATCGTGAGACGTCGCGGCTAGCGAAGCGGAGTGGACGATACTGGCCGCCGACGGTGCGGATCGCCGCCGGTGCGGATCGCCGCCGGTGACTGCCAGAACCCAAGAATGGTCAGCGAGCCAAGACGGCGGACATCCATCGCCTGCTCCAGCGCTGGGCTGATCCCACGCAGCAGATACCGCAACCGCTGGATCGCACTTAGCCGGTCACTGCTCAGCTCGGTCCACCGGCCAATGAGCAGACTCAGCTCGATTGGCAACTCATCCACTGGTTGCAGGACAGGCAGATCGGGGCGCAGGCTCGCGGTTTGCGCCAGCAGGGCAGCGTCACAGGCATCGGCTCGCACCCAGCGCAGCTGCCTCAAACCGGGCCGGGCCGGACGGCCGCGTCGCCCTGAACAAACAGAAACTCAAATCTGAGACGTCACACTAGCGCACGGGCGCGGATTCACCGCCGGACGGTCTCCAGGCACAGGATCAGCACCTGGTCGCTCGCTAGGGTGCGCCAGAAGACATCCTCCGCCGTGGCATAGGGAGCGCATGCCTCATTGACCAGTTGTTCGGTCGCCGGGGTCGGTCTGATTTCCCGCCCGACCACCCGTCGCCGGGCCTGCGGATCGTCGCACGCGACGATCCGCACCTCCTGCGTCATGTCTTCGGCCACGCAGTCGCCGACCGCGGCGTCCCATCGGTTGACCTCGTCAACGCTTTGCACGAAGCCGAGAATGACCCTCACCACGCAGACCACGACCAGAATCGCACCGACCACCGCCAAGACCTTGCGCATGACGACTCACGATAGTGCGCACAAGCAAGCATGCGCCTTCATCGATCGACGTGGCCCTCGGGTTGGTAGCCGGAGGCCTGTAGCGAGAACAGGCGGGCATATTCGCCGCCGGAGCCGAGCAGGGTGGCGTGGTTGCCCTGCTCGGCCACCTGGCCGTCGGAGAGCACGACGATGGTGTCGGCGTCGCGGACTGCGCCGAGGCGGTGCGAGATGAGCAGGCTTGTGCGTCCGGTGCGGTGCCGGCGCAGCGAGGAGTGGATCGCGTGCTCGGCCTCGGCGTCGAGTCCGGAGGCGGGCTCGTCGAGAATCATCAGATCGAGCTGGTCGCGCAGGAACGCGCGGGCCAACGCGAGCCGTTGCCACTGCCCGCCGGAGAGCACCACACCGGTCTCGGGGTTGTCCTTATCGGACTCCATGAAGAACATGCGGGACAACAGGGTTTCATATCCCCGGGGCAACGCGGCCACCGTGTCGTGCACGCCGGCCCGCCGCGCGGCGCCCTCGATGCGCTCCCGGTCGCCGAGCGCGGCCGGGTCGCCGAGCCCGATGTTTTCCTCGGCGGTCATCTCATAGCACATGTAGTCCTGAAAGACCGCGCCGATGCGTTGCCGCAGCGCGGCGGCGTCCAGATCGCGCAGGTCGACGCCGTCCCACAGGATCGTGCCGCGCGTGGGATCGTAGAACCGGCACAGCAGCTTGACCACAGTGGACTTGCCCGCACCGTTGAGGCCCACGAGGGCGACCGCGTGCCCGGCGGGGATGTGCAGGTCGACGCCGCGCAGCACCCACGGATGCTCCGGCGAGTAACGAAACCACACGTCGCGCAGCTCGATGCCGTGCCGCAACGGCGGCGGGACGCCAGGGTCGGCAGCCACCGGCAGATCCGGCCCCACGGTGGTGACCGCGTGATAGTGGTCGAACATCAGCAGGGCGTGGTGCGCGCGGGCCACCTCACCGGCGAGCGAGGCGAGCGCGCTCTGCACACCCGCCACCGCGGCAATGAAGATCGCGATGTCGCCGATCGAGAGCTGACCACGCCGGGCCGCCGCGACCGCCCAGATCAGCCCACCACCCGCCACGGCCGCAGCGAGCACCCCGAAGCCCGCCTGCACGGCCATGCCACGGCGATCCACGGCCCGCTTCGCCCGGTGCACCGCACCCATATCGGCCAGCATCCGCCCGCGCAGCAGGGCACCGGTGCCGAACAGGCGCACCTCCTTGGCACCCTCCACACTGGACAGTAGATGGCGGTAGAAGAACTCGCGGCGCTCGGCCGGCCCGATATCCCAATACATCTTGGCGCGCCGGCGGGACAGGGCGATCTCGGCGAGCAGCACCGGGACGCCGGCCCCCAGCACCAGCGCGGTCATCAGCGGGCTGAGCACGAACAGGGAGCCGAGGAAACCGCCCACGGTCAGCACGGCCCGGCTCAGCCCGACGACCCCGTCGACGGCCTGGTTGGGCGTCATCCCACCGGCCTGCTGGGCCAGGCGCAGCCGGTCAACGAAGCGCGGATCCTCGAAGCGGTCCAGCCCGACAAAGCGATCGACCGCAGCGAACAGGCGGTCCTGCGCAAGCAGCCCGACTCTTCTATCCAATTCCCCTCGGAGGTACCGAGTGACGGGCGGCACCGCCGCGGTGAGCATCCCGGCCACGCCCAGACCGGCACCCAGACCGATCACTGTCCTCATTGGAGCGGAGCCGACGAGGCCGTCCACGATGAGCTTGGTCAGCCAGGCCGCCGCCACCGGCAGCGCCCCGCTGGTCAGCGCCAGCGCCAGATAGCCTGCCAGCACAGCGGGAGCCGCCGCCACGGCCAGCGCGCACGCGGACGCGACTCGCCGGCTCATCCGGAATGGGTGGGGACGTCCAGCAGGTTGGCCGTGGCCCGGAGCCGTCCGGCGCCGTCCGGCGCGACGGTCAGCATCGTCGGGAAGGCGGTCGCCTGGAACGCCGTGGCCACCGGGCCGCCGGGCTTGTCAACCACCACGCGCGCCACCGGGCTCAGCGTGGCGAGCATGTCGGCCGCCTCGCCGGCGTCGCCAACCACCACGACGAGAGCCCCGCCCGAGCGCGCCCGCAGGTGCGCCGCCAATGCCGGCAGCTTCTCGGTGCACGGCCGGCAGTGCGGCGTGAGCACCGCGACGAACGTCTCGCCCGCCGCAGCGGCGAGATCCGCGCGAGCCACCGGTTGACCGTCCACAGTGGACGCTTGGAAATCGCCGACCTCCTCGCCGACCGGCGTGCCCGGCCCACCGTGGTGCTGTGCGGGGCGGGTGAGCAGCTCGGTGTGCTCGCGCAGCCGCCGGATCACGCCCAGGGTGAGCAGAAGATTGAGCACGCACAGCGATCCGATGACAACGACAGCAGCGGTGAGGACGGGCATGGCGCTAGTCTACGGAACCATGCTGTCCGAGCGCACCCGCAAGATTCTCGCCGAGATGACGGTCGACGAGAAAATATCCCTGCTGCACCAGCACGCGCCCGCGATCCAGCGGCTCGGCCTGGCCGCGTTCAGCACCGGATCGGAGGCGCTGCACGGGGTGGCGTGGCTGGGCACGGCAACGGTGTTCCCCCAGGCGGTCGGGCTGGGTGCGACGTGGGACCGGGCACTGCTGCGCCGGATCGGCGAGGTGGTCTCGACCGAGATGCGCGCCTTCCACAACGATCCGGCTGTCGCCGGTGACCCGCACCGGCCGCGGATCGTCAGCCTCAACGTGTGGGCCCCGGTGGTCAACCTGCTGCGCGATCCCCGCTGGGGGCGCAACCACGAGGGCTACTCAGAGGATCCGTTGCTCACCGCGGAGCTTGCCGTCGCCTACTGCGCGGGGCTGCGCGGGGAGCACCCGACGGTCTGGCGAACCGCCCCGATTGTCAAGCATTTCCTGGCCTTCAACAACGAGACCGGCTCGTTCCACACCTCGGCCAACGTGACCGAGCGATCCCTGCACGAATATGACCTGCCCCCGTTTCTGGCGCCGCTGCGGGCCGACGTGGCGGCCGGGGTCATGCCGTCCTACAACATGGTCAACGGGATTCCGTGCCACTGCCACCCCTGGCTCAACGAGGTGCTGCGCCCGGCGGCGGGCCGGCAGATGGTGGTCGTGGCCGACGCGTTTGCGGTGTCCAATATGGCGGGTCCGCAGCACTTTTTCGACGATCCGGTGCGGGCGCATGCGGCGGCGGTGAAGGCCGGTCTGGACTGCATCACCGAGAACTACACGGACTCGGGGCCCACCCGCGATGCGCTGCGCCAGGCGTACCAGCGCGATCTGCTCACGGACGCGGACCTCGACGCGGCCGCGGGGCGCATGCTCTGGTTGCGCGAATTGGTCGGAGAGTTCAACCCGGACGCGGATCCGTACCAAGAGATAGGCCCGGAAGTCATCGCGAGCCAGGAGCACGGCCGGCTCGCCCTCCAGGCCGCCCGGCAGTCGGTGGTGCTGTTGAAAAACGCGGACCACGCCCTGCCCGCGACCGGCCTGAAAAGCATCGCGGTCATCGGTCCGCTGGGCGGTGCCAACCTGCGGGACTGGTACTCGGGGACGATGCCCTACGAAATCACCGTGGCCGGCGCCTTCGCGGCCCGCCTCGACGCTTCCTTTTCAGACGGTACGGACACCGTCCGCCTGGTGGCCGGTGAGACCACACTGGAGGCCGAGCTTGAGGACTGGGGCAACGACCGCATCACCCTGCGGCTGACGGGCAGCCGGCGATACCTCTCGCTGGACTCCGACCGGATCCTCGTCGACGACCAGGAT
Organism: Allorhizocola rhizosphaerae; assembly: GCF_003426775.1. GTDB lineage: Bacteria > Actinomycetota > Actinomycetes > Mycobacteriales > Micromonosporaceae > Allorhizocola > Allorhizocola rhizosphaerae. The sequence goes on along the minus strand of NZ_QJUG01000073.1, from coordinate 10,320 downwards.
CGGCCGGGCGGCTGGTTCGTCGAGGAGCTCTTCCGGCTCGACCCGGTCGACGGCGGTTACGCGCTCTACAACCACGTGGCGCGGCGCTGGGTCGTGCGCGCGGGGGACAGGCTCGCGGCGCACGGCACGCGGGCCGAGGACGCGCTCGTCTTCACCCGCACAGTGATTCGGGACGGGCTCGCCGAGGCGGCCGCGGCGGCAAAGCGGGCCGAGCTCGCGCTTGTCGTGCTGGGCAACGACCCGCACATCAACGGTCGCGAGTTGGAAGACCGGTCCACATTGGACCTCCCATCGCGCCAGGAAGCCTTGCTGCGCACGGTCCTCGCGGCCAACCCGCGCACGGTCCTGCTCATCGTGTCGGGCCATCCATACGCGGCCAATTGGGCGGAGCGGCGCGTGCCCGCGATCCTGTGGAGTTCGCACGGCGGCCAGGGGCTCGGCACGGCCATCGCCGATGTCGTGCTGGGCGACCACAACCCGGGCGGGCGGCTCCCTCAGACCTGGTACCGCTCCGTCGACCAGCTACCGTCCATATTCGACTATGACATCGCCGGGAACCGGGCCACCTACCTCTACACCCGCGAGGACGTGCTCTTCCCGTTCGGGCATGGCTTGTCCTACACCAGTTTCCGATACGACAGGCTGGACGTCGACGGTGACCGGGTCATGGTGACCATCACCAACACCGGCCCGGTGGCCGGAGATGAGGTGGTGCAGGTCTACTCGCGCGCCGTTTCCGCTGGCGGCGTCCAGCCGCTGCGCCGGTTGCAGGCGTTTGAACGAATCCATCTGGCGCCCGGCGAGTCCGTGACCGTCGCGTTCGACATCGCGAGGGATCGCCTGGCCACCTGGTCCGCCACCGACCGCGCTCTGGTGGTGGCGCCAGGTGGCTACGAACTGATGGCGGGCCCGTCGTCGGCGGATATCCGGCTGCGCGCGCCCATCGAGCGGGTTTAATTCTGCTCAGGCGAAGCCGTGCTCATTCGCGGCCGTGGCCGGCCGCGAATCGAACCGGAAGCGAGCTCACAGCCGCCCCATCCAAGGCGGTGCAAGGCCCGTGCCGGTCCGGTCCGGTCCGGGCACTGCCGCTGCGGACAAAGCTGCCTGAGTCAGCAGGACGATGTGCAGAACCGGTGCACGCCGTCTGGACAGGTGATCTGGCCGATGCCGTCGCTCGGGTTGGCGCAGCCGCAGTTTGAGGAGCAGACACACGTGAAGGGGCCGCACATCCCCGACATCGGCACCGGTAGCCCGGCCGGCACCTTCGGCACGAACCGGTTGACCAGCCGATCCGCGAGCATGTTGGCAGTACGCATCATGTGGCACCTTCCCCTTTCCCCTATGGATAGATAAGTTTGGACTCTAAACTATAAGACGATCGTGGCCGCTGGCAAGGCCCGGACAGCATCGTGCGTGCGCGTGGTCGTGTTCGAGCTCGGTAATGTGCTTATTGGATGGCAGCCGCAGTTGCTGTACCAAAAATATGTTCCCGATCCGCAGCTGCGCGCGTGGTTTTCAGCCGAGGTCTGCCGCGCTCCGTGGGAGGACAAACCGGTCCGGGACAACGCTTTGGAGGAAGGACTGCGCAGGCTGGCCGACCGGCACCCGCGGCGGGCCAAGGTGCTGGCCGCGCATCACGACCACCTGCTGCAGGCAATGATCCACAACAAGGTGCCCCTGATGGCAGGAACGCTTCACCGGCTGCGCGATGAAGGCGTGCGCCTGCTGGGGATCACCGATCTACCGAGCAAGGCGCTAACCCAGGTGATGCGCATCCATCCGGACGCGCTTGATCAGCTGGCCGACATCGTCGTGGCCGAAGAGATCGGCATGCGACCATCGGACCCCGAGCTATTCGAATACGCATTGCGGCGCTTCGAAATGCGGGCGAATCAGTGCCTCTACGTCGACAGTCCGCCGGCGAACATTCAGGCTGCCGAATCGGTGGGGATCGCGTCCGTCAAGTATGAAAGCATTGGAGCGCTGCGCCCGCAGTTGCGCGAACGCGGCTATCTTCCCCCATTGCCATGGACGGAAAGGATGCTGAGGTGATCGCGACTACGGCGGCCGAGGTGATGGCCGAGCTGGCCGAGCTCCACGACCCGAAGATGCGCGAGGTTAACGAGAAACACGGTGACGATCACGGTGTGAACCTCGGCGCGCTGCGCGCGATCGCGAAGCGGCTCAAGACGCAGCACGAGCTCGCGTGCCGGCTCTGGGAGACCGATGACACCGCGGCAAGGTTGCTGGCGATCCTGATCTGCCGCCCGAAGGCGTTCGCGCGTGACGAGTTGGACGCCATGTTGCGTCAGGCCCGCACCCCGAAGGTGCATGACTGGCTCGTGAGCAACGTGGTGAAGAAGAGCCCACACGCCGAGCAGCTGCGCCTGGCATGGACCACCGATCCGGATCCCGTGGTCGCCAGTGCCGGCTGGGCGCTGACCACCGAGCGCGTGGCGAAGCAGCCCAAGGGCCTCGACCTCGCGGGACTGCTCGACGTCATCGAGGCGGAGATGAAGGACGCCCCGGATCGTCTGCAATGGGCGATGAACCACTGCCTGGCTCAGATCGGGATCGAGCACGCCGAGCACCGTGCCCGCGCGATCGAGATCGGTGAGCGCCTGCAGGTGCTCAAGGACTACCCGACCTCCCCGGGCTGCACGTCTCCGTTCGCGCCAATCTGGATCACCGAGCTGGTGCGCCGGCAGCAAGCTGCGTAACGGCGTCAACGCACACCCTGTCCGACCGGGCCGGAATCCGAGCATATACATTGCTCGCAGCATCGTAATGACCGGCACGAATGACTGCGCGTATGCTGTGCGTTTGCGAGCCGGACAGGCTGATGCTAAAACCTACATACAGGTAGAATCTCGACGCACATTTAGCGTCTGGCCAGCGCCCCTTAGCGTTGGCCAGCAGTGTGTTCGCCTGCTTATCTCCCTTGGCAACGCGTGATTGGATAGAAGTTGGCGCATATGGAGGCTGACCACGCGAGCAAGCGACCCGATTTGGGCCACCGCGAGCAGCCGACACCTCCCCGGAATCGGCGAGGTGGTCGACAGCAAACGATCAAGCGACGGGTCATCCGGCTCGTGCTTGTCCCCAGTATCGTGGCCGTTGCGCTCTGGTTCGTGGCATCCGGATACCTCGTTTTTCAGGGGTTTTACAACCGGGCCGTCGCCAGCTCGGTCCGTCAGGTGTCGATTCCCGCGGTTTCGTCGCTGGCCTCGATCCAGCAGGAGCGGCGGCTGAGCATCGCCTACCTGGCCAACCCGTCAAATGATGTGACCCAGCTGCTCGATCAGCGGCGGCAGACCGACCGGGGCCTGGTCGAGCTGCGTGCGGTCGCCCCCGCCGCGTTGGCTCGCGCCCCCGAGTCGATCCAGACCCGGTGGAAGACGCTGACCGATTATCTGGATCAGCTTCCGAGCACCCGAAGCACGATCGATTCCCGGTCGACCAGCGGGCAGCAGGCCTACGACTTCTACAACAAACTGCTCGACGCGTCGACCGCCCTGTTCGACACCCAGGCCAGGGTGGTGCCCGATGTCACGGCGACGCAGGGCGGCATCGCCGCGGTCGAGGTCTTCCGGGCCAGTGACCTGATGTCCCGGGCCGGGTCGATGATCGACGGTGCGTTCGCGTCCGGTTCGCTGACCCCGCAGGAGCATCTCGAATTCGCCCGGCTGGTGGGCAGCTATCACGCCGGTCTGGGCAACATCTCCCCGCACCTGCGGCCGGGCATCGGCCAGCGCTTCACGAGCGTCCAGGCGAGCGACGTCTGGAAAAATCTTGTGGCCGCGGAGGATGCGATCATCGGCGGCGGTGCGTGGCGCGCCGGTGTGCCGCGCGGTCTGCCCGTCGACCGGGTCGGCTGGGAGGCACTGACCAGACAGGTCTCCGATGAGCTGATCAAGTTGACGATCGGGCAGGCCGACGAGGTGTCGGCGGAAGCGCTGCGCACCGGCAACAATCAGCTGCTGACCGCGTCGCTCGGCAGCCTCGTGGCGCTGTCTGTCGCGATTGGAGCGATCGTCTGGGCGATCCGGCAATCGCGGGTCCTGGTCGACCAGGCACTGTCGGTTCGCCTGGCGCGCCTGGGCCAGGACGCCGCCGCGGTGGTGGATCAGCGGCTGCCGGCCATGATGGAACGCCTGCGCCGGCGCGAACGGGTGGACCTCGCGGTCGAGCTTCCGATCCACGACTACGGAAGCGATGAGATCGGTCAGGTGGCGGAGGTCATCAACAGGTCGCTGCAGGCCGCGGCCGGCGCGGCGGTCCAAGAGGCGAAGGCGCGGGCAGCCGGCACGGCGATGCTGATGGGCGTCGCGCGCCGGCCGCAGCGCCCGCTCCAGCACGGCCTCAAGGTTGTCGAGGATCTGCAGGGTCAGGTCGGTGACGAGGAGCTGTTGACGCAGTTGTTCGACATCAACCATCAGCTGACGCAGACCCGGCGCTTCCTGGAAAACCTGGTCATCCTGGCGGGAGGCCAGATCGGCCGGCGATTCCAGAAGCCGGTGCCGCTGCGTCGGGTGCTGCTCGCGGCATTCGCCGAGGCCCGGCACTACCAACGGATCCAGTTGCGCAGCGCGGCCGATGTGGCGCTCATGGGGCAGTCGGTCGCCGGGACCATCCATCTGCTGTCCGAGTTGCTGGACAACGCGCTCGCGTTCTCCTCTCCCGAAACCACGGTCTGGGTGACCTGCTTCGAGGTCAAGCACGGTGTCGCGGTGGAGATCGAGGACGCTGGCGTGGGCATGAACTCGGAGGCCATCGAGCGCGCCAACCGGCTTCTGGCCACCGCACCCACGCCGGATGTGACCGAGCTCAAGGACGGAGCGCAGGTCGGTCTGCACGTGGTGGCCGAGCTGGCCAAGCGTGAGAACGTGCAAGTGAGCCTTCGCAAATCGGCCTATGGCGGGCTGCTGGCAATCGTGCTCTTGCCCAGTCGCATGCTCGTCACCGACCAGTCCGACACCGACATCGAGCGCGCAGACGCCGGCAGGCACGTGCCCGCGCTCGCGTCGGCTTTCACCTCTCTGCCAGACGACGTTCGCCGCCACGAACTGCATGCCACTGGCGCCGGGGGCGCAGCGGCGAACGGATCAGCCCTGGGATTACTCAACACCCAAGCCGGCGGACACCGGCGATCCGACACTGTGGGCAGCAATTTGAGCGACCGTCAGCCCGGCAGCAGCGCCGGCATCCCTCGGCAAGCCGAACCCCCTGTTACGCACGCGGTTGATGCGGCCTTGGCCGGTCCGCATGCCGGTGCCCGCCCACCCCTGCCTCAGCGGCAACCCCAGCAACACCTCGCGCCCGAGCTGCGCGAGGACGGCTCGACAGACACTGGCACTCAGGGGTCGGCGATGCCCGCGCGATCCCCGGAGGAGGCCCGGAACCGGTTCGCGCGGTATCAACGAGGTTGGACCGAGGGCCGGGCAGTGAGCCACAACGAAACAGTTACCGGCGCTGATCAAGGCAGGAAGGCGTGACCCTCCCCGATGCAAAATGACTTGGCTTGGATGTTGGATGATCTTGTAGAGGTCCCACACGTTGTTTACGCGGTTGTGCTGTCCACCGACGGGCTCATCGTTCAAAAGTCCACGTCGCTATCGCAGGACGTGGGCGAGGTCCTGGCCGCCGCCGCGTCCTCGATGTACAGTGTCGCCGCGGGCACGGGGCGCCGCTTCGACAGTGGGCCGGTGCAGCAGGTCGTTATCGAGTATCAGGATCGAACCCTGTTCGTCGCCGCCGCCGGACCGAACGCCCGTTTGGCCGTGCTGTGCGAGGAAGCCGTCGACCTGGGGACGGTGGCCTATGAGATGAGCCGCCTGGTGACCCGCATCGGCGAATATCTTGGTACCGCACCGCGCCCCACTGCTGTGAAGGTCGACAGCCACCTTGGCGCGCTGCCATGACCGATGACGTGTGGGACGGCGACGAGGCTGGCACAGGGCGGCTCGTGCCCCTGTACATCCTCGTCAATGGACGCACGAGCCCGCGAGCGCACGATCTCGACCTGGCAACCCAGGTTTTCGCCCTCCCGGTCGACACGAGGAGGCTCGAACCGGAGTACGTGGAGATTGTCAAGATATGCGCCAACTGGCTGTCCATCGCGGAGATAGGCGCATATCTGCATCTACCGCTTACCATCACGAAGGTGATGGTTGACGTGCTCCTGGAACAGGGATACCTGGGCATAGGATCGCCGGCACAGGAGGAGATCGCGGACCTGCGGTTGATGGAACAGATTCTCGCCGGTCTCCAACAATCTTTGAACGCGAGGGACTAATGCACCTGGATCGCAAATCGGTCAAGATCGTCGTGGCCGGTGGCTTCGGCACCGGCAAGACGACCTTTGTCGGATCGGTGAGCGAGATTCCGCCGTTGACCACGGAGGAGGTTTTGACCCAGGCGAGTGTCGGGGTCGACGACGTGACCGGCGTGGAGGAGAAGTCGCACACGACGGTCGCCCTGGACTTCGGGCGCATCACCATCAGCCCGAACGTTGTGCTCTATCTTTTCGGCACACCGGGGCAGGACCGGTTCTGGTTCATGTGGGACGAGCTGGCGCAGGGCGCGGTCGGTGCGATCGTGCTCGTCGACACCAGGAGGCTGGACTCCAGCTTTCCCGCCATCGACTATTTCGAACGGCGCGGGATCCCGTTCGTCGCGGCCGTCAACCGGTTCTTCGGCGAGTGCGCATACACCGAAGAGGAGATCCGGGGTGCGCTGGAACTGCACGGCAACATCCCGCTGCTGTGGTGCGACGCGAGGGACAAGTCGTCCAGCAAGCTCGCACTGATCGGGCTGGTGCGGCACGCCATGTCCCGCATGCCGGTCAGCGCCTGACGGCTCTCGCCGGCGTCGGCTCCAGTCGCACTTTGAAGTGGCGCAACAGCTTCGGCGACGAGACGATCCGATGCCCGCGGACCCGTCCGGGTTCCTTGGCGATGTGCGCAAGGACCGACGCCACGTACTCAAGGTGCGCGTCGGTGTAGACCCGGCGCGGGATCGCGAGCCGCACGAGTTCGAAGGGCGCCGGGGTGACCAGCCGGTGCTGGTCGTCCATGGTGCCCAGATAAAGCGATCCCAGCTCGGCGCAGCGGATGCCGCCGTCGAGGTACAGCTGGCACACCAGGGAATGCCCGGGAAACTCATGCGGGGACAGATGCGGCAACAGCCTGCCGGCGTTGAGATACAGGGCGTGGACGCCGGGCGGCTGGACGGTGTCGACACCGGCCTCGTTTATCATCCGGGCCAGCCCGGCGGTCGATTCGGCGCGGCTCTGCAGGTAGGCGGGGTCGACCACCTCCCGTAGCCCCTGCGCGAGCCGTTCGAGGTCGTGCCCGGCCAGCCCGCCATAGGTGGAGAACCCTTCCGTGGCAATCAGGTTCGCCTCGCACATGGCGCGCAGGTCGTCGTCGCGCAGGCCGATGAATCCGCCGATGGCCGACAGCCCGTCCTTCTTGAGGCTCACCACGCATCCGTCGGCGAGCTCGAACGCGCGGGTGGCGATCTGGCGCGGCGTCCAGTCCCGGTAGGCGGGCTCGCGCTGACTGACCAGCCAGGCGTTCTCGGCGAAGCGTGCCGCGTCGAGAAAGAACGGCACGCGGTGGCGCCGGCACAGCTCTCGGGTGGCCGCGAGGTTGGCCATGGACACCGGCTGCGCGCCGAGGCCGTTGTTGGTGATGGTCATGAGGACGAGCCCGACCCGGTGTCCCTCGGGTCCGGCCAGCAGGCGCTCCAGTGCATCGAGGTCGATGTTGCCCTTGAACGGTTCCGTGCTGTCGAGATCGGCGGCCTCGGGGCACGGTAGGTCAAGCGCGTGCGCGCCCGCCAGCTCGACGTTGGCATGGGTGGTGTCGAAATGCGTGTTGCTGACGCAGATCTGGCCCGGCTTCAGCAGGCTGGTGAACAGGATGCGCTCGCCGGCCCGACCCTGGTGAACCGGGAGGATGTGCCGATAGCCCGTGAGGTCGCCGACCTCGTCGTGGAACCGGAACCAAGACCGCGCGCCCGCGTAGGACTCATCGCCGAGCGCGGCGGCCGCTTCCTGCGCAGCCGACGTGGCACCCGTGCCCGAGTCGGACAGCAGGTCGATGGTGATCTGGTCCGCGCGCAGGTTGAACGGGTTGTAGCCGGCCTCGGCGAGGGCCCGCCGGCGTTCTTCCGCACTGAGAAAGGGGATCGGCTCGACCACCTTGATCCGGTACGGCGGCGGCATCTTGTGTAGATCCGAGAACACGACTCGCTCCTTGAAGTCAGCGGGTGGTGGCCGCGCGGCGCGCGGCCGGACGCGCCACGGTTCTGCGAGCCGCGGGCAGCTGCAGCGGCCGCGGCGGCTTCACCTGGTACGCCTCAGCGGACAGGTAGACGGTCACGCCCGGCCGCGGTGGGCCGAGCCGCAGTGAGACATGCGCGATCAGCCCGACACCGTCGCGCAGCGACCGCTGCGTCACGGCGGCGACGGCCTGATCGAATGTCGCGCTGTCGAACCCGTGTCGCGCCAGCAGCGCCACCACCCGGTCACGAGCCTCCCGGTCATCGTTGACGTAACCGCGGATCGGCACATAGATGCTGTAGCCGACCGGCGCATCGGCCCCTTCGGTGAGCGTGTAGCTGCCCACGAGCGGCAGACTGTCGAAGCGGTTGGCCCCGCCGGCCGCCGCGCAGAACTCGGCGAGCTCCGTCGGGTCGACGCCGTCGACTATGCCCGCTGCCCGGACCACATCGCGGATTTCGGCGTGGTGATGGCTCAGGTAGAGCTTGACGCGAGCCTGTGGCCCGTCGTGCAGGTCCAGTGCGAAGAACGACAGCCGGTCGTTGCGGCCCAACTCGTCGGGACGGACGGCGTGGTCCAGCATCGTCTGGTAGGACTTGGCCAGCCCGAGGCGATGCAGTGCCTCGCCGACCAGGTGCGGGGCTCGCTGGACGCCCTTGACCTCCGGGTTGAGATAGATCTTGAGCTCGGGCCGTCGGGCGCGGCGGAACACCAGCGAACACCACAGCCCGAACGTCCCTTGTGGATGGTCCGTGGCGAACAGGTCGCGCACCAAATCGAGTCGTGCCGTCGACAGGCCCAACCGGCCGGTGTGGGCGTCGATGAACTCTTCCCCGGCGGACATGTTGGTTTGCGGGCCCGGAGGCGAACCCAGCGCCTCACCGAGCAACCGCAGGGCGGGCGGCTCGCCCTGGCTGTAGGCGAGAGAGAACTCCACCGGCGTGTGATCGTCGGCCACATTGGACAGCCATGCGGGTGGCTCGGACAGGGGACGCGAGCCGTGAGGACCGAGAAGATCGCTCAACAGGCCCAGGGGAGTTGGCGGATCCACCCCGACGACCTCGCACAACCGGGACAACTGACCGCTCAACTGCTCACAAACAGATAAGCCGTGCACAACCGCTCCTCGCGTTTCACCACAACCGAAAGCCGTTATGCCGTTATATCCACATATCCACGTCCCCGCATCCCGAAGTTGTGGACTGTCCGTTGTGGTCGGAATCCTGCCTCACATATCGTGAGGGCACTATAACCCAAAGTCGAGCGAGACAATCATCACAATCGAACAGTTGCTCAATTAACGGATGATCCGACAATTCGGGCATCTCTCCGCATCAATGTCTCAGGCGACGGCTCCCTTGCTGGTAGGGGGCCGTCTGCCACTCGGTTGGCTATGCGTTGATAGTCGATGCCTATGTATCGAGCGCCGCCATCGCCCATCGACTACCCGGCAACGGTCAGCCGCTGGCATCGACCCGGCTGCGCACCGAGTCGCTTGCGGGTCAGGTAGTCCGGCGCGGCGCGCACCTGCGTGCCACGGCTGGTCGGGCTGTCGTTGAGGTTGTCGGTCTCGGTTGGCGAACACGACGAAGCCTTGGGGAGGCCAGCCTCGGTCCCAGACCTGTTGCGGCATTGACGGTTCCCTCCTTGGGCAGGGGACTGCAGCGCGTAGACCCGAGATCGATGAAACGATTCACGAATCGGAGGCTTTCTTTGCTGGGCGGCGAGCGCCATCCGGGTCAATGGATTGCCTGGCGGGCTCGCCACACCCCGCCAGCCAACGCGTCAGCCGCGCAGCTGCGCGATCGCTGCCTAGCCTTGGCGGCGAACCGCAGTGACGTCCGGGGTGGGCGCTGCCGCCGGGTGCGTTGTCCTGCTCCCCGGTTCGGCAGGTGCCGGCCTTGGCGCCGATGCGGCGAAAGAAGGCCGCGAAGTCGATGTCCCCCTGGCCGAACGGCGCTATCGTGCTGCCGCTGCCGCTGCCGCTGCCGCTGCCGCTGCCGCTGCCGCTGCCGCTGCCGCTGCCGCTGCCG
>NZ_QJUG01000072.1 GCF_003426775.1 Allorhizocola rhizosphaerae | reverse complement strand
GCGCCTGGACCCAAAAGTGGATGCGCCGGCCTGACCCTCTACGCCGTGCTGCGGCTCCTGCAACCCATACTCATGGTCATCACCGGCGCATGCCACATCTGCAACCGCACATTCGACGACACAACATAACAAAGTACTACTAGGTAGGGTTGCCCTTCTGAAAGCCCCGCGGCATGGGTCCGGGCTTCGTGACTTCCTTGATGACGAGCCGTGGCGGCAGGCCGAGAAACCGGCCGAGCAGGTCGGCGTGCTCCTGCACCGCTTCGGCGTGCAGCGGTGCGACCGGCCGGATTTCGATGGTGACTCGGGTCTTGCCGATCGTGCGCTTCCACAGCGCGAGCACCTGGCCGTCCTCCACTGCCGTGGCATAAAACATGCCGTTGTGCGTGGAGATGGGCACGGGACCATACTTCTCGTACGACGGGCCGCGATCCTTGTAGCCGATGAGCAGTTCGTCATAGGCGGGCAGCAGATGCGTGCCTTCACCGGCGCTCGAATTCGGGGACAGCCAATACTCCTTGCCGCCCAAGCGTTCGCACACGAGGTCGCCCTGCACCGCGTCCAGACCCAGCTGCGCCTCCGGCACCCTGAGCCCGGTCCAGTTCGCGAAATCCGCCAGGGTCGCGGGCCCGTGGCTGGGAAAGAACCGCTTCGCCAGCTCCACAATGGACTCCTCGTATGTCAGCTTGCGCTGGCGCGGCGCCCACTCGTCCAGCAGCACGAAGGTCTGCTCCTTGCCCTGAGGCGGCCCCGGGCAGAGCACACCGGTCTGGCACAGCAACCCGAAGATGAAGTAGCTTTGCTGCCTGTCGTTGGGAATGCCGGCCGCCTTCAACACATCGATCATCGCCGCGCGCGTGACAACGTTGCCACCGCTCAGGGCCGCGACGATCGCCTTCTCTGCCCGCGCCATCGCCTTCTTGTCCATCGCGTGGTATTCCCAGGCCTTCGGCGTCGCCTTGGCCACGCCGCGCTTGCCGAGCAGTTCAAGCATCCAGGCGGCGTCCTCGGCCAGAATAAAATGGAGGGTACCGCGCATAATCCACATGCGCAGGATCGTGCCCGCCTGCAACGCCTTCTCCACGCCGGCGATGGTCGCCTCGCGCATGCGCAAACCGACCGCCCACAGCGCCTGGGCATAGTCCTGCGCTTGCACGGCGCCGAGCCACCGCACGACCTCTTCCGGCGTCTCACACTTGCTTGCGGTGATGCGCTGGTTGGACAGGCGAATCTGCGCGATCTTCATATGTGCACCTTCGAAACGGACGGCTACCCGCATGCTAAGCCCGCAGCCTCAAGCCCGACTCGTCCCACACTCGGGCCGGAGCCCGGTGGAGGCCGGGCTTAGCGGGGCAGGGCGCGCTCCACGAGGGTTTGGGTGTCCACTGTGGAGGGGAGGGAGCCGAACACGCCGGACCAGTCGCCGTCCAGGCGGGTGGCGCAGAAGGCGTCGGCGACAGCGTGAGGAGCGTGGCGCACGAGCAGGGAGGCTTGCAGGCACACGGCCATCAGCGCCGTCGTGCGGCGGGCCGTGGCCTGGTCGAGCTCGGTGAGCTGCTTTTCCAACCGTTTGACCGCCGAGTCCAGCCGTGCGTCGGCGCCCCTCGCGAGGGCGAGCTCGTCATGGAAGGCGGTCACGCTGTCGGGCTGCTTTGCCATGGCGCGCAACGTGTCCAGCGCGATGACGTTGCCCGAACCCTCCCAGATGGAGTTGAGCGGCGCCTCGCGGTACAGCCGCGGCATCCCGCTGTCTTCGACATAACCGTTGCCGCCCAAGCACTCTAGCGCCTCTGCCGCCACCGTCGAGGCGCGCTTGCACACCCAGAACTTGGCCACGGCCGTGGCCAACCGTCCAAACGCGACCTCGCCCGCGTCGACCGCCGCCGCGAGGCGCAACGCCAACGCCGTGGCCGCCTCCGATTCGACGGCCAGATCGGCCAGGACTACCCGCATCAACGGCTGGTCGATGAGCAGAGCACCGAATGCCTGACGCAACGACGAATGGTGCACGGCTTGGACGAGCGCCGCGCGCATCAGACCCGCCGACCCCACGACGCAGTCGAGCCGCGTCATCTGCACCATGTCGATGATGGTGGGCACGCCGCGCCCTTCCGGGCCGACCCGCCACGCCGCCGTGCCCTCGAACTCCACCTCCGACGAGGCGTTGGACCGGTTGCCCAGCTTGTCCTTCAGCCGCTGGATCCGGAACACGTTGCGCGTCCCGTCGGGCAGCACGCGCGGCAACAGAAAACAGGTCAGCCCGCCCGGTGCCTGCGCCAGCACCAGGAACAGATCGCTCATCGGCGCCGAGCAGAACCACTTGTGCCCGGTCAGCAGATACTGTCCGTCGCCTGTCGGGGTGGCACGGGTCGTGTTGGCCCGCACGTCGGAGCCGCCCTGCTTCTCGGTCATCGCCATGCCCGCGATGAGGCCGCGCTTCTCCGACGGCGGGCGCAGGCCGAAGTCGTACTCCGTACTGGTGAGGCCAGGCTCGTAAAGCGCGGCCAGAGCGGGCTCGTGCCGCAGCGCGGGCACGATCGCGTATGTCATCGAGATCGGGCACCCGTGCCCGGCCTCGATCTGCGCGCCCAGATATGCGGCTGCCGCACGCTCCACGTGCGAACCGGAGGCCCACGGTGCGGCGTGGGCGCCCGCCCCTACCGCATTGGCCATCAGCTCATGCCATGCCGGGTGATATTCGACCTCGTCCACCCGATGCCCATACCGATCATGCGTCCGCAACACGGGCGGATACGCGTGCGCCAGCCGTGCCAGCTCCTGCGCGTGCGCCGAACCCGCATACCGCCCGAGCTCGTGCAGCGGCTCGGGCGAAACGCCCAAGCGTGCAACCCCCTCGGCCAGCCCCCGATCGATGGCGAACGCGTCGTAGTCGACCATCGGGCTCGACTGGTTGGTGACCTCATGCGTGGTACCCACAAACAGCAGCATACGGACGCCGAAGGCGAACGTGTCGTGCCGCAGCCGACCGCGTCACGAGCACGTCCGCCTTGCCACCGCCAACAAAGGGCAATGGCGTCAGCCCGCCAGGCGGAATGGACCGGCATGCGCCGGTCCGACCGCCTGACTCGGGCCCGCTGGATCGACGGGGCCCGGCCGCGAGTTGGAAGGACTCATACCTGCCGATCCTGAGGGGTACGGCTACACGGCGGCTACGCGAAACCTATGCGCGCGGGTTGACCAGCCGGTACAGCACATGCGGCCGCAGCGGGCCGCCGGGGCTCAGGCGCGGGTGCTCGAAGTCGTCGGCCGGATCGCGGGTCATGCCGAGCCGCTGCATGACCCGCTGCGACCGCACATTGGTCCGGGACGTGAACGAGACGATCTCGCGCAGGCGCGCGATGTCGAACCCGAACGCGATCGCCGCACGGGCGGCCTCCGTCGCGTAGCCGTGCCCCCACGCGTGCCGGGCAAGCCGCCACCCGATCTCGACCGCAGGAGTGAAGTGGGCCTCGAATGACACCGGCGACAGCCCGGTGAACCCGATGAACTCGCCGGTCGCCGCGATCTCAAGGGCCCACAGCCCGAAGCCGTGCCGGGTGAAGCCCTGCTCGATCCGCGCCACCATGACGTCGCTCTGTTCCTGGCTCAGCGGGGCCGGGAAGTGCTCCATGACCTCCGGATCCGCGTTCAGGGCGGCGAACGGGTCGAGATCGGTCTCGCGCCAGCCGCGGAGCAACAATCGCTTGGTTTGGATGCCTGCGCCCGGATTCACCCGGCAGAATCTACACGTGCCGGGACCGTGCGGAGAAGGCACGCGCGCCGGGTCCGGGGCGCGGTGCCACGTCCCGCGGTTTGATCTCGCCATGACCGTCCTCACAGGACAGTCGCACGACGACCCGGGAACCGCAGTCGCGGTGGGCGATCTCGACCGGGGGCCCGTCGGGGTCGGCGAGGTGGCGGTCGCCCCATTCGAGGACCGCGACCAGCACCGGATAGAGATCGAAGCCCTTCTCGGTCAGGCGGTATTCGTGGCGCAGCCGCGCACCGGGCTCCCGGTATGGCTCGCGCCGCAGGATGCCCTCCTCGACCAGCAGCGCGAGCCGGTTGGCCAGCACCTGCCGGGGCACATCCGTATGGGCGCGCATGTCGTCGAACCGCCGCACCCCGTTGAACACCTCGCGCAGCACCACAAAGGTCCACCGCTCGCCGAGCACCGCCATGGCCCGCCCGACCGTGCAGTTGTCGACGGAGTACGCCAGCGCAGGGGGCTTCAATGCCTCCCTCCGCTTCGCTCCGTGGGGCATGACTGTTGATTCACTCGGGGCAAGCCCTCGCTCATGTGACAAAGGCTAAGTCTCGTTGACAGACTCAGCAACCGGTGCGACGCTGCTCGCATGATTTCGCGGGCTCGCACGTTCAGCTGGGCCGAACCCGGTACCAACATAGAAAAGGTCATCGGCCTGGACGGCCTGCAACAGCTACGGGCGATGATCGACGGGGAGGTGCCGCGTCCGCCCATTATGGACCTGATGGACTTCGAAGGGTTCGAAGCCGAGTTCGGGCGCGTCGCGGTCACCATGCGCGCGCAGGAGTTCCACTACAACCCGCTCGGCGGCGTCCACGGCGGCGTGATCGCCACGCTTCTGGACACGGCGGCCGCGTGTTCGGTGCACTCGACGCTCAAGGTCGGCGAGCTCTACACCTCGCTCGATCTGACAACCAAGTTCCTGCGCCCGGTGACCGTCGACTCCGGACTGCTGCGCTGCGAGGGGCGCGTGCTCAACCGGGGCCGGCGCACCGCGCTCGCCCAGGCCGAGCTCACCGATCAAGCGGGCAAGCTGGTTGCCCACGCGACCTCCACGTGCCTCATAATGCCCGCGTGACCCCGGCCCAGACCGACCTGCTCGAATTCCTCCGGCGCTGCGGCGTGGCGCTGTGTCTCGCGGGCGAGGCGGCCAGCCGCATCCCCGAGGAGATGGAGGCCATCGCCGACGCCTACGGCGTGCGCGACGTCGAATTTCTCGTTGTGCCAACGGGAGTCTTCGTGCGCATTGCGGGCGCCGACGGGGTCACCGTCGATTTCATGAACGCCGATGGCCCGCCGCTGCGGCTCGACCAGATCGACAGCCTGTACAAGCTCATGGCCGACATCCGGGCCAGACCCATCCCTCCCGCCGAGGCGACGAAACTCCTGGAGGAGATCGTCGACTCGCAGCCCCGATTCAACGCGTTCACGCGCGTGCTCGGGCACGCCGTGCTGACGGTGGGTCTCGGGCTGCTCGTGGTCCGCGACGGGCGGGCGCTCGCGGCGCTGGCCGTGCTCGGGTTCCTGGTGGGCGTGCTGCGCTGGATCGCCGAGCGCGTCCAGGTGCTCTCGCTCGCGCTCCCGGTCATCGCCGCGATCGCCGTCACGGCGTTGGCGTATCGATTCAGCCCAGACCTGGGATTGAACGCCTCAGCTCTGCTCATCCCTCCTCTGGTCGCCTTTCTTCCCGGTACCGCGCTGACGCTCGGCGCGCAGGAGATAGCCACCCGATCCATGATCAGCGGGGCCTCGCGAATGGTCTCGGGCATGTACATGTTGCTACTACTCACCTTTGGTATTTATGTCGGCGTCGCCGTCGCGGCCACCCCGCAGCCGGCCGGGCAGCCGCTCGACCTCGGTTGGTGGGGCCCGCTCATCGGGGTGGTCGTCTTCGGCCTCGGGATGTATGTCAACAGTTCGGCGCCCCGGCGCTCCCTGCTCTGGCTGCTCGTCATGCTGCTGATAACCTTTGGCGCGCAACAGCTTGGGGGCTATGTCGGCGGCGCGCTCTTCAGCGCGTTCACCGGTGGTTTGGTGGTCGTGCCGATCGCGACCGTCGTGCAGAAGCTCAAGGGCCCGCCCGCGCAGGTGGCCATCCTGCCCGCATTTTGGCTTCTCGTGCCCGGCGCGCTGGGGTTGGCCGGCGTTACCGGGCTGGTCGCGCTTGGTCCGGGCGGGCAGGGCCTGATCAACGCGTTCCTCACGGTGATCGCGGTCGCCCTCGGCGTGCTCGTCGGCTCCTCCCTCACGGCCACCGCGACGGCCCGCTCGCGCTTGCTCACCAGTCGTGCGGCGTAGATCTTGGAAGGTTGTGCACGCTATAGCGTGTAAAACCTTCCAAGATTCAGCCGCCGAGCACGTTCACCGCACGGGCGATCACGAGCGCGACGGTCACGAGCGAGATCGCCGACTCGAGCATCATCGCGAGCTTGGCCCAGCGCGACAGGGGCATGGCGTCGGTCGGGCTGAACGCCGTCGCGTTGGTGAACGACACATACAGGTAGTCCAGAAATTCCGGCTCCCAATCTTTCGCAGCCACACCGGGCGTGGCCATCTGCGGGAACAGGAAGTCCGGTGCCTCCATGCGGTTGTTGGCCCGCGCCGCGGGCCCGCCACGATCGAACTCCCAAAACCACAATCCAAACACGATCACATTGGTCAGCCAGATGGCCCCGCCGTTGCGCACGAGCTCGGCCGCGGGCAGGTCGCCGCGCCCGGCGACCATGTCGTAGCTGAGCAACGCCACCGACCACAGCGTGGCGAAGCTCGCCAGCGACACGAGCAGCAGCCCGCACACCCGCAGGAAGGCCGACTCACGGTTGATGCGAAACGGGTTGGCGGCCATGAGCACCACGAGGATCGCCAACTCCAGCGCGGGGATGAGCCATGCCGGGCGGAACGCGTACTGCCTCGGCACGAGGAACTGCAAGACCAGCAGGGCCACGACGGCGAGGGCGACGCCGATGCGCTGCTCCCCCTCGGTGACCCGCTGCCAGGCCGGGACGCGACCGCCTGACTGGGAAGACATGGCGACCATCCTGCCGCAGACGATCACACGGGGTCCGGCGACACGCCCGTCCACATCGGAGGCCGGAGCGGTGTCCCGCCCCAGCCTCCGGATCCTTTGCGCTACCGCATCACGGCTCGCCGGGCCAACACGATCACCAACCACATGAGCGCCACGTAGACGGGCAGCCCGTACGTGAACTGGTAGGTCATGCTCAGCGCGAGCGGAACATCCTTCGCCGGTTCGAGTGCGCGTCCATCACCGAAAATTTCAGTGATTTTGTCGGCCAGCCACGTGCCGCGGCTGATGAAGGCGTCGTGCAAAATCGGGCCTGGCGTCGTGGCTAGGGCGAACCACGCGCCGCCGAACAGGGCGAAACGATGCGGCCGAAGTGCGCCGGGCTCCACCATGGCGTACCGTGTGGCGAAGGGCAGGAGCACGAAGAGCACGGGCGTTAGCGCGAAGACTCCGGCTGTCGAGTCCACGAACCAGTGCACCACAGGGCTGATCGCTGGACCCCCCTCGCCCAAAATCACGGCGTGGAGAAGGAACGCGGCTGCGCCGCCGAGGTAGATCATGACTACGGCGGTGAATCCCAATAGCAGCCAGGACGATCGCCGCCGGTAGAAATCGATAACTACATCGACGTTTGGCATTGTTTTCATGCCATCATCCTGCGAAATACCACTTGCAGGCGACTTTCCAACGACTTGCGTCTAACTTGTGAGTGAAATACATGAATGCAAATCAGGAGGTGCGATGCGATTCGCGATCCTGGGACCGCTGGCGGTATTCAGCCCACGGGGGCCGGTGCACATCGAGGGCGCAAAGCGGCGTACCCTCCTCATCGCGCTGCTCGCGGGGGCGAACCGGCTCGTGTCCTTCGACGAGCTCACGGAGTGGCTCTGGCCGGAGGGGCCACCGCGATCGGCCATGCTCGTGATGCAGGCGCATGTGTCCGTCCTAAGGCGACAGTTGGAGCCCGAACGGGCGCCGCGCTCACAGCCTCAGCTCCTGCTCACCGTGCTGCCCGGCTACATGATGCGCCTGGAGAAGGACCAACTCGACATCCTCGAGTTTGAGGCGCTGGTTCAGGCGGGTACCCAATCGCTGCAAAGGGGTCACACGGAGGTGGCAGCGCGGCAACTGGCCGCGGCGCTTGATCTCTGGACCGGAGAAGCACTGTGCGGAGCCCGGCACCTACCCGCAGCGCAACACGAGATTGCCCGGCTTGACGAGCTGCGCTTGACCGCCACCGGGCTACGCATCGAGGCCTGTCTGCAAATCGGGCTCTACGATGACGTCATCCCGCAACTCACCCGACTGATCGTGGATCACCCGTTCCACGAGCGGTTTTACGCCCAACTGATGATCGCCCTGGCCCGGTCTGGGCGGCGCGCCGAAGCCCTAGCGGTGTACCGCCGAGCCCAGGAGATCCTCGCGGCGGAGCTCGACGTGGAGCCAGGAGACGACCTGCGCCGACTGCAGGCCGAGATTGTTTCCGGCGTCGCGGGCCTGCCGCACGCCTGAAGGGGGCCGGGCCTGCCACACGCCTGAAGACGGGCCCGGGCTGCCACACGCCGGAGATTCGTCGTGGCGCGACAGAGTCGTCGTGGGCGCGAGCCATCGCGCCCCACGATGCAAAAGACAAAATCGCGATTCTTGAATGGTTCCAATTCACAGTCTGGATTGATTCCAGTCAAATTAGCGGAGGGTGGTGCCCGAGTTGACGTCCATCACCTGCTGGTAGTGCTCATCGGACATGCCGGCCACCGGCACCCGCCCGACCAGATGATCCGCGTTGCACCACGATGTCCAGCCGCCAAGGCCGAGACCGCACCCGCGCACCACCCGGTCGACCACCCCGGCTCGGCGAGATCGCCCTGCGCGGCCACGTCAAAACCCGAAGGCGGACCGGTCCGTCGATAATGGACCGCCACCGGGCACCCGTCGTCGGCGAGGGCCCGCGCGATCGCGGCGCCGATCCCGTGCCCCGCGCCCGTCACCAGCGCCCTGCGAATTCGGCGGTCCTCGCCCCGGCTGTCGGTCATGACCGTTAGTCTGGCGGGATGGAATGGTTAGTGGGTATCGGCTGCCTGGTGCTGCTCGCGCTGGTCATCGTTGGCTATGCCGTCTCTGTCTACAACGGACTGGTGCGGGCCCGCAACACCTACAAGAACGCCTTCGCGCAGATCGACGTGCAGCTCAAGCGGCGGCACGATCTCATACCCAACCTGGTCGAGACGGCCAAGGCCTACATGAAGCACGAGCGCGAGACCCTCGACGCCGTGATCCAGGCGCGCAACGGGGCCGTCAGCGCGCAGACCGCGGCCGCCGCCAACCCCGGAGACCCGGCCGCCATGCAGCAGCTCTCGGGTGCCGAAAACATGCTCACGCAGACCCTGGGCAGGTTGTTCGCGCTGGCCGAGGCCTACCCCGACCTCAAGGCCAACCAGAACATGATGCAACTGTCGGAGGAGCTGACCTCCACCGAAAACAGGGTCGCGTTCGCGCGCCAGGCCTACAACGATGCCGTCATGAACTACAACAACAAGCGGGAGACGTTCCCGTCGAGCGTGGTCGCCGGCATGTTCAACTTCGCGCCGGCCGCGCTGTTCGAGACGGACAACCCGCAGGAGCGCGAGGCGCCCAGGGTCCAGTTCTGATGAACTTCTTCGACCGGCAACGGGATCTGCGCCGCATGTCCGTGCGGCTCGTGCTGCTGTTCGCCATCGCGGTCGTGGGCATCATCGTGACCGTCGACCTGGCCGTGCTGATCGCGCTCAACGCGTTCGGCACGTCGTCTCCCGCGCGGCTGTGGGGGATCGTGGGGGTCGTCTCGCTCGCGACGGCCGGCGGCATCGCGGTCGCCACGCTCTATCGCATGGCCACGCTGCGTGGGGGCGGCGGGAGGGTGGCTCGCGAGCTGGGCGGCGACTACGTGCCCGAGGACACCACCGATCCGCAGCTGCGGCGGCTGCGCAACGTGGTCGAGGAGATCGCGATCGCGAGCGGGGTACCGGTACCGGAAATATATGTTCTTCAAAACGAAGGATCGATCAACGCCTTCGCCGCGGGCTGGTCCACATCGGATGCCGCCATCGCCGTGACGCGCGGCGCGCTCGAACGGCTCAACCGCGACGAGTTGCAGGGCGTCATCGCGCACGAGTTCAGCCACGTCGTCAACGGCGACATGCGGCTCAACATCCGGCTGATGGGCCTGCTGTTCGGCATCCTGTTCCTCGCGGTGATGGGCGAGACGATCCTGCGCGCGGGCGCGTTCACCCGGTCGCGGGACGGCAAGGGCGGCGCCAATCCTCTGCCGCTCATCGGGATCGCGCTGCTCGTCGCCGGCTACATAGGCGTCCTGATTGGACGGATCATCAAGGCTTCGGTGTCGCGCAAACGGGAATACCTCGCCGATGCGAGCGCTGTGCAGTTCACGCGGCAGACGGCGGGCCTGGCGGGAGCGCTGAAGAAGATCGCGGGCCTGCCGGCCGGGTCCACGCTGGCCGCGCCGAAAAACGAGGAGGTCGCGCACATGCTGTTCGCGGCGGGCAAGCTGCGCGAGCTTTTCGCGACCCACCCGCCGCTGCCGGACCGGATCAAGGCGCTCGACCCGACGTTCGACCCGGCCCAGTTGCAGGTGCTGGCGCAGCGGTGGGCACGGACACCGCCCATGGGGCTGGAGGAGGACCGCACGCTCGGGCTCGCGGAGGCGTCCAATGTGCAGGCTCTGCCGGAGGATGTGGTGTCGAGCATCGGCTCGCCCACGGAGGCTTCCTATCAGCACGCCACCGCGCTGCTCGGGCGCATCCCGCCGGGCATACAGGATCGGGCGCGCAGCGTCGACCACGTCATCCCGCTGATCCTGGGGCTGCTGCTGTCGTCCGACCCGCAGGTGCGGTCGCGGCAGCTGTCCGATCTGGCCGGGCTCTACGGGCAGCCCGTCGCCGACGCGTGCGCGCAGGAGGCATCGGTGCTGTCCACCTTGGACCCGTTGCTGCGATTGCCGTTGGCGGAGTTGGGATTCTCGGCACTGCGCCACCGCACGGAGCCGGAGCAGCGGGAGGCACTCAACGCCATCTATGCCCTGATCCACGCGGACGGCCGGATCAGCGTGTTCGAATATTGCCTGTCCGCCATGCTGCACGAGCACCTGTACCAGCACATGCACCCCAAGCCGCACTGGCACAGCGAGCGCCGGCCGCTGCGCAAGAGCGCCGCCGAGGCCGCCTCGCTGCTCGCGGTCCTCGCCCAGGCGGGCGGGCCCGACCCGGGCCCCGCCTACGCCGAGGGGTTCGCGATCGCGTTCCCCGGGCAGCAGCCCGCGGCCTACGTGCCGCCGCCGCGCGGTGTGCTGGAGCTGGAGTCCGGCTGGCACGCCCTGCGCGAGCTCAACCCGGAGGGCAAGGAGCAGCTGGTGCGGGCGTGCGTCGCGGTCATCGGCCACGACCGGCAGATGTCGGTCAGCGAGTTGGAGCTGCTGCGCACCGTGTGCTCGATCCTGCAGTGCCCGCTCCCCGCGCTCGCGCGATAGCGCGGAGGCTTATTTCCGGCCAGCCCGGCATCAAGGGGATATTCGATTGAAGAACCTCCTTGTGCCGATGGCCTGATCGGACGCATTCTCTTCACCGTGTCCGCGGTAGTGGCATCGGCGCATGGCGTCTCGAAACGGTACGGGCCGACGCAGGCCCTGTCCGGCGTGCACCTCGCGGCCCAGGCCGGCGAGGTCCACGGGCTGGCCGGGCACAGCGGCGCGGGCAAGTCCACGCTGGTGCGCATCCTGGCCGGACTGACCACACCGGACAGCGGGCGGGTGCGCTTCGACGGGCAGGCCGCGCCTCCGCTGTCCGACCGCCCGGCGTGGCATGGCAAGGTCGCGTGCGTCCACCAGCGACCGCTGCTCATCCCGCAGCTCACCGTGGCGGAAAACCTCTTCCTGAACCGGCAGACCGACGGGCAACTGATCAACTGGAAAGCGTTGCGGCGGCGGGCTTCCCACATTCTTGAAGGCTATGGGGTACCGGTAAAGCCCTCGCTTTTGGCCAAGGAGCTCACGGTCGAGCAGCGCCAGCTGGTGGAGATCGCGCGGGCGGTGTCGACCGGCGCGCGTTTCGTCATCCTCGACGAGCCGACGGCACGGCTCGACGGTGCCGCGATCGACAGGTTGTTCGCGAGCATGCGGGCGTTGCAGGACAACGGCGTGACGTTTCTGTATGTCGTGCACCGGATGCAAGAGCTGTATGACATTTGCCAGGCGGTCACCGTGCTGCGCGATGGTCGCAGCGTGCTGTCGGCAGCGGTCGACGGGTTGTCCCATCGGGACCTGTCGCACGCGCTCACCGGGGAGGGACAGCCCGGACCGTTGGCGATCGAGGCTGGGCCCGCGCAGGCTCCTAAGCCGAAACCAAAGGGGCGCAAGAAGAAGGTGGAGGAGGAGCCTGCACGTGAGGTCGTGCTCAGCGTGGCGGGGCTGTCGCTTGTGGACCATTTCGAGGGCATCGATCTCGACGTGGGCGTTGGCGAAATCGTTGGCGTCACGGGCTCGGCGAGCAGTGGCAAAATCGCGTTCGCGGAGTGCGTGGCAGGCGTGCGCACACCTTCTGCGGGCACGATAGCGCCGGTGGACGTCGGCTACATGCCGTCGCGCGCCGGGCTCATCCCGGCGCTGTCGATCGCCGAAAACGTGACCCTGCCGATCGCCGGGCGGCTGACGCGGCGCGGTGTCCTCTCCCCCAAACTCGTGCGCGAGGCGGGAAGCAAGGCGATCGCCGACTTCGGCATCCAGGCCCGCGGGCCGCGGCAGCCGGTCGGCCGGCTCCCGGCCGGGGAGGGGCAAAAGGTCGTGCTCGCCCGTGCGCTGGCCACTGAACCGCAAGCGCTCGTGGCGGTCAATCCGACCGCCGGGGTCGACATGCGGGCCAAGGCTTCGCTGCTGAATTCGCTCAAGGTGGCGGCGAGCAACGGGGTGGCCGTGCTGCTCGTGTCCGGCGATCTCGACGATCTGCGGATCTGTGACCGGGTGCTGGTGTTGTTCCACGGCCGGGTCGCGCTCGAAGCCCCGAAGGGCTGGACCGAATCCGGCGTCGTGTCGGCGATAGAAGGTGTGAGCCCGTGAGACTTCGCGACCTGGTGCTGCTCCCGGTGATAGGCGTGCTGCTGGGTGCGGGCGTTTTGCTCGACACCGGATTTTTATCGGGCTTGATCGATCTGCTTCACCGGCACAGCGAGCTCGCCCTGCTCGTGCTGGCCGAGGCGGTCATCCTGATCGGAGGGCGGATCGACCTGTCACTGGAGTCCACGGCCGGGCTGGCGCCCGCGCTCGCGATCGGGCTCGTGCTGCCGGTGGCGGCGGGCGGACTCGGCGTCGGGCTGCCGGTGTGGCTCGCGATCCCGCTTGTGCTGCTCATTGGGGCCGTGGTCGGCGGGGCCAACGGCCTGATGATCCTGCAATTCCGGCTGCCGGCGTTCGCCGTGACACTGGGCATGCTGGTCGTGCTGGGCGGACTGCACGCCGGGCTTGCTTTCGGCGAAGGGTCGTCTTCGGTCCCCGCCTCGGTCGCCTATCTGGGCCGGGCGCGCTGGCTCGGGCTGCCCGCATCGATCTGGATCTGTGCGCTGCTGTTCGCCGCGGCCATGGTCTTTCTCCAGTTTTTCCGATACGGCCGTGCGATCTACGCCATCGGCGGCAACCTCGACGCCGCACGGGCGGCGGGCGTGCAGACCAAGCCGGTCTTGTGGATCATCTTCGTGGCGGGTGGTGTCATCGCCTCGCTGGCGGGCCTCCTGGGCTCGGTCGACAAGGCGCCACCCGGCCCGAGCCTCATCTTCATGGTCCTCGCCGCGGCGATGATCGGGGGTGTGAGTCTGAGCGGCGGCCAGGGCACCTTGTTCGGCGCGCTGTGCGGTGTGCTGGTGATCGCGCTACTCAACGGCGTGCTGAACGCTGCAGGCCTTGGCGCGCAATGGCTTCCCGCCGCACACGGCGCGATCATCCTCGTGGCTGTTACCCTGACCAAGATACACATCCGTCGATCACGAACCTAGGTCCATTCTCGACGGCGTGTCGTGACACCAACTGCATGGTCAATCGGGAGGACACCTCGTGAGTGATGAGCAACGATTGGCGGAACTCGGATACAAGCAGGAACTGAGGCGCAAGCTTTCGGGCTTCTCCAACTTCGCGATCTCCTTCTCGATCATCTCGATCCTGGCCGGCGCGATCACGTCGTACTCGATCGCCATGGCCGCGGGTGGTCCCATGGCCATCACGCTGGGCTGGCTGTTCGTCGGCGGGATGGTGACCCTTGTCGCGCTCGCGATGGCCGAGGTGTGCTCGGTCTATCCCACCGCCGGCGCGCTGTATTGGTGGTCGCACGCGCTCGCGAGGCGCAACAAGGCGGCGTGGGCGTGGTTTGTCGGCTGGTTCAACTTCCTGGGCGAGATCGCCGTCACCGCCGCCATCGACTTCGGCGCCGCGATCACGACGATGGCGTTCATCAGCTTCAACTTCGGGCCGGAGGTGACGCCGGAGCGCACGTTTCTGGTGTTCCTCGTGATCATCGTGCTGCACGGGTTGCTGAACACGTTCGGCGTCAACCTGGTGCGCATCCTGTCCGACATCAGCGCGTGGTGGCATCTGCTCGGGGTCGCGTTCATCGTCGGGGTGCTCGCGATCGTGCCCGACCGGCACAAGCCGCTGTCAGAGGTGTTCTTCGAGGTGCACAACGCGACCGGCTTCACGTTCGCGGGCGCGGCCGTCTACGCCGTCCTGATTGGACTGCTGATGGCGCAATATACCTACACGGGGTACGACGCGAGCGCGCACGTCGCCGAGGAGACGCACGACGCGGCACGGGCGGCGCCACGCGGGATCGTCATGTCGGTGGTGGTTTCGGTCATCGCCGGGTTCTTCCTGCTCACGGCGATCACATGGTCCATTCAGGACTATGAGGCCGCACGGACCACCGCGCTGGGCCTGCCGCCCGCGCAGATCTTCATCGACGCGGCCGGTGAGCAGCTCGGCATCTGGCTGCTGTTCGTGTGCGTGGTGGCCCAGTTCTTCTGCGGCATGGCGTCGGTGACGGCCAACTCGCGGATGGCCTTCGCGTTCAGCCGGGATGGCGCCCTGCCCGGCTCGCGATGGTGGCGGAAGGTCAATCCCCGGACGGGTACCCCGACGAATTCGATCTGGCTCTGCGTGGCATGCTCTACGCTGCTCGTGGTGCCCTCGATCTGGAACTCGACCGCGTACTACGCGGCCACATCTATCGCCGTGATTGGCCTCTATATCTCGTATGTGGCGCCGGTGCTCCTGCGCCGGCTGCGGCCCGACTTCCAGCCCGGCCCGTGGAACCTGGGGCGGTGGAGCCCGGTGATCGGCTGGGCCGCGATCGTGTGGGTCGGCGTCATCGGCGTCCTGTTCGTGCTCCCGCCGGCCAGCCCGATCACGCCCCGGACGTTCAACTACACGATCGTCGCCGTGGCGGTGGTGCTGGGCGGCGCCTGGCTGTGGTGGCGGCTCAGCGCGCGGCACTGGTTCACGGGGCCGCAAAGCACTGTGGATACCGATTGATTTGCCTGATCGGTGGAGTCTTATGCCCGACTGAACGATAAGCGACGGAATAGGCTAGCGGCAATGGCGTCGGTTGCGAGCTCGACCGTGGCGGCGCGGCCCCTCGGCCGTGCCGCCCCGGCCTATGCGCTCGCGTCGGCGGCGCTGATCGCGGTCTATCCGTTGCTGCCTTCGCTGTTGCGAAATGTCGAATACCTGCTCGTCACTTTGATCACTTTGGTACCGGTCACGGCCGGGCTCCGGCGGGCCGCGACCGGCGATCGCCGGCCCTGGTGGCTCCTGCTGAGCGCGCTGGCGGCAAGCAGCGTGGCGACCGTTTTCTTCCGATGGCCGGCAGGCGCGATCCCTGGGCCGGCGCAGGCGTTCGACACGGTCAGCAATCTGCTGTTCCTGATCGGGGTGCTCACCATCGTGGCCAGGCGCGGCCGCAATGACACCGGCGGGCTCATCGACGCCACGATCTTCTCGCTGGCGGCGGGCGGGCTGCTGTGGGCGATGCTGCTCGCGCCGAAGCTGGTGGGTGCTGACGCGGGCCGGCGGGCCTGGGTGTTCGCCACGGTGTTCATCCTCAGCGGTGTGCTTGGCGCGCTCGTGCGGCTCGTGCTGTCGGCCGGTTCGCGCGTGCCCGCCCTGCGTTTGCTGCTCGCCGCGGTCGCGTTGGCTCTGGCCGCCAAGGTGACGATGGTGGCGTTTCCGGGCGAGACCGGGCGCGTCGTCGCATCCATGATGTTTCTCGCGGCGTACGGTTCGGTCGGCCTGTTCGGGCTCGACCCGTCGTCGGCGCAGCTGGCCAACCCGGCGCGGGTGCCCGCCGACACGCTCAGCTGCGCCCGGCTGGTGTTCCTCGGGGCCTCGCTGGCGTCCGTGCCGCTGGTCATCGGGATCCGCTCGCTGCTCGGGCTGTCGTTCGACGGGCTGTTCCTCGTGGCCGGCGGCGTGACCATCGTGCCGCTGGTCATGTTGCGCATCGGGCGGCTGGCGGCCGAACGCACCCGAGCCGAACTCGCCCTGCGCCACGAGGCCACGCACGACCCGCTGACCGGCCTGGTCAACCGGCGGGAGTTCACCGCACGGCTCGCTGAGGAGCTCGGGCGGCCGGGCACGTGCGCCGTACTGTTCTGCGACCTGGACGGGTTCAAGGGGGTCAACGACCGGCTCGGCCACACCGGCGGCGACCGCCTGCTGGTCGATGTCAGCCGGCGCATGCTCGCCTGCGTGCCCGACGGCAACCTGGTGGGGCGTTTCGGCGGCGATGAGTTCCTCATCCTGTCCCGGCAGGCCTGCCCGGACGAAGTCTCCCACCTGGCCGCCCTCCTGCGTGACGAACTCGCCCGCCCGTTCAGCCTCGGCGACGACACTGTCGTGATTGGAGCGACCATCGGCATCGCCTTCGGCCTCGGCCCCGACCTCGACCCCGACGCCGCCGCCACCCTCATCGACCGCGCCGACGAGGCCATGTACCAAGCCAAGGCCCAGCGGCCCGAGGCCGCCGCCACCCACCGGCTATGAGGCTATCGAGGTGCCAGCCGGCGATGTAACGATCCGCGCACACCGCTAGGACCGACCTCAGTTCGGCCTCCGGTATCAGGATCCCCTGACCGCGGCCAACAGGGCGACGACTTCGGCGGGGTCGGTTTCGTGGTGCGGGCCGAAGGAGACGTCGCCGCCTGCGGTTGGCTCGCTCACGTTCCGCAGCGGGGCGGCGTGGAGGTGGGCGACGCCGGTGGCGGCTAAGACTTGGCGGGCGTTGGACGCGCGGATGCCGCCGCAGGCCATGACTTCGATGGCGCCTGCGGCATGGGCGTGGAGGGCGCGGATGGTGGGTGCGCCGTCGAGGGCGCAACGGCGGCGGCCGGAGCTGAGGACGCGGCCATTCAGCCGACCGCGAGCTGGAGGTCGCCGCGCTCGCCTGGGTCGCCGGGGTTGCGGAGCAGGTCAAGCAGGCGCGGATCAGCGGGCACGAGCATGCCGTGCGTCCCCTGCCGGGCCGCGTCGCCGAGCCGGGCCTGCCAGGCGGCACGGTCTGACGGCAGCGAGACGGTGACCCAGCGGTCCGCCTCGTCGGCGATGATCCGGTGGCGGTCGCCGCTCAGCCTGCGGACCGTGTCGGCGGACGCCTGCGGCACAGGCCCGGTGACGAGCAACGCCCGAGAGGTGATGGCCGCGAGTGCCCCGGCGAGCGCGGCAATGTCGACAGTGGACTTTCGGTCCAAGTCGACCCACAGGGCATCCGCTCCGGCCGCGTCGTACGAGGCCGCGTCGTTGAGCCACGCGATGAGGTCGACCGGATTGCGCTCCAGGACCACGCCCACCCTCATGCCGTCAGCTCCTTCTCCAACAGCGTCACCGGATAGCGTGACCCAAGCGTCTGTGCCTGCTCGCCGACCTCGCGATATCCGGCTCCGGCGTAGTAACGGCGCAGCCCGGCATTGTGTGCCGCACAGTCGAGCCGGGCCAGGCGCCGCCCTGCCGCCACGATCCGCTCCTCGGCCGTGGCCAGCATCGCCCGCCCCGTCCCGCGCGGCGCGGCCTCCCGGTCGGTCATGAGCCGATGCACATATCCGGCGATCGGCGGCTGCGGCCCCCACGCGCGCTCATCGCTCCACCAAAGCTCAAAGGCGCCAACGATGCGCCCATCCGTCTCCGCCACCCACACCTCGTCCTCGGCCACGCGCTTGCGGAAGTGTTCCTCGGTCATCTCCCCCACCCGCCATTGGTCGATGCCTTCGGCCGCCATCCAGCGCGCCGCCGAGTCGCGCAGTGCGACGAGTGCGGGCGCGTCCGATGGTTCGGCCAGGCGAAACGTGAGCAGCACGCAGGCCAGCCTACAGACCCCGCTCGGGTTGACACTCGCCAATTCGGGCATAGCATCATGTTTATGGATGTCAGCCGCCGGCACTTCCTCCAGCTCGGCGCGGTGGGCGTCACACCGCTCGGATTCGACCTCGCCGAGGCGACGAAGGTCAAGCAGCGCTTGCGGATTGAGGGGGCGACCGTCTCCCGCACGATCTGTCCTTACTGCGCGGTCGGGTGTGCGCTCCTCGCGTACACCAAAAAGGCCTCGGACGGCCACGTCGAATTGCTGCAAATCGAGGGCGACCCGGACAGCCCGGTCAACGAGGGGCGGCTGTGCCCCAAGGGCGCGTCCGCGCTGCAGCTGGCGATCTCCCGCCGTCGCGTCGAGAGCCCGATGTACCGGGCGCCCGGCGCCACCGAATGGGCCAAGGTTTCCTGGGACTTCGCGCTCGACAAGCTCGCGAGCAACATCAAGGCCTCGCGCGACCGCACGTTCGTCACCACCGACGGCAACGGCAACGTCGTAAACCGTTGCGAGGGAATAGCTTTCGCGGGTGGCGCGGCGTTCAGCAGCGAGGAGGGATATCTCGCCACGAAGCTGATGCGCGGCCTCGGTCTCATCTATCTGGAGCAACAGGCCCGCGTTTGACACGGCCCCACGGTGGTCAGTCTGGCCGCCACATTCGGCCGCGGGGCCATGACCAACCACTGGCGTGACATCAGGCATGCCGATCTCATCCTGATCAACGGGGCCAACCCCGCGGAGGCGCACCCGGTCGGCTTCCAGTGGATGATGCGCGCCAAGCTCGACCGCGGCGCGAAAATGATCCACGCCGATCCGCGGTTCACCCGCACGTCGGCCGTTGCCGACAAATATCTGCGGATTCGCACGGGCACGGACGTCGCCTACTTCGGCGGGCTCATCAACCACGTGCTGCGAAACAACCTCTACCACGACGAATATGTGCGCATGGCCACCAACGCGGCGTTCGTCGTCGCCGAGGGCTATTCGTTCGACGAGGGCATGTTCAACGGGTTCGATCCGCAACGCAAGACCTACAACGCGGCGGAGTGGGCCTATGAAACCGGGCCGGACGGATTCGTGGTGCTCGACATCGACCACCCGCGATCGGTGCTCAACCTGATGCGCGCGCACTACAACCGGTACACACCGGAGATGGTGGAACGCATCACCGGCATTCCCCGCACCGACTTCGAAGAGGTCGCCAAGCTCGTCGGCGAGACGGGCAAGCCCGACAAGGTGATGACGATCGTCTATGCGGTCGGTCTCACCCATCACACCACCGGGGTCCAGCTGATCCGCTCCGGCGCGCTGCTGCAACTGTTGCTGGGCAACATGGGCCGGCCCGGCGGCGGCATGAACGCCGAGCGCGGTCACGCCAACATCCAAGGCAACACCGACCATGCCATCTCGTGGGACATCCTGCCCGGATATCTGCGCATCCCGGCCCCCGGCCAGCAAAACATCGACGACTATCTCGCGCGCAGCGCCTCGAAGAAATTGCGGCCCAACTCGTTGAACTTCTTCGGCGAAAACTATCGCAAGTTCCTGGTCTCTCTACTTAAGACCTGGTACGGCGAAAGCGCCCGCGCCGACAACGACTTCGCGTTTCACCACCTGCCCAAGCCCGCCGCCGACGCGTCATGGCTGTCCATTTTCGACGCCGCACTGCGCGGCCGGATGGAAGGCCTCATGCTGTCGGGCATGACGGCCACCAGCATCGGGCCCGATTCCAACCAGGTGCTGCAGGCACTGTCCAATCTCAAGTGGCTGTGCGTCATGGATTCCTACGCCACAACGAGTTCCGAGTTCTGGCGGGCACCCGGCATCGAACCGTCCAATGTGCAGACCGAGGTGCTCCTGCTCCCGGCGACGCACTGGATCGAAAAAGACGGCTCATTCACCAACAGCGGCCGGTGGGTGCAGTGGAAGGAGCAGGTGCTTCCGCCCGAGGGCGAGGCGCGGCACGACCACTGGATGCTCGCCGAGGCCTTCATGCGGGTGCGCACGCTCTACGAGCGCGACGGCGGGACATACCCGTCGCCGGTTCTCCAGCTCACCATGCCCTACCGCGACCCGCGTCGTCCCGAGCTCGACGAGATAGCGCAGGAGATCAACGGGCGGGATCTCGGTACGGGCCAAAGGCTTGCAACGTTCGCGGCGCTGAAGGACGACGGGACCACGACGTCCGGAGACTGGATCTATTGCGGGCACTATCCGGAGAGCGGCAACCTGGCCAAGCGCCGCGACGGCATCCAGGACCCGGCGCGCAACGACCCGACCGGCATGGGATTCTACCCCAACTGGGCGTGGTCGTGGCCGCTCAACCGGCGCGTGCTCTACAACCGCGCGTCGGCCGACCCGGCCGGAAAGCCTTGGGACCCAACGCGTCCCGGCATCGCGTGGGACGGTGCGAAGTGGACCGGTGACGTGCCCGACTACCCGGCCACCGCCAACCCCGCTGACCAGGCGTCACCGCTGCCGTTCATCATGACGAGCGAGGGCATGGGCCGGCTGTTCAGCAACGGCGTCGCCGACGGGCCGTTCCCGGAGCACTACGAGCCGGTGGAGTCGCCGGTCGACAACCCGTTGCACCCCCACCAATCCGCCACTCCCGTGGCGCACATCTATCTACCCGACCGGTTCGGATCGCGGCGCGAGTTCCCCTACGTGGCAACGTCATACCGGCTCACCGAGCACGAGCACTACGTGACCCAGCACGTGGACCAGCTGGTCGCGCTGCAGCCTGAGGCGTTCGTGGAGGTGCCGGCGGAGCTGGCACGCGAGAAGGGCATCGCGACCGGCGACGCCGTGCGGGTGTCTTCCAAGCGCGGCAAGCTGGAGGTGCGCGCGGTCGTCACGTCGCGCCTCGGCCCGCTGACCATCGACGGCAAGAAGGTGTACCAGATCGGCATCCCGATCCACTGGGGTTTCGTGGGCATCAACACCGGGCAACACTGGCTGGCCAACGCCCTCACGCCATTCGTCGGCGACGCCAGCTCGCGCACGCCCGAGTTCAAGGCATTCCTCGTGAATATAGAGAAGCTGTGAAACGTAGGCGCGCACTGCAACTCCGCGAGCGGTATCCGTTCGCGGCGCCGGTGATGACGTTCTACGTTGCGCTGCTTGACTCGCCGGGGGACGTCGTGGCCGCCGTGGACGAGGCAGGGCCGGCCTATCTGCGGGAGGCCGTGCGCCGACCCGACCCGCCCGAGCCGGTCGCGCGCTTCCTCGAACGAGCGACGTGGCCAGGCGGCGAGCACGAGTGCGTGCCACTGCTCAGTTTCCGGGCCGCGCCCGATGAGCCGCTCGTGGCGGGCCGTCGCCGGCTCATGTGCGCGTGGTGCAAACGCACGTGGGCGTTTTCTGCGAGCGCATGCCCGGTGTGCGGCGAGAAGACGACCTCCTACGCCGACCGGGACGTGTTCGCGCACATGACCATCGAGGCATGCCGGCCGTGCTCGCGCTATCTCATCGAGGTGGATCTGGGCCGGGACCGCCAGGCCGTGCCGGAGGTGGACGAGCTGGCGGCACTGCCGCTGGACCTTTACGCCGCCGAACAAGGGCTGACCAAGATTACGCCCAACCTGATGGGGGTTTGACATGGAGATCACTCCCGGAACGGCCTACGGATTCTTCACCGACACGAGTGTCTGCATTGGATGCAAGGCGTGCGAGGTCGCGTGCAAGAGCTGGAACCTGTTGGAGGGCAACCCGCCGGCGTTCGGCGACGGATACGACAACACCGGCCGCCTCGATGCGCAAAATTGGCGCGCCGTCCAGTTCCACGACAACGTCCCGGATAATCCGGCAGTCACCGGGCAGGGCAAGGCGTGGCTGATGATGTCGGACGTGTGCAAGCACTGCCAGCACGCCAGCTGCATGGAGGTGTGCCCGACCAACGCCATCATCCGCACCGAGTTCGACAGCGTGTTCATCCAACCGGACGTGTGCAACGGTTGCCGCAACTGCATTTCCGCGTGCCCCTACGGGGTCATCGAGCAGGACGAGCACAGCAGGGTCGCGCAGAAGTGCACGCTGTGTTACGACCGGCTGCAGGGCGGGATGGAACCAGCGTGCGCCAAAGCGTGCCCCACCCAGTCCATTCAATTCGGACCGCTCGACGAGCTGCGGGAGCGCGCGAGCCGGCGGCTGGACACACTGCACGCGCAGGGCGTGCCGCAAGCCCAGCTGTATGGGCACGACGATTCGGTCTACGGCGGGCTCAACGCCTTCTTCCTGCTGATGGACGAGCCCGAGAAATACCGGCTGCCCGACGCGGCCAACGCCGTGCTCCCCAGTCGCCACAACAAGCGCGGCTATCTGACCACGCTCGCCACGGCCGCGCTCGCGGTGCTGGGCGGGTTGATCGCGCTGCGCAGAAGAAGGGCGCGCGATGATGACTCTTGACGACGCGCAGCACTTCGTGCGCGACCCGGACTGGACCTGGTACATCCTCGGCTATTTCTTCTTCGCCGGGCTGACGGGCGGGTCCTACCTCCTCGCCTCGATGCTGCGCCTGTTCGGCAAGCCCGAGGACGAGCCGGCCGCCCGCATCGGCTACTACGTCTCGTTCGTGGCGCTGCTCCCCTGTCCCGTGCTGCTCACGCTGGACCTGGGCCAGCCGCTGCGCTTCTGGCACATGCTGGTCAACACGACACCGGGCAACCTGGGTCTGAACTTCAAGTACTGGTCGCCCATGTCGGTCGGCGCCTGGGCGCTCACCATCTTCGGCGCCTTCGCGACGTGGTCGTTCGTCGAGGCTTGGACCCTCGACCGCGAGCGGCGCTTCTTCCCGCGCCTCGGCAAGCTCGTGTCCTTCGCGGGCGCACCGCTCGGGCTGTTCGTCGCGGGTTACACCGGCGTGCTGCTGTCGGTGTCCAACCAGCCGGTGTGGAGCGACACGTGGACGCTGGGCGGGCTGTTTCTCGCCTCCGGGCTGTCCGGCTCGGCCGCGCTGATGGGCTGGCTCGTCCGGTTCCGCCGCGAGGCCTCGCCAAGCGTGGGTGCGCTGGCGTTGGGCGAGCGCTGGTTCCAGATCCTCGAACTCGCATTGATCGTGGCGTTCGTGGTCACGCTGTTCCCGACCGGCGCGCTGGAGCGGGCCTTCGGGCCGCCGTGGTTCGCGCTCTGGGCGGCGGCGCTGATCGGCCTGTTCAGCGGGCTCCTTTCCGGCAGCACGCGGGCGAGCATCAGCCCCGACGGGACGGTCGCCGTGCGCGCGGTCCACGCGGCCTCGACTCTGCCGACTACGCTGGTTCTGGCCGGCATCATCGCGCTGCGCGCCGCGATCATCTTCAGCGCTCAGTGAGGCGCACAGCGAGGCGCGCAACTAGGCGCGCAGTGAGGCGCTCAGCGAGGCGCGCAACTAGGCGCTCAGTGAGGCGCGCAGGCCATGTGACATGTTTGCGACAGAGTTCTCACAAGCTCACCACAACATTCATGCCCGATGATGCGCGCATGACTTTGAATATAAAGATGCTGCGCGCGGTCGTCGCGGGTGTGGCCGGCTTGGCCGCCGCCATGGCCGTGGCCGTGGGCGGCGGCCCGCCCGGTGTCGCCGCAGGCACGTGCCAGCGCTCGGTCGCGATCGATCCGCAGGTGACCGTCTCCGAAGCGGGTAGGGGCCTGACCTTCGTCGTGTACACCGGTGGTTGCGCCGCCGCCGGTGAAGTGTCCTATGTGGTCACCGACGGCACGGCCAAGCGCCAGCTGGACTTCATGCTCGACAACGGCCGGTTGACGTGGGCCGCGGGCGACACGACGGCCCGCCGGATCACGGCGACGATCATCGGTGACAACCTGATCGAAGGGCCGTTCGAGGACTTCCGGGTGGCGCTCGTGTTCCCCAGCCGCGACGTGCGCGTCGCGTCCGGCCCGGGGCAGGGCCGGATCTTCGACGACGACGTCCAGTCCCGCCTTGCCACCGTTGACAGCCGCACCTGCCTGGTGACCCGCAAGGGCGACAAGCCCGTCTGCGCCCTGCCGCCGGGTGTGCTCGCGCCGATGGACGCGGGCGTGAAGACGTTCGAACCGGGGCACATCATCCAGGTGCCGCTCGTGCTGAACGAGGCCAACGCCACGACCCAGTCGGCGCACCTCGACACCGCCGACGGGACCCTCCTGGGCGGCGTGGATTACGAACCCGTGCACACGACCGTGCACATCCCGGCCGGTGCGCTGGTCGTCTTCGTGGAGGTGAAACTGCTGCCGAACGCGTTCACGCACACCAGCGGCCACTACTTCCACGTGTACGTCTCCGGTTACACGGCCGGCTCGGTGATCGCCGGCTCGGGCCAGGTCACGATCGTTTACTAGCGGGCCTAACCCAGGCCGGACATGTGCGCGAGCGTGGTCGACTCCAGCGTGCGGTCGTTGATCTCACGGCTGAGCGCGAGGGCCCGGCCGAAGTGGTCGAGCGCACCGGCGTGGTCGCCGCGGGAGAGGTGGATGAGGCCGATGGCGTTGGACGTCTCGGCCTCACGCCGCTTCTCCCCGTTGCGCCTGCGGATCGCCAGCGCGTGGGCGAAGTGGGCCAACGCGCCGTCCTCATCGCCCGTTGCCAGGCAGGTCTCGCCGAGGTTTTGCAGCACGGCGCCCTCCAGGTGGCCGTTGCCCAGGTCACGGGCGAGCCGCAGCGCCCGCTCCAGCGGGGCGAACGCCTTGGCCGGGTCTCCCATCTGGTTGTAGGTGTCGGCGATGTTGTTGAACGCCAACGCCACCCCCGGCAGGTGGTTGTCGGCCAGGTGCAGGTCGAGCGCCTGCTGTAGCGCCGCGATGGCGTCGCCGTGCCGGCCGAGTTGGACGTACGCGTGGGCGATGTTGTTGAGCGCCATGCCCTGCCCGCGCTGGTCGCCGGCGGCCTTCATCAGGTCGAGCGCCTGGGTCAGCTGCTCCAGTGCGTCCTCGTGCCGCCGCATGACATTGTGCGCCACGCCCAGCCCGCTGCGCATCAGGCGTTCGGCGGCCGGATCGTCGAGGCGCAGGGCCGCCGCGAGGCCCTCGCGGCAGATCTCGGTGTAGTCGGCCCAGTAGCCGCGGTGCGTGTAGTAGCCGGCCAGCAGGTAGGCCAGCTGCCAGGTGACCTGCGGGTGGCCGTGCCGGGCGGCGGCGCGGGCGACCGGGAGCAGGTTGGGCCGCTCACCGTCCAGAAACGACAAGACGTGCTCGGCGGTCGCCAGGAACGGCATGTCGGGGGGTGGGCTCTCCCAGGACACCTTGACCCTGTCCCGGGCCGGCTCCAGGATGTGGTTGATTATCTCGGCCATTGCCAGGTACCAGATGAGAATCGAAGAATCGCCACGCTCATCCGGCGTCGAGCACTCCACGGCGTAGAGCCGGATCAGATCGTGAAAGCGGTACCGCCCACCGTCCACTTCGGATACCAGGTGGGCCGCGGCCAGCTCGTCGAGCGCCTCGTGCACCGGGCCGTCGGCCAGTGCCGCCGCCAGATGCGCGCTGAACGTCGGGCCCGGCTGGTTGCCCAGGCGGCGAAAGAGCGTCGCGGCCAGGCGGCTCAGCGACTGGTAGGCGGTCGCGAAGACCGTGCGCACACCGCGCGACTCCCCGGGCACGGTCAGCGCACCGAGCCGGTCCTCGCCGGTGAGCTCGGTGACCAGCTCCGACAGCGGCCGCAGCCGGCGGGCGACCAGCTTCGCGGCGGCGATGCGCAGCGCGAGCGGCATCCGCCCGCACAGGTCGACCAGCTGATCGGCCGACTCCTGCTCGCGCGCCACGCGATCGCGGCCGAGCACCCGCTGCAGGAGCGTGGACGCGTCCTGGTGGGTGAGCGTGTCGAGATGGATCGCGGTCACGGCGTGGTCGAGCGCGAGGCCCGCCAGCTGATGCCGGCTGGTGACGATGAGCAGGCTCGCCGAGTCGGGCGGCACGAGCGGGGCGACCTGTTCGGCCGTGCCGGCGTTGTCGAGCAGGATGAGCATGCGCCGCTCGCGCATCGCCGAGCGATACAGTCCGATGTCTCCGGTCATGCCCAGCCCGCGCAGCAGATGGGTGAGCGCCTCACCGGTCGGCATGGATGTGGCCGGGTCGTGCCCGCGCAGGTCGAGGAACAGCTGGCCGTCGGGGAAGCGGTCGAGGTTGTCGTGCGCCCAGTGCACGGCGAGGGCGGTCTTGCCCATGCCGCCCGCGCCGGAGATGACCACGATGCCCTCCGCGGAGTCCAATGTGGACTTCTCGGCCGCGCGGCCGGTGAAGTGGCCGGTACGCGGCGGCAGCTGCGCCGGTTTCGGCAGGGGCGCGGCGGCGGTGGCCGGGCCGTCGAGGTCCAGCGACGGGTCGCGCCGCAGCACGGCCACATGCATGCGCTGCAACTGCGGGCTCGGATCCACCCCAAGCTGGTCGGCCAGATGCACGCGCAACCGCTGGTATGCCTCGATCGCGCTGGCGTGCCGCCCCGACCGGCACAGCGCCAGCATGAGCAGGCTGACCAGGCGCTCGCGGGCGGGATCGGTGGCCAGCAGGCGCTCGATCTCGTCGACGGCGGCCGCGTGCTCGCCAAGGCGAAGCCGCGCGTCCCACAGGTCCTCAAGCGCGCTCATCCGGGCCTGCGCCAGGCGTTCCACCTCGACCTCGGCCCAGCCCGCGGGCTCGCCGTCCTCGAAGGCCGGGCCGCGCCACAGCGCCAGGCCGTCGAGCAGATGGGTCACCGCCTCGGTCGCCGCGCCCCGGGCGAGCGCCTCGCGGCCCTGCCCGACGCGCTCCTCGAAGCTCATGGTGTCCACTTCGGCCGGTCGCAGGTTGAGCACATAGCCGGAGTCGCGGGTGATCAGGATGCCGGGCAGGCCGCAGTCGTCGAGGGCCTGCCTGATCCGCGCGATGTGGGAATAGAGCGAGCGCATGGCTGTGCGCGGAGTCGCTTCGCCCCACAGCCCCTCGGCCAGCTTCAGATGCGAGACCAGGTTGCCCGCGCGCAGCCCGAGCAGTCCGATCAGCGTGCGCTGCCGCGGGCCAACCAGGCTCGCCGGCCCATTGGGCCCGACCACCTCGATCGGGCCGAGCAGGCGCACCACGTGCGCGCCCGGCAGCGCCGGCTGGCGTCGATCCTCGTCGATGCGGTCGCGGATGGTCGCGAGCCGGCCCTGCTCGGCCGGTGTCGCGCCCAGCAGGCGAACCAGGATGTCGAACCGATCGGTCGGAGGCAGCGTCTTGCCGGTGAAATAGTGCGCGATGATCCCGGCCGACCAGCCGGTCTTGGCGGCCAGGGCGCGATAGCTGTGCTCCGCACCACCCCGGCGCCGGGCATCGCGCCGCCTCAGCTGGCGCAGCATCCGCGCCAGATCCGGCAGGGTCTCGCCCTTGGCCATCCCACTCCCATCGAGGCATCAGCGCTCGTCATTTTTCCAGGGTGCGCATTCGCGTTCAATGCGGTTCAGGATCCGCCGGATACGGGCGTCGGTTTTCCGACGATGAGCGGCATGAATCGTAGACACCTTCGCCACGTCCAGATCACCTTGGGCGTCGCCATCATCTTCGCCGGGCTGTTGGCCGTCCCGGCAACGGCCGCAGAAGAGGCCAAAAAGGACACTGATTCCGCGCCGGTCGAGGCCCCTCCGGCCGGCTTCCGGTCGTGGGAGGAGCTCTCCGAGCTGCAGGACCGGCTCAACAACGCGGCCGACCACATCTTATCCGAGCGATCCGAGGGATACAGCGGTCTGGTCGCCGCGCCGGAAAACCGCGAGCTGCTTGTCTATTGGAAGGGTGAGGTACCGGCCGAAGTCAAGGAGCGCGCTGCCCGCGCGGGCGTCCCGGTGAGCTTCGCCGGCGCCCGGTACAGCCAGGTCGAGCTGAACGAGGAGGTGCTCCGGCTCGGCGCCGACAAGCGGGTGGGCGAGGCAGCGCCCAATGTGGACGGCTCCGGCGTCACCGTGACGGTCAGCAATGACGCCGACGCCGAGGCCGTCCGTGGCGAGGCCAGGCTCCCGCTGACGGTCAACCTCGAACAGCGGCCCGAGCTGCTGTGGAACCGGCAGAACGACATCTCGCCGTACTGGGGCGGGGCCCGCTGGACCAACCTGAGCACGGGAGGGCAGTGCTCGACCGGGTTCAGCGTGATCGCCGGTGGGCAGCCGCGGATGGTCTCGGCCGCGCACTGCGCCAACGTCAGCAACGTGGTTCGCATCGGCAACGCCACCCAGCCCACCACGAGTGTCGTCGCCGACATCAACCCGCGTGATCACCTGCTGATTAACCGGCCGCCGAACCGCACGTTCGCCGGGCGCATCTACACCGGCGGGTGGGCGAGCATGTCGAGCACCCCGGTGGTCGGGGCCACGTCCGACTATGTCGGCAACTGGATCTGCACCAGCGGCGCGACCAGCGGCGAGCGCTGCAACGCGCGGGTCGTCGCGGTCAACACCAGCGTGCTGGGCATGTCACCGATGATCAGGGCCGAGAAGGTTCCGTTCAACACGAACCCGAACAACTGCATCGCCGCGCCCGGCGACAGCGGTGGCCCGGTGTTCTCGTGGGCGATCAACCTGTCGTGGTTCAAGTGGGGCGCGCGGGCCCGGGGCACGGTCACGGCCGGCATCCTCAACACCCCGTGCAGCACGGCCTTCGGCTGGATCTGGGGCTCCAACACGGTCTGGTACGCACCGGCGATCCGGCCGTGGGGCGACGCGCAAATCGGCTTCCTCACCTGGTATGCGGCAAACCTGATGTAGCGGTGGAGATAGATGGCCGGGGCTCCGGGCGGCCCCGGCCATCTACACGTTCACAACAGGCGATGGTTGCCGTCGGCATCCCGGCGGGTCTTTCCGTTGCGTGCCAGGTGTTCCAGCAAAGGGACCATGATTTTGCGGGTGGAGTTCAGCGCCTCGCGGGCTTGGCTGACCGTGAACGGCTGTGGGAGGTTTCGCAGGACGCTCAGGGCGTGCTCCACGGTGGTGGCCAGCAGCACCACGTCGGGAGCGAGGCGCACCAACCGTCCACTTCGGATAGCCGCGGCCAGATCGGCCGGATTTAAACCCGTTTCATCAAGTGGTACGAAGCCGGCGTGCGATTTTTCGAGGTGCTCAATGCGCTGGCGCAGGGCGGGAGCGAGCGCGTCGGGCGCACCGGCGCGCACGATCATGCCGTCGCGGATGGCGCGGCCGGGCGGGAGAAGCGGGGCCACGAGCCGGGCGTCGGGCAGTGCGAGGTTTTTGCGCGCGTGCTCGACCGCGATCGGGTGGCCTCCGGTGAGCGTGCCTTCGGTGAGCGCGGCGAGGCGGGCGCGCAGCGATTCGGCCAGCTCCGGTGCGACCAGCCAGTCGGCGGCGAGCGGCGCGGTGGGCGGGTCGATGCCCATGACGCGCAGCGTGTCGGCGCGCACGATGCCACGCCGGGTCAACTCGGCCCACGGGTCGGGCTCGTCGGCGTACTGCGATAAATCAAGGGAACGCCGCTTGGCCGCACCCTTTCGGCGCAGCGGCTCCGGGTCGATGTCCAGGATGACCGCTCCCCCGGTCACGCCGCGGTCATGCCGCAGCACGAGCCGGTCCCCCAGGCGCAGCGGCAGGGCCTCGCCGAGGGTCAGCCGCGCGGTGTCCGCCCCGAGTGTCCGCAAGCGACCGTCCACTGTGGCCGATCCGATGTGGACGAGAAGTTCGGCCGGGCCGGAAACGCTGGTGCGGACGTCGATAAGCGTGCTGGTCTTGTATGTGCCGGGGGTCATCAGGGCGTCACCGCGCCGGATGTCGCCGCGATGCGCACCCCGGAGGTTGAGCGCGACCCGGGCGACCCCGCTGGCCTCGTTCACCTTGTGGCTCAAGGATTGGATCTCGCGCACGGTGTAGTGCTTCTGTGTGCGGGCGAGTTCGAGCGGGTCACCGGCGCGGATGGTGCCCGCCTGCAGTGTGCCGGTGACGACGAGGCCCGCGCCGTGGATGGTGAAGCCACGGTCGATCCACAGCCGGACGGGCGCGTTGGGGTCGGCGGGCGGCAGGTTCTTGGTCAGGTCGTCGAAGGCCTCGCGCAGGCGTGGGATCCCGTCGCCCGTGCGGGCGCTGACCGGGATGACCGGAATGTCGCCCAGGCTCGTGGCGCGGATCTGGGCCAGGGCCTCCTCGGCGGCCAGTTCGGGCTCCATGAGATCGGTCTTGGTGATGGCCAGCAGGCCGTGCCGCACGCCGAGCGCGTCGAGCGCGGTCAGATGCTCCGCCGACTGTGGCATCCAACCCTCGTCCGCGGCGACCACGAACAGCACGGCCGGCACGGAGCCCACCCCGGCCAGCATGTTGCCCACAAAGCGTTCGTGGCCCGGCACGTCCACGAACGCCAGGTCGCCGGTCCACACGAAGCCCAGGTCGATGGTCAGCCCGCGGCGGCGCTCCTCCTCCCAGCGATCCGGCTCCATCCCGGTCAACGCCTTGAGCAACGCCGACTTGCCGTGGTCCACGTGACCTGCCGTTGCTATGACATGCATGCCGTTCATTCGAACCTACGGACGCGGACACGGCAACGTGGGGTGCGCGGGGCTCGGCCCCGCGGCTGGCGTCGCGGCCCGCGGCGAAGTTGCCCGAAGGGCAATGAGCAGCGTGGCCGAGCGGAGGTGGACGGGAATCGAACCCGCCGGCGCGTTCGTCACGCGCCCGTACGGCTTTGAAGGCCGCGGCCGGCACCAGCAGACAAACACCTCCGCGTGGACACTACTGCATCAGTGCGCCCCCCAGAACGTGAGCCGGGCGACGAACTGCTGCATCCAGCGGTTACGCGCCCGCGCAGCAGATCGGCGATGACCTGCTCGGCCAACGCCAGCCGGCGAACGGCTTCGACGTCCAACCCCAGCCGAGCACGCCGCCACCCTCCGGGCCGGCATGGGCGCAGCACCTCTAGTCGCCCCCGGGCAGGATCAGATCCAGGGTCTTGGCCCATTGCCTGAGGACGCGGGCCCGGCGCTTGGCGTCGTCGGTGAGCAGATCGGCCAGGCCGAGCCCGCGGACCAGGTCCAAAGTGGCCTGGACCGTCTCGCGCACGCCCGGCTCGCTCTCGTCCACCCGCAGCAGGTCGACGGCCAGCCGGTGGGCCTGCCGGCCGAGCTGGGCCTCAAGCGGGGCGATCTGCGCGCGGAGCGCCTCGTCGGCGGCGGCCGCGATCCACAGTTGCAGCGCGGCTCGGAAGACCGGTCCACTGTAGAGACTGAATAACATATCCAGTACGTCGTGGGTGCGCCGCTTCCCGTCGGCCTGCGGGGTCGACGTGTCGATGCCGGCGGCACGCAGCCCGCTCATCTCCTCGATGGCCCCGGCGACCAGGGACTCGCGGGTCGGGAAGTGGTGCTGAGCCGCACCGCGGGACACGCCGGCCCGCTCGGCCACGACCACCACCGTGGTGCCCGACCAGCCCAACTCGGCCAGACACTCGATGGCGGCGGCGAGCAGGCGGCGGCGGGTCGCGCGGCTGCGGTCCTGTTGAGGTCGGCGAATCAATACGACCTCGGCAGGCCGAGCGTGTTCTGCGCCACGAAGTTGAGGATCATCTCGCGGCTGACGGGCGCGATCCGGATCAGCCGGGCCGCGGCGAGCATGGCGGCCAGACCGTACTCAGTGGACAGTCCGTTGCCGCCGTGGGTTTGGATGGCCGCGTCGATCGCGGCCACTGCCGCTTCGCCCGCCGCGTATTTGGCCATGTTGGCGGCCTCGCCCGCTTCGTAGTCCTCCCCGTGGTCGTA
This sequence comes from Allorhizocola rhizosphaerae, assembly GCF_003426775.1. Classification (GTDB taxonomy): domain Bacteria; phylum Actinomycetota; class Actinomycetes; order Mycobacteriales; family Micromonosporaceae; genus Allorhizocola; species Allorhizocola rhizosphaerae. Next base: position 4,560 of record NZ_QJUG01000072.1, on the reverse strand, counting down.
GAGGTGGGCCGCCTTCTGCGTCATGAGGCGGACCAGCTCGACATTGATGTGCGCGATCGCGAGCGGGTGGGAGATGGCCTGGTGCCCACCGATGGGGACGTCCCACACCTGGCGGGTCTTGGCATACTCGATCGCCCGCCCGAGCGCGTAACGGGCCATGCCGGTCGCGAACGCTGCCGCCATGATGCGCTCGGGATTGAGGCCCGCGAACAGCTGCATGAGCCCGGCGTCCTCATCGCCGACCAATGCCTCGCCTGGAAGCCTTACCTCATCGATGAACAAGGCGAATTGCTTCTCCGGGGCGATCAGATCCGTTTCTATTCGGGTGTACGCAATACCGGGCGCGGTTGTGGGTACAACGAAAAGAGCGGGTTTAAGCTTGCCTGTGCGGGCATCCTCGGTGCGGCCGACGACGAGCACCGCGTGTGCCTCGTCCACGCCCGTGATATAGGTCTTGCGTCCGTTGAGGACCCAGTCGTCGCCGTCTCGGCGGGCGGTCGTGGTGAGCCGGTGCGAGTTCGACCCGGCGTCGGGTTCGGTTATCGCGAACGAAAAAATCAACGACCCGTCGGTGAGCCCGGGCAGCCACTTGCCCTTCTGCTCGTCGGTGCCGAACCGGTGGATGACCGTGGCGCAGATGGCCGGCGAGACCACAATCATGGCCAGCGGGCTTCCCGCGGTGGCCAGCTCCTCGCACACGGCGGCCAGATCACCGATGCCACCCCCGCCACCGCCGTATTCCTCGGGGATGTGCACGCCTAGATAGCCGAGCTGTCCGGCCTCGCGCCACAGCTCGGTGGTCTTGCCGCCCGCGCGGGCACGGGACATGAAGTACTCTCGCCCGTATTTGCCGGCCAGCTGCCGCACGGCTTTTCTCAGCGCTTGCCGCTCTTCGCCTTCCAGCATCACTCCTCCTCAACGGTGGCTAGCGGTTGGCCTACTTCGACCTGTTGTCCGGCCTGCGCGTGAATCGCGGTGACGACCCCGTCGGACCGCGCAACGATCGGGTGTTCCATCTTCATCGCTTCAAGCCACAGGATCGGTTGCCCCGCAAGGACCTTCTTCCCTGGCATCGCGCCGATGCGGCTCACGATCCCGGGCATTGGCGCGATCAATGACCCCCTGGCGACTTCGGTGACGCCGGGTTGGGGAAAGCGCGATTCCTTTGGCAGGGCAAGGGATCCGAAACTGGAATCAAGTTCGACAACGTCTTCGTAGATGGCGACGTGGAAGACATGCCTCACGCCCTCTATTTCCTGCACTATCCGATCTGGACGGTCGCTAGGGTGTGTCACATACTCCACGCCAAACTTGCGGCGCGGTTGCGAGCGCACGTTGCGCCATCCGGCGGTCCGGCTCAGCGCGGCCACGGCCCGCGCGGCCGCCACGCGGAACGGGGTCTCATCCAACACCGTCGACAGGTCGTGCCGCTCGAAGAAGGCGGTCGTGGTCTGCCCGGCGACAAAGGCGGGGTGCCGCAGCGTGCGCACGAGGTGGTCGCGGTTGGTGCGCAGGCCGTGGATCCGCGCGCCCGCGAGGGCGGCGGCGAGCTTGGCGCCGGCCTCGTCCCGGGTCGGGGCATGCGCGATCACCTTGGCCAGCATGGGGTCATAGCGCACCCCCACGCGCGACCCGTCGTCCACGCCCGCGTCCACCCGCACGCCGGGCAGCGCCGGCACGGCGAAGCGGCGCAGCGTGCCCGCCTGCGGCAGCCACCCGTTGCGTGGGTCCTCGGCGTAGAGCCGGGCCTCGATCGCGTGACCGCGCGGCACGGGCGCATCGCCCTCCAGCGTTGCCCCGGCGGCGATGAGGATCTGCCAGCGCACCAGATCGAGCCCGGTGACGGCCTCGGTGACCGGGTGCTCCACCTGCAGACGGGTGTTCATCTCCAGGAAGGAGAAGCGGCCCGACCCATCCACGAGAAACTCGACCGTCCCGGCGTTCACATAGCCGACCGCTTGCGCCGCCTTGACCGCCGCCGCGCACAACGACTCCCGCAGGGCTGGTGTGACAAACGGCGACGGGGACTCCTCGACAACCTTCTGGTGGCGGCGCTGCAGCGAGCACTCGCGCTCGCCCAGTGTCCAGATGCGACCGTGCGCGTCCGCCAACACCTGCACCTCGATGTGCCGCGCATCCTCCAGATATGGCTCGACAAACACGGCCGCATCCCCAAACGCCGCCTCCGCCTCAGCCCGCGCCTCGGCCAGCGCCCGCTCCAGCGCGGCCGGCTCACGCACGACCCGCATCCCGCGCCCGCCACCGCCCGCAGAAGCCTTGACCACCAACGGAAACGCCACGTCCACTTCGGACACCACCGACGCCCCGCCTGCCGCCGCCTTGCCCAGCGGCCCCGACCCATCTCCGCCCGCCTCTGACCACGCCGTCGCCCCGGCCGCACCTGCTTCAGAGCGCGCGGGCACCTCAGCCACGGCGAATTCCGGCAGCACAGGCACCCCGGCCGCGGCCATCAGCTTCTTCGCTTCGGTCTTCGAGCCCATCGCCTCGATGGCTTCCGGCGGTGGCCCGATCCACACCAGCCCCGCGCCGATCACCGCGCGGGCGAAGGCCGCGTTTTCCGACAGGAAGCCATATCCGGGGTGAACAGCCTGGGCACCCGCCGACTCGGCAGCCCGCACGAGCTCGTCGACGTCAAGGTAGGACCGCACCCGCACGGCCATGTCGGCGTAGTCAAGGTGATCATCGTCGTCCGCCTCATACACGGCCACCGTGCCGATCCCCATCTCCGCGCACGTCCGGAAGATCCGCCGGGCGATCTCACCCCGGTTCGCCACCAACAGTCGAATGATCATCATGCCTCACATCCGGAACACGCCGAAGTTGGCGGCGCCCACCACCGGGGCCGAGTGGGCCGCGCTCAGACAGACCCCAAGCACGGTGCGCGTGTCGCGCGGGTCGATCACGCCATCGTCGTACAGCAATCCGGACAGCACCACGGGCAGCGACTCGGCCTCGATCTGGTGCTCGACCATCAGGCGCATCTCCTCGCTGAACTCGCGCCCCGACTGCTGTGCCACGAGAGCGAGCACACCGGCCAGCTGAGCGCCGCCCATGACCGCCGACTTTGCGCTGGGCCAGGCGAACAGGAAGCGTGGTTCATAGGCCCGACCGCACATGCCGTAGTGCCCAGCCCCGTAGGACGCTCCAATGAGGACGGACAGATGCGGCACGGTGCTGTTGGACACGGCGTTAATCATGGCGGCGCCGTGCTTGATGATGCCCCGCTGCTCGTACTCCTTGCCCACCATGTATCCGGTGGTGTTGTGCAGGAACACCAGCGGTGTGTCCGACCGGTTGGCCAACTGGATGAACTGCGCGGCCTTCTGCGACTCCTCGCTGAACAGGACACCGCGTGCGTTGGCGAGAATGCCGATGGGATAGCCCCAGAGCGTGGCCCAGCCGCACACCAGGCTCGCACCGTACAGCGGCTTGAACTCGTCGAACCGGGAGCCGTCGACGATCCGCACGATCACCTCGCGCGGGTCGAACGGGGTGCGAAGGTCGGGCGGCACGATGTCGAGCAGCTCCTGCGGGTCGTGCAGCGGTTCGGCATAGGCACCCGGCGCTGGGCCGAGCTTGCGCCAGTTGAGCCGCGACACGATCTGCCGACCCAGCCGGAGCGCATCCAACTCATCGACCGCGTAATAGTCGGCCAGGCCCGAAATGCGCGCGTGCATGTCGGCCCCGCCCAACGACTCCTCGTCGGACTCCTCGCCCGTGGCCATTTTGACCAGCGGCGGCCCGGCCAGGAACACCTTCGACCGCTCCTTGATCATCACGACGTGGTCGCACATGCCCGGCACATAGGCGCCCCCGGCCGTAGAGTTGCCGAACACGATGGCGATGGTGGGGATCCCGGCGGCGGAAAGCCTCGTGAGGTCGCGGAAGACGCGCCCGCCCGGAATGAAAATCTCCTTCTGGCTGGGCAGGTCGGCCCCGCCGGACTCGACGAGGTTCACCATCGGCAGCCGGTTGGCCAACGCGATCTCGCCCGCGCGGAACGTCTTGCGCAGCGTGATCGGATTGGACGCGCCGCCGCGCACGGTCGGATCATTGGCGACAATCACACACTCGACACCCTCGATGACGCCGACGCCGGTGACGACACCCGCGCCCACCGGGAAGTCGGTGCCATACCCCGCTAGCGGCGACAGCTCCAGCAACGGCGAGTCCTCATCGACCAGCAGCTCAATGCGTTCGCGCGCAAGCATTTTGCCGCGTGCCCGGTGCCGCTCGACATACTTCGGCCCGCCGCCCGCGAGCGCTTTGGCGTGCTCCGCTTCAAGCGAGGCCAGCTTTTCCAGCATGGCCTGACGATTGGCGCTCAACGACATCCCTCCGCTCCACTCGTCTTCACCGGCCGCCGCAGACGCCGGGCCTTGCCAGTTGATCATGAAGTTAGTGTGACGACGCGCCGCCGAACATGGACTTAAGTTCATGATCGGCCGGAAGGAGGAGGGTGGGGAGGGGGACGGGGTGGGTGCGGAGGTGTTCGGCGAGGGTTTTGCCTTGGGGGTCGAAACGGGTGGGCGAGAGGAT
>NZ_QJUG01000071.1 GCF_003426775.1 Allorhizocola rhizosphaerae | reverse complement strand
GAAACCATCTACGGCGGCTCGGACGAGATCCAACGCAACATCATCGCCCACCGCCACCTCTCCCTCCCCAGACCCTCTTGAGGTTGATCATGAACTTGAGTCCACGTTCGACGGCGCGTCATGACGATAACTTCATGATCGATCCGGCCGTGTTGACCATGAGGTTATTGCCGCGACGCACCGTCGAAGATGGACTTGAGTCCATGATCAACGCGAAGCAGGCCCGGGGGGGGCTGTGAGGGGCTATGGGTTGTTGTTGGACAAGGTTGTTGTTATTACGGCTGCGGCGGGCACGGGCATTGGCTCGGCGACGGCGCGTCGATGTGTCCAGGAGGGTGCGAAGGTCGTCATCAGCGACCATCACGAGCGCCGCCTGGCCGCAACGGCGGCCGAGTTGGGCGTGTTCGCGCACCCGTGCGACGTCACGTCCACCGAGCAGGTCGACGCCCTTGTCGAAGCGGCGGTCGCGCAATTCGGTCGGATCGATGTCTTCGTCAACAACGCCGGATTAGGCGGTACGGCGTCCGTCCTCGAAATGTCCGATGAGGACTGGCACCGGGTGCTCGACGTGACCCTCAATGGCACGTTCCGCTGCACCCGTGCCGTGCTCAAGCACATGATCGCGCAGGGCAACGGCGGCGCGATCGTCAACAACGCCTCCGTGCTCGGCTGGCGCGCCCAAAAGGGCCAGGCACACTACGCCGCCGCCAAGGCGGGAGTCATGGCGCTGACTCGATGCTCCGCATTGGACGTTGCCGAGCACGGCATCCGCGTCAACGCGGTCGCACCGAGCATCGCCATGCACCCGTTCCTGGAGAAGGTCACCGACGCCGCGCTGCTGGAACGCCTCGCGGCAGGTGAGGCGTTCGGCCGCGCCGCCTACCCGGCGGAGGTCGCCAACGTCATCGTGTTCCTGGCCAGCGACCTCGCGTCCTATCTGACCGGTGAGGTCATCTCGGTGTCGAGCCAGCATCCATGATCATATGGTGAAGCCGCCGTCCACGTTGACCGTCGCCCCCGTGACGTAGCGCCCGTCGGGACCGGCCAGGAACGCCACGGCCGCCGCGACATCGGCCGGTGCCGCGTAGTGTCCGAGCGCGGTGAACCCGTTGACCGTATCGGCATTGGGCCCATCGGCCGGATTCAGTTCGGTGTCCGTGGGGCCGGGGTTTACCAGGTTCACCGTGATGGCCCGCGGGCCCAGCTCCCGCCCGAGCGCCTTGGTCAGCCCGATGAGCGCGGTCTTGCTCATCGCGTACAACGAGAAGCCGGGGAACACCGCCCGCTCGGCCACGTTGCTGCCGATGTTGACGATCCGGCCACCGGCCCGCATGTGGCGGACCGCGGCCTGCGAGGCCACAAACGGTGCCCGAATGTTGACCGCGACCGTCTGCTCGAACTCTTGCAGGCTCAACTGCTCCAGCGGCCCGAGCAGGAACACGCCGGCGTTGTTGACCAGGATGTCCAGCCGGCCCAGTTCGCCCGCGACCCGGTCAACCGCGGCGGTCACGGCCCCCGGGTCGGCGCTGTCTGCCCGCACAGCGATCGCCCGCCGCCCCGCCATCTTGATCTGCTCCACCACGTCGTCGGCGCGCTGCTGATTGTGCTGGAACGTGAGCGCGACATCGGCGCCCTCCTGCGCCAGGCGCACCGCCACCGCCGCGCCGATGCCGCGGGCACCGCCAGTTACCAAGGCCACCTTGCCGTCAAGTGCGTTGTTCATGCCAAAAGCCTGACGCACCAAGCGCTCGCCGTCTGGCGATGATCGGACCCAGCGTTCGGGTCACCGCGGTCACCGAATGCCAATCAAGCTCTTCGATCCGGCCAGCCGTGTGGTCATGAGCTCCTCCGGCGCTACGCCGTCTGCCGGCGACGCCCGTTCCCGGAACATCTCGGTGATGCGGGCGCCGGCGTCACCGAGCCATCTGCTCGCGCTTTCGCCATCGCCCGCGGTGACCCGGTCGCTGACCCGCGATTAGGGCCCGGTGAACGTGGTGCTGATCGGCCCGCCCACCGATTCGACCCCGCCCAGGAGGCATGCGGTCGGGTCGAGGGTCACCATCGTGGCGTGGCCGACGAGCGTGCCACCCGCGAACGGCCCGCTGAGCACGTCGCCCGTCACGACCACGACGGCCTCGCCGAGCGGCCGCACGGACAGCGCGATGTCGGTCGGATAGGCCAGCACGCTGATCTGTCCGGTGTTCCACACGAACACCATGGTGCCCATGGAGGCGCCGCCCGTGACGCAGTTGAGGTCGCCGGTGGCGGTGATGTGCAGCGTGCCTCCGGTGATGCCGAAGGTGTTGGGCGAGCACGTGGTCACCGAGCCGAAGCTTTCGACGTCGGTGTGCCGGGTGACCGTGCTCAGTGGAGGGTCGTAGTTGGTGGTCAGGTTGCCCACCGGGCACGTCATGACGTCTTCCGCGTGCGCGGGGGTCGCCGTGGCCATTCCCGCCAACAGCGCCGACAACAGTATTGTGAGCCCTCGCCGCATGCCGAGACGGTAGCAGACTGGACAGCGGGCATCCACTAGCATCAAACTGCCCAGACAAGAGAGCGCTCTCTCGCGAGTAACGCCCGTACTGTGAGGAGAGGCAGACAATGTCAAGAAAACGAGCACTGATCGCCGGGCTGGCGGCGTTCGCCGGCGCGATGCTTGTCGCGATCCACGCCCAAGCCGCTGTACCACCCACGCCCACCGGCTGGACGCTGGTGTGGAGCGACGACTTCAACGGCGGCGCGGGATCGCTGCCGTCGTCCACCAACTGGCAGATCGATCTTGGCCACTCCTATCCGGGAGGCCCGGCCAACTGGGGCACCGGCGAGATCCAGAACTATACGAACAGCCCGTCCAACCTGAGCCTCGACGGGGCCGGCAACCTGCGCATCACCCCGTTGCGCGATGGTGCGGGCAACTGGACCTCGGCGCGCATCGAAACCAGGCGCGCCGACTTCAAGGCCCCAGCCGGCGGGATCCTTCGCATCGAGGGCCGCCTCCAGATGCCCAACATCACGGGCTCGGCCGCGCTCGGCTACTGGCCCGCGTTCTGGGCGCTGGGCTCGCCCTATCGCGGCAACTACTGGAACTGGCCCGCCATCGGCGAGTTCGACATCATGGAAAACGTCAACGGGATCAACTCGGTGTGGGGCGTGCTGCACTGCGGCGTCAACCCGGGTGGCCCGTGCAACGAGACCACCGGCATCGGCGCGAGCCGGGCCTGCCCGGGCAGCACGTGCCAGAGTGCCTTCCACACCTATCGCTTCGAGTGGGATCGCAGCATCTCGCCCAATCAGCTTCGGTGGTACGTCGACGGGCAGCAGTTCCACGCGGTGAGCCAAGCGCAATTGGACTCCACGACGTGGGACAGCATGACCAGCCATGCCGGATACTTCATCCTGCTGAACGTCGCGATGGGCGGTGCGTTCCCGAACGCCATCGCCGGGTTCGCAACCCCAACGGGCGCAACGGTTCCCGGCAGGGCCATGCTTGTGGACTACGTGGCCGTGTGGAGCCGTGGCGGGAGCACGGCTCCGACGAGCCCGCCACCGACGGGTGGGACGCGCGACGCGTACTCGATGATCCAAGCGGAATCGTTCAACGCGCAGAACGGCGTGGGTGTCGAGGCGTGCTCGGAAGGCGGGCAGAACATCGGTCATCTCGCCAACGGTGACTGGGTGCGGTTCGACAACGTGAACTTCGGTTCGACCCGGCCGGTGGACTTCGTGGCACGGGTCGCGTCGGGCGCGGCCGGTGGGGTGAGCGGGCTGGTGGAGGTGCGCATCGACAGTCCTACGGCGCCGCCGATCGGCAGCTTCGCGATCGCGAACACGGGCGGCTGGCAGACCTGGCGCAGCGTGCCGGGCAACGTGGGCGCCGTGACCGGTACCCACACGGTCTATCTCACCTTCAGCAGCGGTCAGCCGGCGGATTTCGTCAACGTCAACTGGTTCCACTTCCGCCGCTAGTATCCCTGCGCCACGAAAAACTCCGTTCCGGCCAAGCCGTGCTCTTGCGCGGCTTGGGCACGGCCGCGAAGCGGTCCGAGGCCAGCCGCTGCGGAAAACTTCGAAGATTTTAGTTAGCAGCATTTACGAAACTGTATGTTCACTTTACAGTTAGCAGCACAACGCTAGGAGGTCCCTTCGGCACGACCAAGCGAGGAGCTGCTTATGCGAAGACGGATCACCTTGCCGCTACTGACCGCCGGCGCCATTCTGGCGTCGCTGTTCGTGGCGGTATCACCGGCACACGCCCACGGATGGGTCGTCTCCCCGCCCAGCCGCCAGGACATGTGCGCCAAGGGCCGGGTCGCCAACTGCGGTGACATTGTCTGGGAGCCCCAGAGCGTCGAGGCGCCCAAGGGTTCGATGCAGTGCAACGGTGGCGGCAGCCGGTTCGCGGTGCTCAACGACGAGTCGAAGGGCTGGCCCGCGACGTCGGTCGGCAACAGCGTCACGTTCCAGTGGCGGTTGACCGCCCGGCATCGCACCGGCACATGGGAGTACTTCGTCGGCAGCACGCGCATCGCGGTGTTCCATGACAACGGCGCCCAGCCACCGGAGAACGTCTCACACAACGTGAGTCTCGGCGGCCGCACCGGCCGGATCAAGGTACTCGCCCGGTGGAACGTCTACGACACCGCGATGGCGTTCTACGCCTGCGTCGACCTGCAGGTCGGGCCCGGCGGGCCGGGACCGTCGCCCACCCCGACGGCCTCGCCGACCCGGCCACCGACGGCCTCGCCGACGCCGACCAGCCAACCGGGCGGCACGTGGCAGGCCAACCGCGCCTACGCGGTGGGCGACACGGTCACCTACAACGGCCTGAGCTACCGCTGCATCCAGGCGCACACATCGCTGCCGGGTTGGGAGCCGCCCAACACTCCAGCGCTCTGGCAGCGCATCTAGCACAGCACCGATCCAGGGGCCCGCGGACGCACGGGCTGCGGGCCCCGCCGGAGGTTTCACGCATGACGCGACTCGGGATCCTCGTCACGACCGTCCTCTTAGGAGCATGTGCCACGGCGCCGCCCACACCCGCTCCGATGGCGACGTCAAGCCAGTTCAATCCCACCGACGTGATGTTCCTGCAGATGCTCATCGCGCACCACGGGCCGGCCGAGCGGATGCTCGAGGTCGCCAAGTCGCGGGCCCGGCGCCCGGATCTGCGCGACCTCGCCGAGGCCATCGCCAAGACACAGGCCGACGAGACCCGCGCCATGACCGACTGGCTGAGGCTGTGGAACCAGCCGGTCGCGATGGACTCCAATCCGGACAGTCACGCGCACCACGGTGGCCTGCCACCGTCCTACGACACACAGATCAACGCCCTGAAGGAAGCGCCAGACGCCGACTTCGACCGCGTTTTTCTCAACCTCTTCATCGAGTACCAGCGACGAGCCCTCGAATTGGCCCGGTTCGAGATTCGGGGCGGCAGCAACCCCCAGGCCGTGGAGCTCGCCGGGCGGGTCGAGAAGTCGCGCCAGGGCCAGATCGACCTGATGTCGGGCTACCCCGCCTGAAACTGCTCAATTGCGGGGCCAGACCCGGACCGGCACTTGGGGGAACGCCGTCGTGAGGAAGTGCTCGGTCACGCGGTCGCGCAGGAGGCAGTCCGGCCAAATGTCGAGCACTTCGGGCAAGGTGCGGTGGCCGAGCGCCAATTGGAGCAGCGCACCGGGCGGGATGGCGGCGTGCGTCTCGGGCTCGGTGCTCGGGCTGACGGCACCGCGCACGGGTGTCACCGCCGCGAGTTCACCGCCGGCGAACTCCAACCGGGCGGCGCGACCATACATGTCGATGGTCATCGCCGGCTCGTGCCACCGCAGATCCGCCGCGTCCCAGCGGGCCCGCAGCAGCGGTTGCAGCCGGGCGAGCAGATCGACCGGGTCGGCGGTGCGGACGTACCAGCCTCTGGGTCGCCTCGGCACACCGGGCGGGCCAAGGCGAACCAGTGGATGTTCCGGGTCGAGGATGGGGCGGACCGCGGTGAACGGTCGCCCCGCCGATGCCTCGTATCGCTTCCCGACGTGGCCCAGGTATTTGTGCATGGCGGTCGCGGCCTGCGGCCAGTCGGCCGGTCGCGTGCAGGCCGCCGCGACAACAAGAAGCTCACCGGCGGCCGAGAGCCGGGCACCGTGAACCAGATATCCCCGCACATCGTCGCCGTGCACCAGGACGGCGACCACGCGCCGGGCGAGGTCGGCCGGACGTCGCCCGGCGATCTCGTACCGCCACACCGCCGCATCCCTCGGGCAGACCAAGGCATTCCCGTCGGCGAGCCGCCGATCGATGCCGGCGAGGTCGTCCGCGTCGGCGACGGTGGCCGGGCGCACCGTGAGGCCATCGCCGCCGCCATCCGTTGGCAGCGCGCCGGCCGAAACCGTTGGAGCGCCATCATTGGCCAGGGCGTAGTCGTAGCCGAGCCGCCGGTAGAAGTACGGAATTCCCTCGATCACCTGCAGCGGCACGCGCTCGGCCGCGTGCCGCTCGTGCAGCGCGGCGAAAAGCCGTTCGGTGAGCCGGTTTCCGCGGTGCTCCGGCGCCGTGCCGACCAGTTCGATCTGGGCCACCGGCAGCCGGACTCCGGCCAGGCGCCAGTCCTGCCGCAGCCCCACGAGGCTGGCCACCGGGTGGCCGGTGGCCGTGTCTTCGGCGACCAGGAAGTCGTCGGGTGCAACCGAGGGATGACCGTCGAGCAGGTCTTCGACCCAGGCGGCGATGCCGGGGTGCGGTTGCCCACCGCTCACCGCCTGAAGCTGGACCGATGCGTGCAGCCGCGCGAGCATGATGGCGTCGGAGGCCTGGCCCGGCCGGACCACGTAACGGTCGCTTTCCCCTGTCATGACGAGCACGGTAACGTAACCCGTACAGCGACTGTTCGACTTAAGGACGTGGCATGCCTCACCCCGGCGCCAAGCCGGCCCGCAGGGCGGACGCGCGGCAGAACGCCGAGAAGATCGTGCTGGCGGCCGTCGCGTGCCTCGGGCGAGACTCCGAGGCGAGCATGAACGACATCGCGCAGGAGGCAGGGGTGGGCAGGGTCACGCTGTATGCGCACTTCCCGTCCCGTGAGGCCCTGATCGAGGCGGCGTTGGTCCGGCTATTGGCTCAGGGCGACGAGGTGTTGGAGGCCATCGACCTGACCGGTGATCCGCGCCACGGGCTGCGGGCGCTGATGGAATCCGGCTGGCTGCTGCTCGCCCAGGCCGCGTCGCTCCTGCAGTCGGCGCAGTCGGCCCTGCCTCCCAGGCGCGTGCAGAAGTTGCACGCCAAGCCCGAGCGCCGGGTGCATAACCTGATCCGCCGAGGCCAGACCGAAGGCGTGTTCCGGGCCGACTTTTCCGCCGATCTGCTGGCCAGCGTGCTGCACCACGTCCTGCACGGCGCGGCCGGTGACGTCGCGGCCGGCCGGCTCGATCCGGCTGACGCGCCACGCTTCGTGGCCGAGATGGCCCTGGCCGTCTGCGCGGTCCCGAAGGCCCGGCGCTGATCACAGCCGCGGCGGCGAGCTCGGCGATCCGGGCATCGCCCTTTGTCTAGACGCGTTCGATGATGGTCGCGGTGGAAAGGGCTCCGCCCGCGCACATGCTGATGAGTGCGGTGCTCGCGTCGCGGCGTTCGAGTTCGTGCAGGGCGGTCGTGATGAGGCGTGCTCCCGTGCTGCCGACCGGGTGTCCTAAGGCGATGGCCCCGCCGTTGACGTTGACGCGCGCCGGGTCGGGTTGGTGCACCTGCATCCATGAGAGCACCACGCTGGCGAACGCCTCGTTGACTTCGAACAGGTCGATGTCTTCGATTTTCATGCCCGCGCGGGTGAGCACGGCCCCGGTCGCCTGCACCGGGCCGTCGAGATGGTAATAGGGCTCCGCGCCGATCAGAGTTTGCGCGACGATCCGCGCGCGCGGTTTGAGACCCGAGGCCCGTGCTCTGTCCGCGTCCATGAGGAGGATGGCCGCCGCGCCATCAGAGATTTGCGACGAGGTACCGGCCGTGTGCACGCCGTCTTCGAGGACCGGCTTCAGCGTGGCCAGGGCCTCCATGCTGGTGTCGCGCAGGCCCTGATCCCGGGTGACGTCCCCGACCGGGATCACCTCGCGGTCGAAACGGCCCTCGTTCCAGGCGGCCGCCGCCGCGCGCTGGGAGCGGTACCCCCAGGAATCAATGTCTCTTCTGGAAAGCCCGCGTAGCTTGGCGATGCGCTCAGCGGCGACGTATTGATTGGGCAGATCGAGGCTCCACGACTCGGGCCGGGGCATCCCCGAGTCGACCCCGAGGTTGGCGCGCAGCTTCACCCGGCTCATCGCCTCCACGCCGCACGAGATGCCGGTGTCGATGGTGCCGGCCGCGATCTGCGCGGCGATGAGATGGGTGGCCTGCTGCGCCGAGCCGCATTGCGCGTCGAGCGTGAGGCAGCCGGTCTGGTAGGGGAGCCCGGCGTGCAGCCACGCGGTGCGGGTGATGTTGTTGGACTGTTCGCCGGCCTGCGTGACGCAGCCGCCGTAGACCTGTTGCACTTCGCCCGCCTTGTCCGATAAGGCTTTCAGGACCACGCCGAGGATGTCGGCCGTGTGCAGGTGTGACAACCATCCGTCGCGCTTGCCTATCGGCGTGCGCACGGCCTCCACGATCACAGGATTTCCCACGATCGAATTTTAGAACGTGTTATCGCTCCCCGGCAACGCATGGGTGTTTACGTGGGACGCTGCATGTGCTCCAATCTTTTAGAACACGTTTCAGGGAGGACGCCGTGATCCCGCAGGGTTTTGACCTGACCGATCCCGCGCTCTACGAGCAGCGGGTACCGACGGAAGAGTTCGCCGAGCTGCGGCGAAGCGCACCAGTCTGGTGGAACGTGCAGCCCGAATCGGGCTTCGACGACGAGGGCTTCTGGGCTGTGACGCGGCACGCCGACGTGATGGAGGTGTCCAAGCACAGCGACATCTACTCGACCTGGGAAAACACCGCGCTCATCCGGCACCAGCCCGACATCACGCGCGATCGCATCGAGCTCCAGCGATACGTCCTGCTCAACATCGACCCGCCGCAGCACACCAAGCTGCGCCAGATCGTCTCGCGCGGCTTCACCCCGCGGGCCATCAACAACCTGCGCGAGGCGCTGTCCGCTCGCGCCGAGAAGATCGTGCGCGACGCGATCTCCACCGGCAGCGGGGAGTTCGTCACCGAGGTGGCGTGCGAGCTGCCCCTGCAGGCGATCGCCGAACTGCTCGGCGTGCCGCAGGAGGACCGGCACAAGATATTCGACTGGTCCAACCAGATGATCGGCTACGACGACCCCGAGTACGACATCGACCCGCTGAACTCGGCCATGGAGATGCTCAACTATGGCATGGCCATGGCGGAGGACCGCAAGCGCTGCCCGATGGACGACATCGTGACCAAACTGGTGACGGCCGAGGTCGACGGCGGGCACCTGACGTCCGACGAGTTCGGGTTCTTCATCATCATCCTCGCGGTGGCCGGCAACGAGACGACGCGCAACTCCATCACGCACGGGATGCTCGCGTTCATGGACCATCCGGAGCAGTGGGAGTTGTACAAGGAGACCCGCGCCCGCACCGCGCCCGACGAGATCGTGCGCTGGGCGACGCCCGTGACCGTGTTCCAGCGCACGGCCAAGGCGGACACCGTGCTCGGCGGGGTGGAGATCAAGGCGGGCCAGCGGCTGGGACTGTTCTACCGGTCGGCGAACTTCGACGAGGACGTGTTCCACGAGCCGGAGAAGTTCGACATCATGCGCAGCCCCAACCCGCACCTGGGCTTCGGCGGCAGCGGCGCGCACTACTGCCTGGGCGCCAACCTGGCCCGGTTGCAGATCGACCTCATCTTCAACGCGATCGCCGACCACATGCCCGACATCCGCAGGCTCGAAGAGCCGCGGCGGCTGCGCTCGGGCTGGCTCAACGGGGTCAAGGAACTGCGGGTGGCATATACCTAGGCCGGACCTGTCCGCGGGGCCTGCCCGCCTTCTTCTCCGCGCGGGCGGGCTTCGTGGCCGAACTTCTCCTCGGCCCCGGCGTCGCCGCCCGTCGCGTCGTCGACCTGACCATCGGCCGAATACGTGCCCAGCGCCTCGGCGATCAGCCGATCCATGTCCTCTTCCGGCTCGGGCTTTTCGCGCTGCTCGTGAGTCATGAACGAGGCATACCCGGCGGGTGGGTGCGAAAACGCGCCCGGCGGATGCCCGCTAAAGCCCGCGTAAAACCCGAACGGGTGCGCGTTTCATGCCTGTAACACGACAGAAATCGATGAGGGCTAACGTCTGACTATGTCTTCCACGCTGGTGGTGGATTTTGGCCGGTACGAGAACTCGGCCGCGCTGGTGAACGGCGACGCCGTGCAGCAGATCGGGTGCCCGCAGCTGGACCAGCATCACCTTCGCGCAATCATCGCGGCCACGGCGGCGCCCATCACCCGGCTGGTGCTCACCACACCGACCGCGGCCGGGCCGTCGTCGGTCGAGCGCGCGGCACTGCTGCGGCTGGCGAGCGACGCCGGATACCCGGATGCGGAACTGGTCGGCACGGCGATCGCGGCGGTCATGGATCCGCTGGTGCACCCCGACCTGCCGGACGCGGCCCCGGTGCTCGTGTGCGATCTGGGCGTGGCATGGTCGGCGACCCTGCTGCGCTTGAGCGCGGCGGGCGCGACGCAGCTGGCCGAGGAGGTGGCGAGCGTCAACCTCACCCGCAATGGGCTGGAAACCATGGCCGAACAGGCGCTGCGGTGGCTCGTGGCCAGCTGCCGGGCGGTCGTGGCGCGGGCCGGATACACGCTGAGCGACGTGGCGGGGCTGGTGCTCGTCGGCGGGGGTGCGCGCCTGCCGATGGCCGCACATGTGCTCGAAAGCGAGCTGGGGCTACGGGTTCTGCGGCCGCGCGAACCCGAATACGCGGTGATCCGGGGTGCGGCGCGGTGGGCGAACCACCGGGTCATCAAGGCGTCGCCGGCCACATGGCGGATCGAGCCGCTGTGCTGGGAGATTACCGAGGCGGCGCGGCTGCTGCGCTGGCTTGTGGCGCCCGGGCACGCCTACGCGCAGGGGGCGTGCCTGGCCCAGATCCGCACGTTGGACGATAGGGTGTACGACCTGCACGCGTCCCGTGAGGGCATCATGGTCGAGCACCGGCTCCCGCCCGGCTCCTATGTCAACTCCGGCGAGATCCTGGCGCTGGCGCGGTCGGCGCAGCTGATCGCGGGCGACCGCCCGGTGAAGCGGCTCGAACTCAAGGTCAGTGGGGATTGGATGCTCGCACCCGACCGGCAGCACGTCGTGGAGTGCGCCGACACGGGGGCCTATGTGCGCATGCGGGCCATCGACACGGGCACGGTGGTGCACGAGGTGCGCCCCGACTCGTCGCAGTTCGGCCGGGTGTTCGTGCACCCGAGCGGGCGGATGGCGCTGGTGTCGTGGGACGAGGGCGGCCGGTTCGCGGTGTGGGACATCGCCTCCGGGCAGCTGGTCAGCCGGTTCCACGCCGGGGCGCGCCCGCTGTCGGTGTTCGTGCACGAGAACCAGTGGCGCCTGGTGTCCGAAGTGGACAAACAGGTGAGCGTCGGCCGGTACCGGCGCGATGTGGCCATGATGTGGGACCTTGACACGGGCGATGTGGTCGAGCAGATGGTCGGCGACGACCTGCGCAAGCGGTTCGCCGGGTACGCCGACCGCAGCACGCGCGACGGCTTCGCCGAGGAGGTGCGCAGCCCCGACGGGCGGCTGCGCGCCGGCTGCAGCCAGGTCGACGGGCACGCCGCGCTGTGGCTGCACCGTGCCGACACCGACGAGGAGGTGTTCCGCGCGGAGCTGTCCACGGCCCGGCCCGTGCGGTCGGCGTTCAGCGCCGACGGTCACTACCTGATGAGCAACTGGCGTTCGGCCGAGGTGTCGTGCTTGGACGTTTGGAAGATCTGACGCACGGGCTTGCGTTCAACTATTCGCTCAGTGAATACTGGGCCACATGTCAACGCCCTATGTGCTTCTGGGCCTGCTGGCACGCGGGCCCAGGCACGGCTATGAGCTCAAGCGGGAGCATGACGCGCGGCTGCCACGCACCAAGCCGGTCGCGTTCGGTCAGGTCTACGCGACGCTCGGGCGGCTGACACGCGACGGCCTGATCCAGGAGGCCGGCCAGGATCGCGGGGGCGGACCGGATCGCACGGCTTATGCGCTCACCGAGGCGGGCCGCGCCGCGCTGGCCGAGTGGCTGGGCAGCGTCGAGCCGCCCGCGCCCCATGTGCAAAGCGCCTTGCTGGCCAAGGTGGTCGTGGCGCTGTTCGGCTCCGACGACGCGCGGGCCGCCCGGCGATACCTGGCGGCGCAGCGCGAGGCCCACCTGGCCCGCATGCGGGAGCTGACGAAGACCAAGAGCGGCGAGGAGGCGTCGATCGCCGACATCGTCGCCGCCGATTACGCGATCCGGCACCTGGACGCCGATCTGCGCTGGATGGAAACCACGCTCGACCGGGTCGAGGCGTTTCACCGGGAGGTTTCGCATGACTGAATCCCTGCTTGAGGCCGAAGGGTTGGTCAAGTCATTGCGCGAGCGCGACCGATCTCGCCTGCGGCGCACCGACTTCGGGGTGCTGTTCCAATTTGGACAGCTGGTCGCGGAGCTGACCGCGGCCGAAAACGTCGCCCTGCCACTGCTTCTCGGCGGCGCCCGCTGGGGGCAGGCCGAGGCGAAAGCACGGGAGTGGCTGGACCGGTTTGGCGTCGGCGACGTCGCGGGGGCCGTGCCCACGGCGATGTCGGGCGGTCAGGCGCAGCGGGTGGCATTGGCGCGGGCGATGGTCACGTCGCCTGCGGTGCTGTTCGCAGACGAACCCACGGGCGCGCTGGACAGTCTCGCGAGCGAGCAGGTGTTGCAGGTGCTGACCGCCCAGGCCCGCGCGCACAACACGACCGTGGTGCTGGTGACCCACGACGCGACCGCGGCCGCCTACGCCGACCGCGAGATAGCGATGCGCGACGGGACGCTGCTCACCTCGGCGGAGGTCGCGCGATGAGACCGTCCACGTTGGTCAAGCTGGCCTGGGCGGGCAACCGCGCGGACTGGCTGCGCCTGGTGTTCACCGCGTGCGGCGCGGCGATGGGCACGATCGTGCTGCTCGCGGCGGCGACCGTGCACTGGCTGCCGCCCACCGAGCTGATCATCGAGCTCGGTGAGGGGGCCTGGTCGATCACCCACACCGACCATCGCTACGCGACCTCACTGCTCAATGACACCGCGGCCCGGCCCGTGGTCGCTGCCGCGTTGCTGCTGCTGACGCTGCCCGCATTGGCGTTCGCCGGGCAGAGCGCACGGCTCGGCGCGCCGGCCCGCGACCGGCGGTTGGCCGCGATCCGGCTCGCCGGTGCGACCCCCGGGCAGATCAGGTTTGTCGGGGTGGCCGAGGCGACCGTCGCGTGCTTCGTCGGTGCGCTGCTCGGGATCGGGTGCTACCTCGCGATCCGGGTGCTGGCCCACCGGCCGGTGCTCGCCGATCCGTGGGCGGAGAGCACGGGCGAGCCGCCGCGCAATCTCGTGCCGCGCCTGCCGCTGCCCACCGACGCGCTCCCTCCACTGTGGACGTTCGGTGCCGTGGTCGTCGCCGTGACGGCCGTGGCTGCGCTGCTGTCGGCGCTGGCGCTGCGGCGCGTGACGGTCACGCCGCTGGCCGTGCGGTGGCGGTCGCGTCAGCGTCCGCTGCGCTGGTGGCCGCTCGTGTTGATCGCCGTGGGATTCGTCGTGCTCGTTGTGCATCTGACCATCGACCGGCAGAACGTTGGCAACCAGCGGGTGCTCCTCCCGCTGACCGGGTGGACGGCCGTGCTGTCGCTCATCTTCGGCGTGGCACTGTGCGCGGCTCCGTTGGGGCAGCTGGTCGCCCGGCTCACGCGGCGTTACATGCGCCGGCCAGGGCCGATGCTCGCCGCGAAATGGATCATCGCGGATCCGTGGAGCGGCACACGCAGCCTCGCCATACTGCTCATCAGCGTGTTCATCGGGGCAGCGGCGATCCGTGGCATCACCTACGCCGAAGCGGGTCTGGTGTTCGGCTGGGTCACCGAGCAGGACGTGCACCGGTTCGGGCTGTTCGTATTGGTCGTGACCCTGGTGGTCGCGTCGGCTGGGCTATTGTTCGCGATGGTCGAGGGCATGCTGACCCGGCGGCGCGCGCTGGCCGGCCTCATCGCGGCGGGCACCCCGCACGGCACGCTGGCCCGTGCTGTGCTCATGCAGGCGTTGCTGCCCGGTGTCCCGGCTGTGCTGCTCGCGGTCGTGGTCGGCGTGGCGGCCGTGGCGAGCGCCGAAACCCAGCCGCTGCCGTTGAGCGCTGGAGCCACCGAACTGGCGTTGCTCGGCGGTGGCGCCATCGCCGGGATCGCCCTCGCGGCGGCGGTCAGCCTCATCGTGCTTCGGGCGAGCGTCGCGGTGGACGAACTGCGTACCGAATGAGCGGCTAGGATGACAACCATGCCATCGCCCGATAGCTTGGCGGCCTTCGCGATCGCGGCCTTCATCCTGATCGTCATCCCCGGTCCCTCGGTGCTCTTCGCGGTCGGCCGCGCCTTGGCATATGGCCGGCGGGCTGCGCTCACGACTGTCGTCGGTGGGGCCGCCGGCAGCTTCACGGCGGCCGCGGCAGTCGCGATCGGCATGGGCGCCATCGTCCAGACCTCCGCCGCGGTCTACACCGCGATCAAACTTGCTGGTGCCGCCTACCTGATATATCTCGGCGTGCAGGCGATCCGGCATCGCCGGGCGTTGCGCGAGGCATTCGAGGCGCGGGCCGCCCCGGTCGGTGACCGGCGCACGCTGGCGCAGGGATTCATCGTCGGCGTGACGAACCCGAAGACGGTGGTGTTCTTCGCGGCCATTCTGCCGCAGTTCGTCGACCCGTCCGCGGGAAGCGCCACGCTCCAGATGGTTGTCCTCGGCGGGGTGTTCGCCGTGATTGCCCTGGGCATGGACTCCGTGTGGAGCGTGGCGGCGGGAGCCGTCCGGTCCTGGTTCGCCCGCTCGGCGAGGCGCTTGGAGCTGGTCGGCGGCGCCGCGGGCCTCACGATGGTGGGTCTTGGCGTCGGCTTGGCGTTCAGCAACCGCGAGGACTGATTGGTCGCCGCGGTCAGGCGTGCGCGGCGAGGAAGCGGTCCATGATGCGCTCGGCGTTGGCGGCGATGGTGAGGGCGGGGGAGGTCAGGCAGGTGGTGCCGGGCAGCACCGAGCCGTCGAGGCAGTAGAGGTTGGGGTAGTCGAGCGACCGTCCATTGTGGTCGGTAGCCTTGCCCATCACCATGCCGCCCAACGGATGCCGTGTGGTGCTGGCACCGAGGCCGGCTGTGCGGTCGTAGTGCGGCAGGCCGCGTAGCAGGCGGCCGCGCCTGCCCTCGCCCTGCCACCACAGCCGCGTCACGAGGTCACGCGCGGCCTTCTCGCCCGTGCTCTCCATCGGCGCGTAGGGCCAGTGCACCTTGGCCGTGCCGCTTGAGGTGTCGTAGCGGATCTCGCCGCGCTCCGACGTGACGCTGAGGATTACCTGTACCGGCGCCGACTCGCCCGAAATCGCCGTCGGCGCAATGCGATTGGCGTCGTCGATGTGTGGCGCCGGTCGCGTGCGCGCGTTGAGCCATGAGACGAGGAACGCGCCGTTGGTCCCGAATCCCTTGCCGACCTCGTTGCCGAGCCGGGGCAACCACCCGCGCTCCCTGGCCGTCACGAGCAGTGACGTGGTCTCGATCGTGCCCGCGGCCATGAAGACGAAGTCCGCGGTGTAGGTGTCGTGCGCGGTCCTCACCTGGAACCCGCCGGACGCGAGGTGGATCTCGGTCACCGGGCCCGCCGTCACGGCCGGACGCGGGTAACTGCGCCGGGCACGCTTCCAGTCCAGCTCGTCGTAGAGCGCGGGCGGATACACCATGTCCCACTCGCGTCCGCGTGGCTGTTCGAGATAGGACAAAGCAGGGTCGCTGCTGTGCCCGAGCACGGTGGTGCGGATTCCGGCCTGTGCGAGGCGTGAAGCGGCCATCGCGCCCGCTTCGGTGGAACCGACGACGATGGCGGTCGTGTCCGCGGGCACGACGCCGGGAAGCAGGGGGACAAACCCGGCCGCGAGAATGCTGCGTCGCCTCATGATGCGCTACCTTTCGCTCGAAACGACCCACATGGAAAAGTACTGAGACCCGCCGCCGTAGGCGTGCCCGAGCGCATTGCGCGCGCCCTCGACCTGGTGCTCGCCGGCGCGGCCCATCACCTGCATCGCGGCCTCGCCGAAGCGCAGAAGCCCAGACGCCCCAATGGGATTGGAGCACATGACGCCACCCGATGGGTTGATCGGCAGACTGCCGCCGATCGCCGTGTCGCCCACCTCGGTGAGCCGCCAGCCGTGGCCGGGCTCGGCGAAGCCCAGGTTTTCCAGCCACATCGGCTCGTACCAGGAGAAAGGCACATAGATCTCGGCGGTGTCAATCTGCGCCAAAGGGTCGGTGATCCCCGCCTGCCGCCACAGTGCTTCGGCGGCCTCGCGCCCGGCGCGCGGGTTGACATGGTCCTTGCCGGAGAACATCGTCGGCTCGGTGCGCATGGCCGTGGCCTTGACCCACGCCGCTGTCCGGCCCTGCACGGCATCGGCCGATGCCAGGACTATCGCGCACGCGCCGTCAGAGGATGGGCACGTCTCGTCGTATCGCACCGGGTCCCACAGCATGGGGGAGGCCTGCACCGACTCCAGCGTGATGTCGGGCTGGCGCAGGTGCGCGTACTCATTCAGCGCGCCGTTGCGCCGGTCCTTCACCGCGACCATCGCTCCAATGTGGACAGGCGCGCCGGAGCGCCGGATGTAGGCGCGGATGTGCGGCGCGAAGTAGCCACCCGCCCCCGCGCCCAGCGGCATTTCGAACGGCGGGCGGATGGACAGCGCCCACATGGCGTTGGACTCCGACTGTTTTTCGAACGCCACGGCCAGCACGCGCGAGTGGACACCGGACTGGATCAGGCTCGCGGCGACGATTCCCGTCGCGCCGCCCACGGACCCGGCCGTGTGCACGCGCAGCAGGGGCTTGCCCGCCGCGCCGATGGACTCGGCCATGTAGAGCTCGGGCATCATCACGCCCTCGAACAGATCGGGCGCCTTGCCCAGCACGACCGCGTCGATGTCGGCCCAGCCCACGTCCGCGTCGCGCATCGCGCGGTCGATCGCCTCGCGGCACAGTCCGGCCATCGACACGTCGGCCCGCTTGGTGGCGTGGTGCGTCTGGCCCACGCCGATGACGGCGGCCTGCTGCTTCATCGGGCCTCCAGGATGCACACGAGATTCTGTTGCAGCAGCGGGCCGCTGGAGGCGTGCGCGAGCACCCGGTTGGCCCGGCCGTCGTGGATGTGGGTCGCGGCCGTGCCGATGCGCGCCAGGCCGGCCGCGAACATCGGATTCCCTTCGCGCAGCCCGTTCACCGCAACACCATCGCCGAGGCCCAATTCGCGCGCGAGCAGAATCTCCTGATGGCGATAGGGCGCATGAACTTCGGCGATCTCGACATCGCCCACTTCGAAGCGGGCGGAAGGCACGTCGAGCCAATGGCGTAGCTGAGCGTCCACGCGATGCTCGATGCGTGTGATCCAGGCCGGCCGGTCGCACAGGTCGCCGGCCCTGTCCCCGGAGGCGAGCACGACGACCGACGCGCCGTCGGCGAACGGGACGGGTGTCAACGGCTCGCTCCAGAGCCCGGCCTCAAGGCCCATGCGGTGTTGCAGGCCCGCCAGGCTGTCGGGGTCGGGCCACAGCGGTGCGACCACGTAGGGGTCGAGTTGGAGGGCCAGCACGCGGCGCGGGTCTCCGGCGCTGGCCTTGCCGAAGCCGTACACGAGCGCAGTGTCGACCTCGCCGGTGAGGATTTTGAGCCACGCCTCGTACAGCGCCCACGCGGCGTCCATCTCCACGTGCGACTCGTTGATCGGCGGATAGGCGCCGATCGCGTCGACCGCCGACACGAACGAGAACGCCCGCCCGGCCAGGTAATCCGACGAGCCCGAGCACCAGAAGTCCACGTCCGCCTTGGACAGTCCGGTCTTGCCGAGCACCTCGGCGAAGATGGGCACAAGCATCTCGACCCCGTTGCTGGTGCCCGGGGTCGCGAACGTGTGCGGTGATTCCGCGAAACCAACTACGGCGACGTCTCTCACAGGTGCTCCGCATAGGTCTCGTAATCGGCGTCCGGTTCGCCCGCCGGCTCGAAATGGTCGATGTTCTGCGGGGAGGTGGTCCACTGCTCGCGGGGTTTCCACACCGCACGGACGCGCATGCCCATGCGCACGTCCGAAGCGGGGCAGCCCAAAACCAAATGGGAAAACGGGATGTCGGCCCCGTCGAGCAGCACGGCCGCGTGCACGTATGGCGGCTTGGTGCGCTGCCCCGGGAAAGGCACGTTGACGATGCAGAACGTGGTGATCGTGCCGACGTCGGGCAGCTCCACGTCGTCGGTGGTCGGCACGCCATCGGTCGGGCACGCGCCGCGCGGCGGCACGTAAACCTTGCGGCACATGGGACACCGCTGCCCGATGATCCGCCCCTCGGCCAGAGCTCGCAAGTAACGGCTCTCCTCGGGTGAGGCCGTGTGCGTGTAGCTCAGGTGAATGGGCGTCACCGTCATGGATTGATCATGAAGTTGGTGTGCCGACACGTCGTCGAACATGGCCGTAAGTTCATGATCAACGCGAAGGAAGCACGCGATGTCGCGGATGGAGCCGACACGGGAGTCGGCCCAATGTGCCTGCACGCGCATGCCTGTGTGCATCGATTCGAGGGGGGCGTCGATCGCGTGCAACAGGGGTGTGTCGGCTCCGTCGAGTCGGATCAGTGCCCAGGCGAACGGCGTGGACAGCGGCTGCCCCGGCAGTGGTTGCGCCATCCACGACCACGAGACGACCGTGCCGACGTCCGAAACCTCCACGAGCTCGGCGGTGGGCTGCAGGGTGACCGGGTCGTACTCCAGTGGCGGCACGTGCACCTGCCCACCGGAGCGGGAGCCGAGAATCCGCCCGCCCACCAGACCGGTCATGAACGCGCTCAGCGTCGGGCCGAGCGACCGCGTGTAGTCGAACCCGACCTCCATCGGCGCCTGTAACGACGTCGTCATGGGCCAAATTGAAACACGTTACGAAACCGGCGGGCAATGCCATGCGGCTGATGCCTTGTTCACTTTTGTAACGCGTTCTAGATTTGGGGTGTGACCACCACCATCGGACTGTGGAACATCGCCACCGCGACGCCCGGCGCCACGGCCATCATCGAGCCCGGCGGGCGCGAGACGACCTACGGCGAACTGGTCGCCGCCGCCGACCGCTACGCGTGCGGCCTGCAGGCCCTCGGCCTGTGCCCCGGTGACAGCATAGTGCTGCTGCAACCCAACGGACCGGTGCTCGTGGAGCTGTACTTCGCCGCCATCCAGATCGGGCTGTACGTGGTACCGGTAAATTGGCATCTGACCGCCCCGGAGGTCGGCCATATCCTCTCCGATTGCGGCGCGCGGGTTTTGATCGCCGACGGCCGGTTCGCGGAGGTGGCGAGCGCCGTCGACGCCGAGTTCAAGTTCGGCGACGTGCCAGGGTTCGAGCCGCTTGAGCGGTTGCGCAAGGACGGCAAGCCGGACGGCCGCACGGCGGGGGCCCCGATGGTGTACACGTCCGGCACCTCCGGGCGGCCCAAAGGCGTCAAGCGCCCGCTGACCGGGGCCTCGCCCGACCAGGTGCCCCCGACCGCCGCATGGTTCTTCGGGCTGTTCGGGCTCAAGCCCTTCGACGGGCACGTGCACCTGTGCGGGTCGCCGCTCTACCACGCGGCCGTGCTCAACTTCGTGACGATATCCCTCCAGTTTGGACACCCGGTGGTGCTGATGGACCACTGGGACCCGCGCCGGATGCTGGAGCTGATCGAGCGCCACAGGGTCACGCACACGCACATGGTCCCGACCCAGTTCAGGCGCCTGCTGTCGGTGGAGGGCAGACAGCGATACGACGTGTCCTCGATGCGGGCCGCGATTCACGGGGCGGCGCCGTGCCCGCAGCAGGTCAAGCGGGACATGCTCGACTGGTGGGGGCCGGTGGTCGTCGAGTACTACGCGGCGTCCGAGGGCGGCGGGGCGCTGATCACCGCGCAGGAGTGGCTGGAGCGACCCGGCTCGGTGGGCAAGGCGTGGCCGGGCTCGACCGTGCGCGTGCTCGACGCCGACGGCAACGACATGCCACCGGGCGAGCCCGGCCAGGTCTACATGCAGATGGGCACGTCCACGTTCGAGTACCACAAGGACGAGGCCAAGACCAGGGCCGCCCGGATGGGGTCGATGTTCACCGTGGGCGACATCGGGTACCTCGATAAAGACGGTTATCTCTATCTTTGCGACCGGAGCAGCGATCTGATCATTTCCGGGGGAGTCAACATCTACCCGGCCGAGATCGAGTCGGAGCTGTCGTGCCACCCGAAGGTCGCCGACGTGGCCGTGTTCGGCATCCCGCACGAGGACTGGGGCGAGGAGATCAAGGCAGTGGTGCAGCCGGTCGCGGGGGTGCAGGCCGGTCCGGCGCTGACCGAGGAGCTGCTCGCGTTCGCGGCCACCCGGCTGGCCCGCTTCAAACTCCCGAAATCCGTGGACTACATCGCCGAGATGCCCCGCGACCCCAACGGCAAGCTCTACAAACGACGGCTGCGCGACCCGTATTGGGCCGGACGGGAGCGTGTGATCTAGTCTTCGTCTGGTGTTGTTGTTGCGGTGGGCGGCGGCCGTTGTAGCGATCCCTCTGCTTTTTTGGGGGTACCTGAAAAGCTCGCAGGCGATGGGTGTGAGCGCGGACGGTTCGAGCAACGCGCTGCAATCCTGGGACATGTTGCACGGCAACGTGTTGCTGCGCGGGTGGACGACCACGGACGTCCCGTTCTACACCAACGAGCTGATCCACTTCATGGCGGTCGAGCTGGTGACCGGGCTGCACAGCGAGGTCGTCAACCTGGGCGTGGCGCTCACGTTCGTGTTGCTCGTGATCGTCGTGGCCGTGGCGGCGGGCCCGTCCTGGTGGGGCAAGCTGCTCGCCGTGGCCGTGGTGGGCGTGCCCGCCATGGGCATCGGCACATCCGTGCAGCTGACCTCGCCCGACCACACGGGCACGGCGATCCCGCTCCTGCTGACCTGGATCGTGCTCGACCGCTTCGCCGACCGCCGGTGGGTGCCGTGGGCCGTGGCCGGGATGCTCGCGTGGGGGCAGCTGTCCGATCCGCTCGTGATGTACATCGGCGCGCTGCCGCTGGCCGTGGTCTGCGCGTTGCGGATGGTGCGCGATCGGACGTGGTGGGGCGTGGACGCGCAGCTGATCCTGGCCGCATTCGGGTCGGTGGTGCTCAACCAGGCCGCGCAGTTGGCCATCCGCGCGGGCGGGGGCTGGGCCGCGCACCCGCCGACCGTGGAGTTCGCTTCGTGGGAGCGGCTGTTTGGGCACAACCTCTCGCTGACCCTGCGCGGCATCGTGGGCAACTTCGGTGGATACCTGCCCGACCGCGAAAACGAGTGGCGTCTGGCGATGGGCGTGGTCCACCTTGGACTGTTGGCGCTGGCGGTCGTGACCACGGTGCTGGTGCTGTGGCGCCTGGTCCGGCGTCGACGGGGCGAGCCGGGGGACCGGCTGGCCGAGCTCGCCGCGGTCGGCATCGGCGTCAACATCGGCGCCTACCTGGTGTCGACGCTTCCGCTCGACATGGGGACTTCCCGTCAAATCATCGCTGTGGTACCACTTTCAGCCGCGCTGGTTGGCCGCGTCTGGGGGGCGCGTCTGGGGCTGGCCACCCGGCCGCAGTGGCGCCTCGCCGCGCTGGGTGTGGCTGGGCTGCTCGCGCTGGAGCTCGCCGTGCAGGCGGTCGCCTATCCGAAGGCGACCAACGGGCGCGACATCGCGGCCTGGCTGGACTCGCAGGGCCTGCGGCAGGGGCTGGGCAGTTACTGGTACTCCAACAACATCACTTTGCTGACGGCGGGCCGGGTCAAGGTCTTCCCGGTGGTGGGCGGGGACCGGATCCGCGGCTACCGTTCGGAGTCCAAACTGGACTGGTATGACCCGGCCGTGCACGACGCGCGCTTCATCGTGGTGGACACGAAGAACTGGCCGGGCGACGTGGATGTGGCGCTGCGCCAGTTCGGATCGCCCGTGCGGCAGCAGGTGCTGCCCACGGCCACGATCCTCGTGTATGACCGCAATCTGCTGGTCGGGCTGCCGGCGCACTGCGTGCCGGAGGAGGCGCCGAGCATGGCGGCGTGCCCGCCACATCGGGACCCGTTATTCGGTTAGTTCAGCATTTTGGGCCTGCGCTCGCCGGCGTCGCTTGCCCTCGTGCATCGCCTGCACACGGGCGATCGGGATGGTGCGACCCTCGTCGATGAGCTCGGCGGGCAGGCGTTGCGGTGCGGGCATGCTTTCGGCCCACGGGTCGCGCGCGCTCAGCAGACCGACCGCGGTGTGCACGGTGAAGTCGGCCGGGGCCACGCTGTCCAGGTCGTCCCAGCCGAGCGGGAACGACACCGGAACACCGGGCCGCAGGCGCGGGCTGTAGACCGACACCACGGTCGCCCCGCCCGCCCGTGTAGAGTCGATGAACACCTTGCCGCCCCGGTCTTCGCGGATGAACGCGGTCGTCGCCAGGTCGGGGTCGAGGCGTTCGGCGCGTGCGGCAAGGGCACGCGTCGCCCCGGCCACGTCCTCGATGGACGCACTGTCGTCGATCGGCACGAAGATGTGAAGCCCCTTCGCGCCGCTGGTTTTCACCACACCGGCCAACCCCGAGTCGGCCAGCGCCCGGCGCACGAGCTTGGCCGCCCCGACCGCCGACGCGAAGCCGTCCTCGGCGGGCGGGTCGATATCGAGGATCAGATGCGTGGGATGAGTCCAGTCAGCGGCACGCACCAGCGCCGGGTGGTATTCGATCGCCCGCTGATTGGCAAACCACACAAGCGTGCGCCGGTCATTGCACAGCGCATAGGACACCTCCCGCTGCGACGTCTCCGCCCACACCGTCGCCGTGCGCACCCAGTCGGGCGTGTATTTGGGAAGGTTCTTCTGCATGAACGGTTTCTGCCCGCGCAGCACGCGCATCACCGTCAGCGGCCGGTCGCGCAGCTGCGGCACCATGCGTTCGCTGACCGCGTCCAGATAATCGACGAGCTCGCGCTTCGTCGCCCCCGCCCCCTCGAACAGCTGCTGATCGAGATTGGTCAGGGACACCCCATCGCGCTCCTCGCCGCCCTTCGCCACGATCACCACGATACGCCCACGCTTCGGTGCGGCCGGCCGGCGACGGCAGCTCGGTTACCGTTGGTCACCGTTCGTTTGTCACCACGAGGCGATCAGGTCCAGCACCGAGCCGGCCAGGAACGCCAGCAGGGCGGCCCAGCGCAACGGATGCGCCTTGCCGTCACCCAGCATCAGGCGCGTCGCCCGGGCCAATCCCAGCTGCGTGCTCGCCGCCGCCTTGGTCGCCAGCTCAGCCAGGTCGTCGTACTGCAGAACGACGACTGCGTTGAGGAGCATCAGGCCGAAGATGGCCCCCAGCAGCTTGAGACCGAACTGGTCAACCGTCCCCACGATGCCTGCTGTCACCAGGGCGACGATGCCCGCCACGCCGCTGAGTAAAATCGCGGACACGATGGTCATAAATCGCCGCTCGTTATCCGTGGGCAGCGGTGCGTCGAGCGCCGCGCGCTCCTTTTCGTTGAGGCGCGCGGCGAGAAAGTCCCGGATCAACCGGGCCGCCTTGGCCGACTGCTTCATCAAAGCTTCCCTGGGCCCGTCGTAGTTCAGGACTTTCACCAGTCCGCACGTGTCGCGAAGCTCTTGGGCGAAGGCAGCGAACTCCTGGGAGGTGAAATACCTGGATTCGAACGGCAGGTTGTGGCCGGCCTTCCAATACATCCGCAACTGCAGCCGTCGCAGCCGGTGGATGGTGCGCACCCGACCAAGCCAGGCCGCCGACAAATCGTGGCGCTCGGCGGCCCGCTTCGCCCAGTCCGTCAACTTTTTGCTTAGCAAATCCAGCAGGCCCACCAGCCCGGCCACCAGCACCATGATCTTGCCGGTCCGGCCGATCTCGGCTCGCGACAGGACACTGAGCGCGAACACCGTGAGTGCGAACATCAGGGCAGCGTAGTCACACGCGATGCGTGGGGGTCGGACGGCTGGGAGCCGGGCGGCGGTCCAGCCGCCGCCCACACCGGTGGTCGCGGATGTGGTGATTCATTTCTCGGAACGCGACAGGGCCCGCGTGACCGCGGGCAGTACGGCGATCGAGAGCGCATACCCGAGCACCTGCAGCACGATCGCCGTGACAAGCGCAGTTCCGGTGAGCTCAGCGGCGTCGCGCAGCCCGAACGGCGACGTGGGCACCAGCGAGTCCGCCGCGAGCAGGAAGGCGTTGCCGGTGCGGCTCGCGGTGGGCTCGGTCAACCGATCCGGCGGCAGCGCGTCACGCAGCACCCACGTGCCCGTGCCTAGGGCGACGGCGAGCCAAAACACGGCCCGCCCGGGTGCGTAACCGTATCCCGCCAGGCCGTCCATGGCCCATCCCGGCACCTTGCGGATCCAGCGCCACCAGGGTTGGGGCCGGCCGAGGTAGCGCCGATGGGCGCGCCGCTTGGCCAGCAATGTCCGGCGTGCCTCTCGATCGTCCCCATTGGCCCGGTAATACGTGGCGAGCTGCTCATACGGCTGGGGGTGATACCCGTCCGGGTCGTTGCGCAGCCATCGCAGCAGCTTCTTGATCGGCAGCAGCGGTATGCGTTGGTAGGTAAGGCCGGACAGGTGCATGCGTCCCGCCAAAGCACCCTCGGTGATGTCCAGTGTCCCGACGGTAGCCTGATAGAGGTCGACTTCCGTCTCGGCTGCGGCGAGTCTCCCGCTTTGCAGTGCGAGGCGGTCCAGCCGCGCGCTGATGAGGTTGATCGTACCGACCGCCCGGAAGTCGTCGATGCACCGGAAGTCGCCGCCGGAGATGCCCTCGGCGATAATCGAAAACCCTCCGGGGTTTTCGATGACCGTCCCGCTCAGGTCGATGCCGGTACCAATCTTGGCGAAGCCGATCTCGAAGGCGCCATCGATGGCGGAAGACCGGCACACGATCGCCTGGCCGACGGTGAGCAGCTCGCCCTGGAACACCGTGCCGTCGTTGCCGGGTGGCGGCCGTTCGATCTTGATGTTGTCCAGGCCGAGCATCCCGCCGATCCGCGCGAGGCGCAGGTGGATCTGACCCTGCGCGTTCACCTCGCTGAAGGCCGCGTCGCGCTCGACGATCACTTGGTAGGCATCGACGCAGATCCCGCCCGCGTTGTCCAGCCGTGCCCCGGTCATGTCGAGCCGCCCCTGGACCTTCATGCCGTTGAGGTCGATCACCCCTTCGGCCTCGAACCCGGAGCCGCAAAACACACTGCCGTCCACGCTGACGTCCTGCGCATTGAGCGCGGTGTCGCCCGGATTGGCCAGCCGGGCGCCGCTGAAGTCCAGGTCTCCGGAGATCCTGGAGCCGGTGAGGAGCACCGGCCCGGTGAAGCGCGAGCCGCCGAATTGGGCCAGCGACACCTTCAGGTTCCAGGCGTTCAGCCCCGGAAACCGGCAGTTGGTGGCGAACAAGCCCTTGCCGCTCGCGTCCCCGAGGTCCGGTGTCTCGTCGAACCAGCACCTGTCCAGGGTCACCTCGTATCCCACCTCGCCACCGTTGAGGTTGAGCTGACCGGTGATGCGCGCACCCGACAGGACCACCTTGGCCACGTATCCGGGTTCGCCCTGGTGCGCGCCGAGCAGCAGGCGTGCGATCACCTCGGCGCGGACCGTCCGATCCGGACCCCAACCGTCCACTGTGAACTCCGGAGCGGCCGGTTCTCCCGGGCCCAGGTCCACCTGCGTCCCGTGGGCGAACGCCTCCCACAGCCGCCGTTCCGCGTCATTGAGTTCGCTGCCCATGCATGGAGTATTGCCGATGCCGCCAAATTCGCTTGCGGGCCGGGCGGGACGCGGGCTAACTTGATCGGCATGTTCGCCACGGCCGGATTCGCTTGTCCCGCAGGCATCAGCCTGCCGGGTGCGGCCGCCGTGTGCGCAGAGTCGGCCCGGCTGGATAGCTGACCCTCCTCCCTGACCGCACAGGCGGGAGCGAGGGTGTGTGCATTTTTGCTGTCTTCCCAGCCCTTTTCGACTCATTGCGAAGGATTCGACTCACCATGGCCAAGAGCCAATTTCTGCGTACCAAGCCACACCTCAACATCGGCACGATGGGTCACGTCGACCACGGCAAGACCACCCTCACCGCCGCGATCACCAGGGTGCTCGCCGCGCAGGACCCGTCGGTCAACCAGTTCGTCGCGTTCGACGGCATCGACCGCGCGCCAGAGGAGATCGCGCGCGGCATCACCATCAACATCGCGCACGTCGAGTACGAGACCCCCAACCGGCACTACGCGCACGTGGACATGCCCGGCCACGCCGACTACGTGAAGAACATGATCACGGGCGCGGCCCAGGTCGACGGCGCGATCCTGGTCGTGTCCGCATTGGACGGTGCGATGCCGCAGACGCGCGAGCACGTGCTGCTGGCGCGGCGCGTCGGAGTGCCGTATCTGGTCGTCGCCATGAACAAGGCCGACGCCGTGTCCGACCCGGAGCTGCTCGACCTCGTGGAGCTCGAAGTCCGCGAACTGCTGTCGCAGTACGGGTTCCCGGGCGACGAGGTCCCGGTCGTGCGCGTGTCCGCGCTGCGGGCGCTGGAGGGCGACCCGGTGTGGGAACAGTCCATTGTGGACCTGCTCGACGCCGTCGACCGGTATGTGCCCGACCCGCCGCGCGAGCTCGACCGGCCGTTCCTGATGCCGATCGAAAACGTGTTCACCATCTCGGGCCGTGGCACGGTCGTCACCGGCGCGGTCGAGCGGGGAGCGCTGCGCGCGGGCGAGCCGGTCGAAATCGTCGGGCTCGGCGACACGCTGGCCACGGTGGCCACCGGCTTGGAGACGTTCGGCAAGGTCATGGAGCGGGCCGAGGCCGGCGACAACGCGGGCGTGCTGCTGCGCGGGATCAAGCACGACCAGGTCCGGCGCGGGCAGGTGCTCGTCGCGCCGGGAAGTGTCCGCCCGCATCGGCGGTTCCGGGCCCGGCTCTACGCGCTCACGGCGGAGGAGGGCGGGCGGCACGGCCCGTTCTACTCGAACTACCGGCCGCAGTTCTACTTCCGCACGACCGACGTCCCCGGCGCGGTCGACCTCGGCCCGCTGACCGAGGTCAATCCGGGCGACACGGTCGAGGTCGGGGTCGAGCTCGGCGCGCCGATCGCGCTCGAAGACGGCTTAGGCTTCGCCGTGCGCGAGGGCGGCCGCACGGTCGGGGCCGGCGCGGTGACCGCGCTGCTCGACTAGGTGACGGTTCGGTCGAGGCCGCAATTGGTGACACCGCCAATGCGGCCTCGGTCGATACCTGGGTGATATACCCTTTATGGGTGTTTTCGTCGGGAGTGGCGTGGCGGGTGGCGAGGCGTTCGCCCGCCGGATATCTGGCCGTCATACTGCTCGCGCCACGCCCGGTGCGCAGACACATGCTGGCGGCTTCCTGGTTTGGGTGCGCCACCGACGACATCGTCGATCGCGGCGCACGGCCGGACCGGGCGCGCCGCTACGCCGAATGGGAGACCCGCGTGCGAGCCGCACTCGCCACGGGCACGTGCGCCTACCAGCCGCTGGCGGCATTCCTGCGGACCGTTGACCAATGCCAGGTGCCCGCGCAGTGGGTGGCGCAGTGCCTGGACGGCTGGCGTGAGGATCTGCACTTTCGCGGCCTTGAGTCCGAGGCCGATTTCCAGTCCTATGTGGATCGTGTGGTCGTCCCGCCCATGCGCCTGGTTCTGGGCATCCACGGCGGCACGCGCAACGAGCCGTTCACGGTCGCGCTGCGCCGATACACCGAGTCCTATCACCGCGTCGACACCCTTGCCGACATGGCCGAGGACCTGCGCGACGGCCGAGTGCACCTGCCCGCGCAGGACCTGCGCAGGGTCGGAGTGTCCACCGAGGAGCTGCTCGCCGGGCGCCGCCCGCCGCGCCTGCTGGAGCTGCTGCGCGAGTGGACGGACCTGGCGCGCACCGGGCTGCGGCGGGCCCGCGACCTGTGCGACGCCGCGCCGGACGAGCTCCGCCCGATCATCGGGGCTTCGATCACGGTCAACGAACTGAGGCTCGACTCGTTGGAGAAGGCGGGACTGGGCATCCTGTCGCGGTGCGTGCTGCCGCCCGTGGTGCCGGCCCTGCGTCTGGTCCTGGCCGAGAGAAGGGGTTCGTGGCATGGATAATCGGGTCTCCCGGCGCTATGTCGGGCAATGGCGGTTCCTGCTGGCGGTGCCGCGGGCGACCATGCTTCAGGCGGCCCTGCCGCCCGTGGGCGCGGGGGTGGCCGAATATTCCAGCTTCCGGCCGCACCTGTGGCGGCGAATGCAGAACACGCTGCTGTCCTTGCTGCGGATCATGTATGGCGAAGAGGCCGAGCGCACCCGGGAGATCGCGCGGTTGCAGCGCCTGCACAGCCGCATCGTCGGCGTGGACGAGCGCGGCCGGCCCTACTCCGGGCTGGACCCGCACGCGCAGACATGGGTGTTGCTGACGCTGTTCGACGCCATCGTCACGATGGGCGCGCTGTCCGGCCGCCCGATGCCCGACGACGAGCAGCGGCAGATGTACGGGGAGTTCCTGGAACTGGCCCGGGGTTTCGGCATTCCTCGCGAGGTCGTGCCCGCCACGCTGGAGGACTTCCGGCGGTACTTCGATCGGATGATCACCGAGGAGCTGGAGTACACGCAGGCCACCCGGACGGTCGTCGAGGAGCTGATCGCCAACGCGCCGCGGCCGGCCCTGTTCGACGCGGCCGATCCACTGTGGCGGGTCGTCAAGGCCGTGCTGACCGGGCCCGGCAACGCCTTGCTGCGCGGCATCCTGCCGTCTGGCTTCCGGCAGCGGTTCGGGCTGCGCCTGCCGTGGTATGGCGGGCTGCTGACCCGGGGCATGTTCACCGCGGCGGGGATGGCCTCGCGCGTGCTCCCGCCACAGTGGACATACATGCCGTACGCGCTGGCCCGCCTCGCGCTGCAGCGGCCGAGCCGCCGCTCGCCGAGCTTCTTCACCGAGGTGCTCGACCAGACCGGCAACGGGTTCGTGGCCCTGCCCGACTTCCTGTCCATGGCCCGCTCGGTCGCCGCCGAGTTCGACGTGGACGCCGCGACCGAGGCCGAGCTCTACGCCGCGTTCGAGTCGTGGTGGCGGCAGCTGGCCGCCGGCGCCGACACCAATGTGGACGGCCGGATCGACTACACCGAGTGGGCGGGGGCGGTCCGCGGCTCGGGTGCCCAGGAGGGTCTGCGCGCGGTGCTCGACGCGATGTTCCGGGCCGCGGACACCGACGCCGACGGGGCCGTGTCGCCGCAGGAGTACGCGCGGCTGTTCGGCGGCAAGGCCGATCCGGGCACGATCGCCGGCACCCTCGGCGAGCTCGACCTCGACGCCAGCGGCCGGATCTCGCATGCGGAGTTCGCCGCGGCGATGAGGTCGTTCTTCCTCGACATCCGGGACAACACGCTGGGTCGCAAACTGCTGGCCGAGGCTTAGCGTCCTTGGAAACTGGGCTTGCGTTTCTCGGCGAAGGCGCGCGGGCCCTCCTTGGCGTCGTCGCTCGCGAACACGCCCATCCCGATTCCGGCCTCGATTTTGAATGCCTCGTTTTCGGGCATGCCCTCGGTCTCCCGGATCGTGCGCAGGATCGCTTGCACCGCAAGGGGTCCGTTGTTCGCGATCATCCCGGCCAGTTCGAGCGACTTCTCCAGCGCCTGCCCGTCCGGGACGACGTGGCCGATAAGCCCTATCCGGTACGCCTCCGCGGCGCTCAAATGCCGGCCGGTGAGCAGGATGTCGGCCGCGATCGTGTACGGAATCTGGCGCGGCAGCCGCACGGCCGACCCGCCGAGCGGAAACAACCCCCACCGCGCCTCGGACACACCGAAGCGGGCGCTTTCGCCCGCCACACGGATGTCGGTGGCTTGCAGGATTTCCGTGCCGCCCGCGATCGCCGGACCCTCGACGGCAGCGATCAGCGGCTTAGTCAGCCGCCGCCCCTTCAGCAAGCCGTCAATGCGCGTCAGATCCCACCCGCCCTGCTTGAACGAGTCGCTGGGATGCGCAGTGGTCATCGCCTTCAGATCGGCGCCCGCGCAGAACGCCCCGCCCGCGCCGGTCAGGATGCACACCCGGATGTCCGGATCCTCGTCGACGCGGTCCCATGCCTCGCGCATGATGGCGAGCATCTCGCCCGAGAGCGCGTTGCGCGCCTCGGGACGGTTCATGGTCACGATGAGGACGTGATCCTGCTGTTCGACGAGTGCATCCGGCACGGGAAACCTCCAGCTCTTGTGCAAAACGATAACACGTTCTAGTTTGACGTGCATGGCGCTCAATATTGCCGATCTTTTCGAGCATGCTGCCGATGCGTTTCCGGATCGGCTGGCCATTGCCTGCGGCGACCACGAGGTGACGTATGCGCAACTCGAGGATCGCGCCAACCGTCTCGCCCACCACCTCGCCGCGCACGGCGTGGGCGCGGGCGACCACATTGGACTCTATGCGCGCAACTCGATCGAGGCGGTCGAGGCACTGCTCGCGATATACAAACTGCGCGCCGTCGCGATAAACGTGAACTTCCGGTACGTCGAGGCGGAGCTCACCTATCTGTTCCACAACGCCGATCTGGTCGCGCTGATCCACGACCACGCCTTCGCCGACAAAGTGGCGAAGGTCGGGTTCCCGGTGCGCTGCACTGTCGAGATTGGACCGGATTACGAGGCGATGCTGGCGTCGTCCCGGGGCGAGCGCGACTTCGAGCCGCGCAGCAACGACGACGTGTACATCCTCTACACCGGGGGCACCACCGGGTACCCGAAAGGCGTCATCTGGCGGCACGAGGACGTCTGGCGGGCACTGGGCGGCGGCATCGACTTCATGACCGGCATGCCGCTCGAAGGCGAGTGGTCGCAGGTGGAGCGCGGCCGCGAGATGGGCGGGATGGTCCGGCTGTGCACGGCGCCGCTCATTCACGGCAACGCGCAGTGGGCCGCCCTCGCGGCGTTGTTCAACGGCGACACGGTCGTGCTGGTGCCGCAGTTCGACGCGCACGACATCTGGCGGGCCATCGAGCGGCGCCGGGTCAACGTCGTGGTGCTGATCGGTGACGCGATGGCGCGCCCGATCATCGAGGCTTATCACGAGGTCGGTTACGACGGGTCGTCGCTGTGGGCGATCTCCAGCAGCGCGGCGCTGTTCTCGCCGAGTGTCAAACAGCAATACGTGGAGGCGTTCCCCAACACGATGATCACCGAGTCGATCGGGTCTTCCGAGATCGGCTTCGGTGGGATCGGGTTCGTCACCAAGGAGACGGAGAACGACGGGCCGAAGGTGACGCCCGGCCCGCACACGATCGTGGTGGGCGACGACGGGCGCCCGGTGGGGCCCGGCACCGTCGGACGGCTGGCCCGCGGCGGGCATGTGCCCATCGGGTACTACAAAGATCCGGAAAAGACCGCGCAGATGCTCATCGAGATCGATGGCGTCCGCTACGCGATGCCGGGAGACTTCGCCCGTCTGGAGGAGGACGGCACGATAACCCTGCTCGGCCGGGGCAACACGTGCGTCAACACCGGGGGCGAGAAGGTTTATCCGGAGGAGGTCGAGGGGGCGCTCAAGTCGCACCCCGACGTGTTCGACGCCGTCGTCATCGGCATGCCGGACGAGCGGCTCGGCCAGCGCGTCACGGCATTGGTGCAGCCACGGCCGCAGCGCACGATCGCGCTCGAGGAGCTCGACGCGCACGTGCGCACGCAGATCGCCGGATACAAGGTGCCGCGCACGGTCCTGTTCGTCGACCAGATCCACCGCACGATCAGCGCCAAGGCCGACTACGGCTGGGCGCGCACCTACGCCGAGGAGCACGCCGCGTGAAGCTCAGTGAACACCCCATCTTCGGTTTCTCGCCGTCGGAACACGTGGCCGCCGCCGTAAGCCGGGCCGGCGGGTTCGGCGTGCTCGGCTGCGTGCGGTTCAACGAGCCCGCCGACCTCGACGCCGCGCTGGACTACATGGACAACAACACCGACGGCAAGCCCTACGGTGTGGACATCGTCATGCCCGCGAAGGTCCCGATCGAGACCGACCTGGCGTCGCGAATCCCCTCGCAGCACAAGGAATTCGTCGACAATACGCTGCGCAAGCTCGGCGTGCCGCCGCTGCCGGACGGCACGCCCGCGGGCGACGGGGTGCTGGGGTGGTTGCACTCGGTCGCGCGGTCGCATGTGGACGTCGCGCTCAACCACCGGCCCACGCTGATCGCCAACGCGCTCGGCTCACCGCCGCCCGATGTCATCGAGCGCGCCCACGCGGCAGGCTTGCTCGTCGCCGCCCTGGCGGGCAAGGCCGACCACGCCCTGTCCCATGTGAACAACGGCGTCGATCTGATTGTGGCCCAAGGCTACGAGGCCGGCGGTCATACAGGCGAGATTGCCAGCATGGTTCTGGTACCCGAAATCGTCGACGCCGTCGGAGACCGCGCACCGGTTCTGGCCGCGGGCGGGATCGGCTCGGGCCGCCAGATCGCCGCCGCCCTCGCGCTGGGTGCCTCCGCCGCATGGATGGGTTCCGCCTGGCTCGTCACGAGCGAATACCAGATGGGCGTCTCCGCCGTGAAGGAGGCCCTCATCAAGGCGACCTCTTCGGACACCGTGCGCTCGCGCATCTACACCGGCAAGCCCGCGCGCCTGCTGCGCAACAAGTGGACCGACGCCTGGGCGGAGCCTGACGCTCCGGCCCCGCTTCCCATGCCGCTGCAGAACATCCTCGTCAGCGAGGCCCATCAGCGCCTCATGAACTCCGGCGACCCCGATGTCGTGCCCATGCCCGTGGGCCAGATCGTGGGCCGCATGAACGCCATCCGCCCGGTCGCCGAGGTGATCGCCGATCTGGTGTCCGAATTGGACGATACGCTGAAACGGCTCGGCGCCATGCGTTGACGCGATCGCGCAGCCTTGCGACCGCGTCAATCCCGCCAACCTGCGGCTCGCGATGTTCACTGAAGCGCCGCGGTCGCCCGCCACCGACATGTCTGGCGCCGAGCCGGCCAATTCGATCTGGTCACGATATTTGGCGCTTGAGCGACATCGCCGACATCCTGGCCGGGCATCTGGAGTGGCACGACTGATCGCGACCCGAGCGGACCTTGAAGTGCGGCGGGTGCTGTGAAATATTTCCACGAGCACCCCCGGCACCGAAAGGAATTGTCGTGACGCCCCCACACTTTGAGCGACGCACGCTGCTGAAGGCCACACTGGGCGCGGCGAGCGTTGCCGTTGTCGGCACGGAGCTCGCGGCGGCCACCGCCGCGCAGGCCGCGCCCAGCACCGAGTTTCCCTGGATCATCGACTGCGACAGCTGGGGCGCCAAGCCGCCGACCAGCGGCATCGTGCTGCGCCAGGGCACGACCCGCAAAATCATCGTGCACCACACGGCCTATCCGAACAGCACGGACTACTCGCGGGAGCAGGCGATCTGGCTCGCCCGCGACATCCAGCGGCTGCACCAGCAGGTCAACGGCTGGGCCGATTCGGGCCAGCACTTCACCATCAGCCGGGGCGGCTACGTCCTGGAGGGCCGGCGGCGCAGTCTCGAAACCCTGGAGACCGGTCTGGCCCAGGTGCAGGCCGCGCACTGCCCGGGCCGCAATCACGACTCCATCGGCATCGAGAACGAGGGCACCTACATCAGCGAGACCCCGCCCGAAGCACTGTGGAACTCGCTGGTGCGGCTGTCCGTCGCGATCTGCGAGCAGTACAACATCAAGGCGCACAACATGTTCGGGCACTGGGACTTCCGCGCCACGCTGTGCCCCGGTGCCGCATTCTATCGCCAGTTCCCGCAACTGCGCCGGGACGTGGCGCGCGAACTCGGCACGCCCACGTCCGAGATCCCGTTGCGCACGTGGCCCGACATCTACAGCTCCATCGGTGGCCCGGTGGTGCGCGCGGCCCAATGGCTGCTGCGCCACCGCGGCTACGAACTCCCGGTCACCGGCCCGGCCACCTGGAGCCCGGCGATGACGGCCGCGATCCAGGACTGGCAGACCAAAAACGGGCTGCCCGCCTCGCCCGACGGCACGATGACCACCGAAACGTGGGAGACGCTCGCACCCGAGCTCGACAAGGACGCTACCGGCGACCCGGTGAGCGCCATCCAAAACATCTTGCCGGACAAGGGTTATCCAGATGTCACCATCACCGGCGCCTACGACCACGCCACCAAGAAGGCCGTGCAAGACCTGCAGCGCCTGCACGGCCTGGAGCCCAACGGCAAGGTAGACACCAGCACCTGGTGTGTCATCGTCGGCGGCATCGTCCGCGAAGCCTTCTGATTTCCGCAGCCGGAGGGGTCGGATCGCTCCACGACCGACCCCTCCAGTGCTGGAGGCCGATCATGCGGCGATTACGACATCCATCTGTCGGACCGTGACCTGCGGCCGGCGCCGTCCTATTTCTCCCAGGCGGGCCCGGGTCGCGTTGGCCGACACGACTGTGCCACCGACCGTGATCTGCGGCTCCCGGCGATCTCATAAGTACCCGGGTTCAGCAGCACGGCTCCGCGGAACCCGCCGGCATCCGGCGCACGTGCACCCACCGCGTCGATCGCCGCCTGGATGCGTGCCCCGTCGTCCCCGCTGCCCGGTGAGACCGAACGCGATCCGCGCCGCGCTCACGGTCAGCCATTGCCCGCCGCCGAGCGTGGGACCAGCCGGTGGAAAGATTGCTGTCCAACACGTTGCGCGCTACGTTCCCATCGTCGGCGCTGGCCGTCGCCAGCCGGACGATCGCCGGTTGCGCGCCGCGAGCTAACGTCAGTGGCCGGCAGGAGTAACAGTGGCATCACCAGCGCCAGAGCCTTCACGATTTGTCAACTTGACTATCTGATCGCCGAAGTCAATATCCGTCCATCCCGGGGGGAAGCAGTTGAAGCGGACATCGCGCGACATCCGCGTGGCCAACCGGTTCCGCGTGCTACGCCAGGTGATCGCGGGTCACATGACCTCCCGCCGGGCGATCGCCGCCGCCACCGATCTGAGCCTGGCGACCGTGGCCCACCTCATCGGCGAGCTCATCGAGGCGGGGGTCGTGGTCGAGGCCGGGTTCGAGGACTCCGGCGGCGGGCGCCCGCGCGGCCTGCTGTCCGCCAATGCTCACGGCGGCCTGCTCGTGGGCGTCGATGTCGCCGAGACCTACGTGCACGCGGAGCTGTACACCTCGGCTCTCACCGTGCTCGCCGAGGCCGAGGAGCAGCTGCACCCGGAGGAAAACAGCCCACCGCAGGTCGTGCGGCACATCGTCTCGTGCGTCCGCGCGGTCATCGAGTCGTCCAAAGTGGACTACGACCGGGTCCTCGGTATCGGGGTGAGCCTGCCCGGCCAGGTCGAGCGGGAGGGCGGCGTCTCGGTGTTCGCGCCCAACTGGAACTGGCACGACGAGCCGCTGGGCGCCATGCTCGCCGCCGAGCTGGACCTGCCGCTGTACCTGGACAACCCGCTCAAGGCCACGACGGTGGCGGAGCTGTGGTTCGGTGCGGGCCAGGGCCACGAGGACGTAGTCGTGGTCACGCTCGGCACGGGTGTGGGCGCGGGCCTGGCCATGGGCGGATCGCTCTACCGCGGCGCGACCAACAGCGCGGGGGAGTGGGGCCACACCACGCTGGTGCTCGACGGGCGGCTGTGCCACTGCGGCCGGCGCGGCTGCGTCGAGACCTATGTCGGTGCGCCCGGCATCATGCAAAACCTGCGCGAGCTTGCGCCCACCAGCCCGCTGCTGCACCCCGACGACCAGACCGCCACGATCGACGCGCTTGCCGCCGCGCTCGCGGCGGGCGATCCGGTCGCAGCCAAGGTGGTCACCGAGACGGCACGCTATCTCGGCGTGGCCATCGCCGATCTGATAAATCTCGTGAACCCCGAGGTGCTCGTGGTGTCCGGCTGGGTTGCCACCAAGCTCGGCGAGGCGTTCCTGCCCGAGGTCCAGGCCGTGGTCGCGCGCCATGCCCTGAGCGGCCCGCTGGAGGTCGTCGACATCGTGTTGTGCCCACTCGTGCGCAACCCGGTCAGCCTCGGTGCCGCCACCTTCGCGCTCGAAGGCTTCCTCGCCACGGTCGGCGCCCGCACCCATAGCCGGACCGCTGTCAACAGCAGTTGACCATGAGGTTGAGGCAACGACACGCCGTCGAGCACGGACGTAAGTTCATGATCGACCGGAAGAGAGGGCGGGGGACTCTTGGGGGGCGGGGTCGGGGTCGGTGGGGTTTTGTCGCTTG
>NZ_QJUG01000070.1 GCF_003426775.1 Allorhizocola rhizosphaerae | reverse complement strand
CGGCCGGTGCGCGGGCTTGAGCCGATACTGGCACCGGCCGAGCAGCGCGCGGTCGCCTCGCGCGGTGCCGGGGCGCGGCTGGCGCGGCTGCTGTCCGACGCCGACGGGTTCACCGACCGGCGCACCAAGCGGGAGCTGGTGCGTGAGTGGCTGGAGCTGGCCGCCGAGCGCGATCTGCTTGCCCCGCCACGGGTTCTGGTCGGCCTGGCGGAGATGGCCACCTCCGAGGTGGCCCTGCGCCCGCTGGTGCGTGCGGTCGGCGGTGAGCGCCTGGCCTGGCTCGCCTCCCACGGCCCCGGGCGGTGGGCCTGGGTGTTCCCCGACGAGCTGCAGGCGGGCGGCGAGGGCGGCTGGCAGATGGGCACGCTGGACGTGCGCACGCGCCACCTGCACCGGATTCGGGCGGCAGACCCGGGCGCCGGGCGCGAGCTGCTGGCCGAGACATGGGCGCAGGAGCGGGCCGCCGACCTGGCCGCGCTCATCCGGGTGTGCCTGACCGGCCTGTCCGACGACGACGAGGCGTGGCTGGAGAAGGCGCTCGACGACCGGCGAGCGCAGGTGCGCGAGGCCGCAGCCGAGTTGCTGGCTGCGCTGCCGTCCTCGTCGTGGCGGCTGCGCATGGCCGAGCGGGCGCTGGCGTGCGTGCGGGCCGACGGGCCGAATCGGCTCCAGATCGTGCCGCCGGCGGAGCTTGACGCGTCGTTGCGCCGCGATGGGCTGACCAACCGGCCGCCCTATGGGCTGGGCGAGCGGGCGTGGCTGCTGCTGCAGATCGTGTCGTCCGCGCCGCTGGAGTGCTGGTCCTCATTGGACGCCCACCCCGAAGATTTGCTGGCTCGCAAGGCAAACGACGACTGGCGGCCCACGCTGCTGCAAGGCTGGGCGCGGGCCGCGCTGCTGCAGAAGGACCGGTGCTGGGCCCTGGCGCTGTACCGGTGCGGCTTCGAACACGCGCCGCCGTCCCTGCCGCAACTGGTGTCGTTGCTCGCGCCCCAAGACGCGGTCGAGGTGGCTCAGGACGCGGTGCGCGGGCGCCCCGGCCGGATGAACGAGCTGCTGGCCGCCCTGCCCCGACCGTGGTCGGCAGAGGTGGCCGAGATCGTGCTTGGTTACCTTAGCCAGCCCTCGCAGCGCCAGCGCGGTGGCTGGTCCACGCTCACCTACCTCGCCGAGACCGGCCTGTCGCCCGATGCGCTGCCGCGCGTCCGCGCGCTCGCCGAAGCGTCCGATGACGACAGTCATCGTGCCGCCCTGGAGCAATTGGCTTCACTGCTACAGATTCGCCACGAGATCCGTCAGGAGTTCCTGTGACCATGACTGCCGAAACGCAAGGCGCCGCCACGGATGGGGCCGCGACGCAGGGGCCTGCGACGCAAGGGGCTGCGACGCAAGGGGCTGCGGCGCAAGGGGCTGCGACGCAAGGGGCTGCGGCGCAAGGGGCCGCGACGCAAGGGGCCGCGACGCAGGGGCCTGCGACACAAGGGGCTGCGACGGATAGGGCTGCGGCGCAAGGGGCCGCGTCCGGTGTGGGTCAGGGCGGTGCCGTGCTCAGGCCGCACGCCGAGCAGCTTTACGCCGATGAGCTCGCGATGCTGGCCAAGCGCGATGATCTGCCCCGACCGCCGGGCTGGCGGCTCTCGCCGCAGGCCGTCGTGACCTACCTGCTGGGCGATGGCGACGCGATCACACCGAAATACATCGGGCCGCGCCGGCTCATCGAGGTCGCGGTGGCGACCCTGGCCACCGATCGGGCACTGCTCTTGCTTGGCGTCCCCGGTACCGCAAAGACTTGGGTTTCAGAACATCTCGCCGCGGCCATCTCGGGGGATTCCACGCTGCTGGTGCAGGGCACGGCCGGCACGCCCGAGGAGGCCATCCGCTACGGGTGGAACTACGCCCGCCTGCTGGCGGAGGGGCCGTCGGCGGGTGCGCTGGTGCCGAGCCCGGTCATGCGCGCGATGCGCACGGGAACGATCGCGCGCGTGGAGGAGCTGACCCGGGTGCCGTCCGACGTGCAGGACACCTTCATCACGATCCTGTCGGAGAAGGTGCTGCCCGTGCCGGAGCTCGGCGACGAGGTGCAGGCGGTCAAGGGGTTCAACGTCATCGCCACCGCCAATGACCGCGACCGTGGGGTCAACGAGCTGTCCA
Source organism: Allorhizocola rhizosphaerae (assembly GCF_003426775.1). Lineage (GTDB taxonomy): Bacteria > Actinomycetota > Actinomycetes > Mycobacteriales > Micromonosporaceae > Allorhizocola > Allorhizocola rhizosphaerae. The sequence goes on along the minus strand of NZ_QJUG01000070.1, from coordinate 34,496 downwards.
GCGCGCTGCGGCGCCGCTTCAACACCGTGGTTCTGCCGGTACCGGCATCGGCCGACGAAGAGGTCGACATCGTGGCGCGGCGCGTGACCGAGATGGGCCGCGCGCTGGAGCTGCCGGAGGTGCCCGATTCAATTGTGGAGATTCGCCGTGCGGTGACGATTTTCCGCGAGTTGCGGGAGGGCGTGACGGCCGACGGGCGGACCAAGCTCAAGACGCCGAGCGGCACGCTGTCCACGGCCGAGGCCATTTCGGTGATGACCAGCGGGGTGTCGTTGGCCGCGCACTTCGGCGACGGGGTGGTGCGCGCGGCCGATGTGGCGGCGGGCATCCGCGGCGCGGTGGTGCGCGATCCGGTTTCCGACGCGGTGATCTGGCGTGAATACCTGGAGACGGTGGTGCGCGAGCGCGAGGGCTGGCAGGACTTCTACCGCGCGGCCCGCGAGGCCGAATAGGACCGTCCCCGCCGGGGTAAGGGCGGCGGATGGGCGGCGATGTTTCGATTCCTGTGACGCGCGTGCCCGGCGAGTTCGAGCACGGGCTGCGCCGGGTGATCACGCGCCCAATGCTGATCTTCTTCATTCTGGGCGACATCCTCGGTGCCGGCATCTACTCGCTGACCGGCCAGGTGGGCCGGAACGCCGGGGGTGCGATCTGGGCGTCGTTCCTGATCGCGTTTCTGCTGGCGTTCCTGACCGCGTTCGCCTACATGGAGCTGGTGACCAAATATCCGCAGGCCGCGGGCGGAGCGCTCTACTGCGACCGGGCGTTCCAGATCAAGTTCCTGAGCTTCCTGGTGACGTTCGCCATCATGGCGTCCGGGGTGACGTCGGCGAGTTTTGCCGCCACCCGGGTCGGCGGGCGTTACTTCACCGGGCTCACCGGCGTGGAGAACCCGCCGATGGTCCTGATCGGCGCGCTCGCGATCCTCCTTGTCGCGGCGATCAACTACTGGGGTGTGTCCGAGTCGATCAAGGTGAACATTGTCGTCACCTGTATCGAACTGACCGGTTTGCTGTTCATCATCGGGATCGGGGCGTGGGTGCTGTCCCGCGGGCAGGGCGATCCCGCGGCCGCGTTCGACTTCTCGGGCACCGGATTCGGTGTCGCCACCGGGCTCCTGGCCGGTGCGGCGACCGCCTTCTACGCGTTTCTGGGGTTTGAGGACTCGGTCAACCTGGCCGAGGAGACCACCAATCCGTCGCGCGACTTCCCGCCCGCCATGATCACCGGGCTGGCCGTCGCGGGCATCATCTACCTGCTGGTCGCGTTCACCGCCGCCATGACGGTGCCGCTCGATGTGCTCACGGCGTCCAGCGGGCCGCTGCTGGAGGTGGTGCGCATCGGCGCGCCCGACCTTCCCGCCTCGCGCGTCTTCTCGGCCGTTTCGATGATCGCGGTGTCCAACACCATGCTGATCAACATGCTGATGGCTTCCCGGCTGCTGTACGGCATGGCCAAGCGCGACGTGCTGCCGCGCCCGTTCGCCGTGCTGTCGCCGCGCCGCACGCCGTGGTTCTCGATCGTGTTCACCACGGCCCTGTCCATCCTGCTGCTGATGACCGTCGATGACCTGACGTCCCTGTCGGATACCACGGTGCTCCTGCTCACGGGCGTGTTCTTGCTCGTGAACATTTCGGCCCTGGTGCTGCGCCGGGAGCGGGTGGAGCACCGGCACTTCCGCGCGCCGACGATCGTGCCGATCCTCGGGGCCGTCGTGTCCGCGGTGTTCCTGCTGCCGTTCGTGCGCGAGCTGCCGATCTATCTGCTCGCCCTGTGGCTGCTGCTGGGCGGCACCGTGCTGTGGGCCGTCAACCGGCTGTTCCAGCGTTTGGCCGCGTCACGCTAGAGTCGCGCGTGTGCAACTGCGGGTGTTCGGGATCAGGCATCACGGGCCGGGATCGGCGCGGGCGCTGGTGCGCGCGCTGGACGAGCTGAAGCCCGACGTCATCCTGGTCGAGGGGCCGCCGGAGGCCGACGGGCTGGTGGCGCTGGCCGGGAGCCCGCAGATGCGTCCGCCCGTGGCGCTGCTGGCATACACCGAGAAGTCGTCGTCGTTCTGGCCGTTCGCCGTGTTTTCGCCCGAATGGCAGGCCATCCGGTATTCGCTGCGCGAGGGCGTGCCGTTGAGGTTTTGCGACCTGCCCGCAGGGCAACGGGTCACCGGACAGTCCAAAGAGGACGGAATCGACCCCATCGCGAGCCTGGCCGACGCGGCCGGATACGACGACCCCGAGCGCTGGTGGGAGGATGTGATCGAGCACCAGCGGGATGGCACGCCGCCGTTTGAGGCCGTGGCGGAGGCGATGGTGGTCGTGCGGGCGTCGCATCCGGCCAAGCATTACGACCTGGTGCGGGAAGCGTACATGCGCCAGGTGTTGCGCAAGGCCATCAAGGAGGGGTTCGAGCGGATCGCCGTGGTGTGCGGGGCCTGGCACGCGCCGGCACTGATCGGGCCGCTACCGTCGGCCGCGAGCGATGCGGCGTTGCTCAAAGGGCTTGCCAAGCAACAGGTTTCGATGACGTGGGTGCCGTGGACGCACGGCCGCCTGGCGTGGTGGACCGGATATGGCGCCGGTGTCGCGTCCCCGGGGTGGTATCACCACCTGTTCACCGTGCACGACCGGGTCATCGAGCGCTGGCTGGTGGGCGTGGCCGGGGTGCTGCGCGAAGACGACCTGCCCGTGTCGAGCGCACACGTCATCGAGGCCACCCGGTTGGCGGAGGCGCTGGCCGTGCTGCGTGGGCGTCCGCACGCGGGCCTGTCCGAGGTGACGGAGGCGACCCGGGCCGTGCTGTGCGACGGCGACGAGACCCGCCTGAAACTGGTGCAGCGCAAGGTGGTCGTGGGCGAGCAGCTCGGCACCGTGCCCGACGAGACGCCGTCCGTGCCGCTGGTGCGCGATGTCGAGGCGGCGCAACGGCGGCTGCGCTTTCCGCCGCAGGCCGTCGGGCGAGACGTCAACCTGGATCTGCGCAAGCCCAACGATCTGGCGCGCAGCCAGCTGCTGCACCGGCTGCGCCTGCTCGGCATCGGCTGGGGCACGCCGCAGGAACACCAGGGCGGGCGCGGCACCTTCTGGGAGTCGTGGCATGTGCTGTGGCAGCCGGAGTTCGCGGTCGACCTGATCGTCGCGAGCGCATACGGGACCTCCGTTGAGGCGGCGGCGACCGCGAAGGTGATCGAGGTCAGCGGGAGCGGCGACCTGCCCGCGCTCACCGAGCTGGTCGAGTCGTGTCTGCTGGCCCAGCTGCCCGAGGCGCAGGAGACGGTGCTCCGCGCGCTCGACCAGCGAGCCGCGCTCGATGCCGACATCGTCCACCTGATGGCCGCGATCCCACCCCTTGCCAGAACTTTGCGGTACGGAGACGTGCGCCGCACCGATCTGGCCGACCTCGCCCCCGTGCTGACCGGTCTCGTCCAGCGCGTCCAAATCGGACTCCCGGGCGCGCTCACGGGTGTGGCCGAGGAGGCGGCCAAGGAGCTCGCGGGCGTGCTGGATCGCGTGCACGAGTCGATCCGGCTGCTGGCCGATCTGCTGCCGCTGCGCGACGAGTGGCTGCAGGCGCTGCGCGGGCTGGTGGACCGGCCCGACCTGCCGGGCCTGCTGGCCGGGCGGCTCACCCGGCTGCTGCGCGACGAGGGCGGGTTGACGTTCGACGAGGTCGAGCTGCGCCTGGCCCGCGTGCTGTCGATCGGCGTGCCGCCGGCGCAGGCGGCCGCGTTTGTGGAGGGCTTCCTGAGCGGTGGGGGCCTCCTGCTGGTACACGATGAAAAGCTCTTAAGTCTTATTGATCGGTGGGTGAGCGCGCTTCCGGCGGAAAGCTTCAGCGCCACGCTTCCGTTGCTGCGACGAACTTTTTCGGAGTTCGCGGGGCCGGAACGGCGGGCGATCGGGGAGCGGCTGCGGCAACCGGGCGCACGCCGTCCACAAGCGACAGAAGATCTGGATTTCGATCGGGTTTCCCTCATACTGCCCACGTTGAAGGTGTTGCTCGATGTCCGATGACGAGGAGAGACTACGGCGGTGGCGGCTGGTCCTCGGTGGCGAGGACGGGCAGGACGGCACCGGATTCGAACTGCAGGGCGACGATCAGGCGATGGACGGCGCACTGTCGGCGCTGTATGGCGGCGGGGGCGGCAGCGGTCAGCGCAAGGGCGGGCTCGGCGCATCGGCCCCCAACGTGGCGCGGTGGCTGGGCGACATCCGGCAATACTTCCCGTCGTCGGTGGTGCAGGTGATGCAGGCCGACGCGATCGATCGGCTCAACCTGACCCAGCTGCTCTTGGAACCCGAGATGCTGCAAGCGGTCGAGCCCGACATCAATCTGGTGGGCACACTGCTGTCGCTGGGCAACGTGCTGCCGGAAAAGGCGCGCAGCACGGCCCGGCAGGTAGTGTCCAAAGTGGTCGCCGATCTGGAGCGCAAGGTGGCGCAGCGAACCCGGGCGGCCGTGACCGGGGCGCTCAACCGGGCCGCGCGGATCAGCCGGCCCCGGCATCACGAGATCGACTGGAATCGCACCATCAAAGCGAATTTGAAGCACTACCAGGCGGCGCATCGGACCATCGTGCCCGAGCGGCTGGTGGGATATGGCCGTAGCTCGCGGGCCGTGCAGCGCGATGTGGTGCTGTGCGTGGACCAGTCGGGGTCGATGGCGGCCTCGGTTGTCTACAGTGGAGTGTTCGGCGCGGTGCTCGCGTCGATGAAGACGTTGCGCACGTCGCTGGTCGTGTTTGACACCGCGGTTGTCGACCTGACCGAGCATTTGCACGACCCGGTGGAGGTGCTGTTCGGCACCCAGCTGGGCGGCGGCACCGACATCAATCGGGCCATCGCCTACTGTGAGGGGCTGATCACCCGACCGCGCGACTCCATCTTCGTGCTCATCAGCGATCTTTATGAGGGTGGGGTACGGGAGGAAATGCTGCGCCGGATGGCCGCCCTGCAGGCAGCGGGGGTGCAAGTGATCGTGCTGCTGGCGCTGTCCGATGAGGGCAAGCCGGCCTACGACCATGACAACGCGGCAGCCCTTGCGGCGCTTGGCATTCCGGCGTTCGCCTGCACGCCGGACAGGTTCGGCGACATGATGGCCGCGGCCATCGAGCGGCGCGATGTGTTGGCGGCGTGCGGACTGCGGTGACCGGCACGGATTCGAGCCCCGCTGTCCAGTCCGCGCCGAACGGATCGTGGATCAGCGGGGTTCAGCGTTCACCGAATGTGCGGAGGGCTCAAATTCTGTAATGGATTACGGCTGCCGGAATGGCTTCTCCGCCGATATTGGAGGTGGTGAGGGCGTCCCAGTTTTGCGTGCCCGCCGGGTTGTTCACATAGAACGAGATGTAACACGCCTGCGTGGTCTGCTGGCACCACTTGGAACGGGTTCCGCCCGGTGCCGAGGTGACATACATGGCTATTGATGTCTGCTTGGTGCAGTTGACCGAGCCGCTGATGAGCAGCCTTGAGCCCACCGTGGTGGCGTCGACATAATTGCGGCACTGGAAGGTGCCGTTTCCGAACGACTTCCATGCTCCCCAGGCTTGCCACCCTGCGGCATGTGCTGGGGCAGACCCCAGAATGATGGTGCCCGTGGCCATCAACAGCGCCACGAGCATTGCCGGAATGCTCTTACGTTTCAATATCTTCTTCCTTCCAGCCTGAAGCGGCCTTTCCCACATGGGTGGTGACTGTGGCTTGGCCAAGGATCGATCTGATGCTCATAGATATAAGCAGGGTGTCGCATGGGCAACAACGGCTAACGCTGTTCGGCATCGTCCGGATTTGTACGAACACCGTCCAAAGGACGTCCGATCCGGAAGCTAAGCCAGCGCTTTGAGCCGCTTGTGGGCTGCTCGCAGTGAGCGGCCCCTCGGCGTGTCCGGCCAAGGCGCGGGAGGCTTGCGGACGGTGAAGTCGCGGGCGCTCTTGAGCGAGTCCAATTGCGACCATTCGATCGGGGCGGCCACGGGCGCGCCGGGCAGGGCCCGCACGGCGAACGGCGCGACCGCGGTCTGCGCATAGCCGTTGCGCGCCACGTCGAGATAGAGTCGCCTGCCGCGCTTGGCTTTGCGCGCCTCGGTGGTCAGCGTGGCGGGGTGGCGTGCCGCAAGCAGGTCGGCCACGTCGCGGGCGAAGGCGCGCACCTGGTCGAAGCCGGCGCTGCGGTCCAGGCGCACGATGATGTGCAGGCCGCGCGAGCCGGTGGTCATCGGCAGCGACGGCAGGCCGAGCTCGTCGAGCAGCTCGCGCAGCCGCAGTGCGGCCGTCTTCACCGTGGCGAAGGATCCGGCCGGGTCGAGATCGAAGACGAGCCGGTCGGGGTGGTCCAGCTTGTCTATTTTGGACAGCCACACGTGCGGGCTGATGCAGGCCTGATTGGCCAGGTATGCCAGCGTGTCCGCGTCATCGCACACGACGTGGGTGACCGTGCCGCCCTCCTTGGCCACCTCCACGCGATGAATCCAGCCGGGGAAGTAGTCGGGGATATCCTTGTGCACCCAGGCCTTGCCGCCCACGCCATCCGGGTAGCGGAACATCACGAGCGGCCGCTTGCGCAGGTGCGGCAGCATGAGCGGCGCGATGTCGCGATAATAGCCCACCAGATCGGCCTTGGTCACGCCGTCGTCCGGGAAAAGCACCTTATCGGGACGTGTGACTTCTACCCGCATGCGACACTTCCTCAAGCGTGCGACCGGTTTTCACCGACGCGTCGTCACGTTCGGCGTGGCCCGCCGGCGTGCTCGTCCTTCAACTTTACGAGCAACCACAACGGTTCCGGGCGGACTCGGAACCGGTTGAGCGCCCATCCACCCGAAAACTTCTTGCCGTCGAGCCGGAATTTGGCGTGCTCACGGCTTGCCGAGCTCGTGCCAGTTCTCCGCCTCGATCTCGACATCGTAGTGCTTGGCCGCCTTCTGGATGTTGGCGAACGCCTGGTCACGCTCCTTGTCGGTGACGTCCTCTACCTGGTCGAAGCGGGCCAGCGCGTTGCGCACATGATCGGCGTCCGTGAGCGGCTCCTTGCGCTTGTCCGGGAAGGCGAACACGCTGTCGGGCAGGTCGGACCGCTCGGTCAGCTCCCCATGCTTCTCATGCGGTTTCCATGTGGTCTTCATTCCTATCCGGTACCCGTGACGCCGCACATTCACGCCGTCCCGGCCGGGATCTTCGGGAACAGCGGTTCCGGACGGGGCAGCCGTCTGGCCGACGCCGTGCACTGGGCGGTGATCCGGTCCGCGGTGCCGGGCAGGAAAGGCCGGATCTCCTCGGCCAGCGTCCGGCAGGCGCGGATGAGCAAGTCCAGAGCGTCGTCGAGGCGCGCCGTGGCCTCGATATCGCCGTCACGCTCGGCCTTGGCCAGGTGCCATGGCCGGACCTGCTCGACGTAGCGGTTGGCCTCCTCCACAACACTCCAGATCGCCGCCGTGGCGCCACGGAAGTCGTAGGCGTCCAGGGCCGCCGCCACCAGGACCGGTGCCTGTAGGCAGGCGTTCGTCAGCCGGTGCGCCTCCGCGTTGGGCTGCGGGGTGCCGGCCGGTGGCCGGCCGTCGCGATAGCGGTGCACCATGGCGACGACGCGGGAGATGAGGTTGCCCAGATCGTCGGCGAGATCGCCGTTCGTGCGGGCGATGAGCCGGTCGACGGTGAAGTCCACCTCGCCGACCCGCGGCACCTCGCGCAGCAGCCACCAGCGCACCGGATCGGTCCCGAACCGGCTGACGAGCTCGACAGGGTCGACCGCGGTTCCCGCCGACTTGCTGATTTTGCCGCCGTCGACCGTGAGGTAGTCATGCACGACGATGTCGGTCGGCAGCGGTTCGCCCGCCGACAGCAGCATCGCCGGCCAGTACACGGCGTGGAACCGCAGCACTCCCTTGCCGAGCAGATGCACCCGCCGGGTGCTGTCCACCCACCAGCGCCGGTAGTCGGGGCCGTCGTTGGCGTAGCCGAGGGCGGTGATGTAGTTGCCAAGTGCGTCCCACCAGACGTAGACGACCTGGTCGGGATCGTCGGGCACGGGGATGCCCCAGCCGCGGGCGCGGGCGTGCGAGCGGGAGATGCTGAAGTCCTCCAGCCCGGCCGCGATGAAGCCGAGGACCTCGTTGCGGCGGACCGCCGGTTCGACGCGCAACCGACCGCTCTCGATGAGCTCGTAGAGCCGGTCCTGGTAGCGGGACAGCCGGAAGAACCAGTTTTGCTCCGTGACGAGCTCCGGCGCGGTGCCGTGCTCGGGGCAGCGGCCGGCGCGCAGCTCGCCCGGCGTGAAGAACTGTTCGCACCCCACGCAGTACAGCCCTTGGTAGTGCTTGCGGTAGATGTCGCCGGACGCGGCGCAGGCCCGCCAGAAGCGTTCCACGCCCGGCCGGTGGCGGGGGTCGCGACTGGTGCGGATGAAGTCGTCGAGGGAGATGTCCAGCGGTCGGCGCAGTGCCTCGAACGCGTCGCCATTGCGATCGACCAGCTCCCGCGTCGGCACGCCCGCGGCCTCGGCGGCCAGCACGTTCTTCAGCGAGTTGTCGTCCGTGCCGGTGAGGAACCGGACCTCGTCGCCGCGCTGCCGCCGGTGCCTGGCCAGCACGTCGGCCTGCACGAGCTCCAGAGCGAATCCCAGGTGCGGGCGAGCGTTGACGAACGGGATGGTCGTGGTGACGTAGAACCGATCGGGCATCGGAACCTCCTTGGAAGGTTTGGGGGCTCCGACCCATAAACACGTCGAGGCCCCGGATCTGGGGCCTCTGAACGTCATCCGTCCAGCGTCAACAGCCCCGAAGGCGGGGCATCATCGCGCGGACCGAGGACGCATGCATGCGGACAAGATAGCAGCTTGGGCAGCGCGAGTCTTTTCAATAGCGCGGGTAATGGGCGACTGGGGGCACCAACTCCAGGCCTGGCACAGGGACGAAAAGGTCGAGCTGGAGGTCGCCGTGCTCGACCCACCACGTGCCGACGACACGGCCGTCGTGCAGGACGGTGGCCTTGACGACCGCGCCAATGCATACGCGCCTTTGCACGTCTGGGTCCATGATGCGCGTCCGGTCGGCATGCGCGGTCAGCAGGTTGTCGACGTACGGAAGCAGGCGTGTCGGCGCGGGCGTGTCGGGGTCGGGCAGGGGCGCGTCAGGCAGGTCGTATAGCCCGCCTTCGAGCTCGTGAAGCGGCATCTGTGCCACGTGCTCACGCAACCGGGTCAGGCCCGACCATGCCTGCATGTCCTTGACCGTCGCCGGGCCGAACGCGGCAAGATAGCGCGCTATCAAGGGTTTTGGGTCTGTGTCCGCTTGCACGGGTTGCCCGAGCCAGTCCTCCGCCAACGCGAGCACGGTCCGCGAGCCGGGGCCGGGTGGGTGGACGATCGGGACCAGGAACTGCACGGACGAGGCCAGCGCTTTGGGGTCGTGGTCGGGCCAGCGTCGGGCCAGGCGCTGGGCGAGTTCGGTGCGGGTCAACGGGCCTTCGGCGAGGATGTCGGTCGCCGCGGACGTCAGCTCGCCGGGGACCTGCCCGAAGAAGCGTTGCGTGCGAGCCAGCACGGGCCGCAGCACCGGCCACCACGCCAGGTAGTCCTGCGCGGTGACGATGTGCTGCGTGCCGCGCAGGAGCGGAGCTCGGACCAGTGTGCGGGCTTGGAGGTTGGCGTCCACCTCGGCCGCAAGCCCGCGCGCCGCAGCGGAAAGCGAAGCACCGCCACGATCCTGGGCATTGAGGCCCGCCAAGCGATGCACGGCGTCCACAGTGGACACGTGAAGGTCCACCCCGTCCAGCAGGAACTGCCGGAACAGGGTGGCCCGGTTCAACCCCAGCATGGTCATGGGACGCATGTGAGACTCCGTTCAGGCCAAGCCGTGCTCTTACGCGGGTGTGCTCGGCCGTGCAGCGGCCCGAGCACACCCGCTGCCGAAGAATGCGTTGATGTCTGAGGCGAACTCGTGCGGTTGCTCCAGCGCGAAGAAGTGGCCGCCGACGTCTTTTTGCGACCAGTGCACGATGTTGTGGTCGCGCTCGGCGTATGGCCGGATCGCGTATTCGTTGGTGGCGGCCAGCAGCACACCGGTCGGCACGGTTCCGCGTTCGCTGTAGGACCAGTCGTTCACGTGTTCGTAGTAAACCATGGCCGCCGACCCGGCCGTGCCGGTGAACCAATACAGACTCACGTTGGTCAGGAAGCGGTCGCGGTCGATGGGTGACCCGGCCCAGCGATGGAAGCTCTCCGCGATCCACGCCAACTGCCCGGCCGGTGAGTCGCTCAGTCCAAACGCGAGGGTCGCGGGCGACTTCGACTGGATGTGAAAGTATCCGTCGTTCGAGGCTTCGAGTGCGTCCCAGCGCGACTGTTCGTCCTCGGAGAGGATGGCGGGCTCGTCGCCGGAGGGGAATGACAGAATCGCGTTGAGGTGGATGCCAATGACGCTGTCCGGTGCGAGCTTGCCCATCTCGGGTGCCACGAACGCACCCGTGTCGCCGCCCTGCACGCCATAACGCTCATAGCCCAGCTCCGCCATGAGTTTGGTCAGGGCCTGCGCCATGCGCTTGGGTGTCCACCCGGGCGACGCGAGCGGCGACGAGAACGCGAAGCCCGGCAGCGACGGGACGACGAGGTGAAAGTCGTTGCGCAACAACGGGATCACGTCCAGGAACTCGACGAACGAGCTGGGCCAGCCGTGCAGCAGCATCAGCGGCATGGCGTCGGGGTTGCTCGACCGCTCGTGCGCGAAGTGAATCTTCTGCCCGTCGATGGTGGTGGTGAAATGGGCCAGCTCGTTCAGGCGCGCCTCCTGCGCCCGCCAGTCGAAGCCGTCGCGCCAGTAGGAGGCCAGCTCCCGGGCGTGCGCGACCGGCGTGCCGCGGCTCCAGTCGTCGGTGACGGACGCTGGCCAGCGGGTCCGGTCGAGGCGGGCGTGCAGGTCGTCGAGGTCGGACTGCGGGATCCGGATGGTGATCTCGTTCATGCCGACCACGCTAAGGGCAGTAGCGGACATGTTCGGTCCTATACTGATTTCTGTGAAGGAAACCTCGGCCCGGCTGTTGCGCCTGCTCACGCTTCTGCAGACGCGGCGGGAGTGGTCCGGCGCCGAGCTGGCCGACCGGCTCGGGGTGACGACGCGGACCGTCCGCAGGGATATCGATAAACTGCGCTCTCTCGGGTACCCGATAAAAGCATTTAAAGGCATTGCTGGGGGGTACCGGTTGAGCTCCGGCGCTGAGCTGCCCCCGCTTCAGCTCGACGACGACGAGGCGGTGGCGCTCGCGATCGCGTTGCGCACTGCCGCCGGCTCAAGCGTGGCGGGCATCGGCGAAACAGCGCTGCGCGCGTTGGTCAAACTCGAACAGGTGCTCCCGTCGCGGCTGCGCCACCGCGTCACGGCGATGAACATCTCCACGGTGCCAACGCCTTTCACGGAGTCCGATGTGGATGCCGGCGTGCTGGCGGCCGTCGCCACCGCGTGTCGCGACCATCAACGGCTCAGGTTCGACTATCGCGGCGACGTCAGGAGCACAGAGCCGCACGAGCTGGTGCACTGGGGTCGAAGGTGGTATCTGGTGGCTTGGGATCTCGACCGCGACGCGTGGCGCACGTTTCGGGTCGACCGGCTCAGCCCGCGCGTCCCGACCGGCCCGCGCTTCGAGCCGCGCACGCTCGACGCGGCCGCCTTCGTGGCGCAGAGCGTCGCGAGTGCCTGGCCATACCAGGCGACGATCCGTCTGCACGCCTCCGCCGAATCCGTTGCGGCGCAAGCATACGGCTCATACGGGCGAATCGAGCCGATCGATGACGCGACATGTCTCTACCACGTGGGCTCGGACAGCCCGGCGAGTCTGGCCTTTCTCCTGGCCGCGCTCGACGTGGACTTCGACGTCGACCCCGATTCGGAATTGGCCCGCGAATTGGGGGTCAAGGCCGACCGTTTCCGGCGAGCGATGAGTTTCGCGGGCGGCCCCCGTCTAACCCGGCATGAACACCAAGACACTGCTTAGCGCGGGCGTCATCGCCGGACCGCTGTTCGTCATCACCGTCGTCGCGCAGATGTTCACGCGTGCCGGCTTCGATCCAAAACGCCACCCGTTGAGCCTGCTCAGCCTGGGCGAACTGGGCTGGATCCAGATCACCAACTTTGTCCTATGTGGACTGCTCGCCTTTGTCTCGGCGTTCGGCCTGCGCCGTGTGCTGGCCGATGGGCGCGGGTCGAAATGGGGCCCCATCCTGATCGGGGCCTATGGTCTGGCGCTGGTGTGGGGTGGTGTGTTCGTCGCCGATCCGATAGATGGATACCCGGTCGGCACCCCGCTCGGCACCGACAACGTCCAGCTTTCATGGCACGGGATCCTGCACGCTCTGGCCCCGGTCGTCGCGGGGATCGCCCTCATCGCGGCGGCCGTCATCTTCGCCCGCCGGTTCGCAGCCGAGGCCAAGCGGGGCTGGATGTGGTACACCATCATCACGCTGGTTTTGTATCTCGTCCTCGCCACGGCCTCCTTCCCACTCGGCGACTTCCGCATCCAACTCGCCGGCGGCGCAGCCCTCTGGATCTGGGTCTCCCTCATCACCGCCCACTACACCCCCCGCCCCTGATGTGCCGCCCCAATCTGGACCGTTTCGCCCTCATGTGCCGGGCGGCTTTTGACCCAGTCAGGGTCCCGCATCGGCGGGCGAACTGCTAACCCCTCCTTCCCTTCCCGCCGCCCCCTTTCCGGCTGCTCCTCCGGGAGGGCCGTCTCCGGGAGGGCCGCCTCCCGGCTGCCCCTCCCGCGGCTGCCTTTCCACGGTCGCCCTTTCCGGTTGATCATGAACTTAAGTCCATGCTCGACGGCGTGTCGCCGCATCAACTTCATGATCAACCGAGAAGGGGAGGCGCGAACGCCCCGGCGAACCGGGGCGTTTCGCTGCTCGTTAGCATGGCGGGCATGGTGGATGTTGCCCGTAACCCGGTGCATGTAACGGTGACTGGAGCCGCGGGGCAGGTGAGCTACGCGCTCCTGTTCCGGATCGCCTCCGGCCAGGTCTTCGGTCCCGACCAGCCCGTCGTGCTGCGGCTGCTGGAGATCGAGCCCGCGATGAAGGCGCTTGAGGGCGTCGCGATGGAGCTCGATGACTGTGCCTTCCCGACCCTGGCGGGCCTGGTCCTGACCTCCAACCAGCAGGAGGCGTTCGACAGCGCCAGTTGGGCGCTGCTCGTCGGCGCGATGCCCCGCAAAGAGGGCATGGAGCGCGGCGACCTGCTTTCGGCCAACGGTGGCCTGTTCGGCCCGATGGGCGAGGCGATCCAGAAGAACGCGGCGAGCGACATCCGCGTGCTCGTGGTCGGCAACCCGTGCAACACCAATGCGCTGATCGCCTCCGGGCACGCCCCCGACATCCCGGCCGACCGGTGGTTCGCGATGACCCGGCTGGACGAAAACCGGGCCAAGTCGCAGCTGGCGAAGAAGGCCGGCGTGCCCGTCGCCGAGGTGAGCAACCTCGCTATCTGGGGCAACCACTCGGCAACGCAATACCCGGACGCTTACAACGCCCGCATCGGCGGGCGCCGCGCCACCGACGTGATCGGTGACGAAGAATGGGTCAACGGCGAGTTCATCTCGGCCGTGCAGAAGCGCGGGGCGGCCATCATCTCCGCTCGCGGCCTGTCATCGGCCGCCTCCGCCGCCTCGGCCGCGATCGACTCGGTCAAGTCGGTGCTCGATGGCACGCCCGAGGGCGACTGGACCTCGCTGGCCGTCATCAGCAAGGGTGAATATGGTGTGCCCGAGGGCCTGGTGTTCGGCTATCCGGTGGCCACCAAGGCCGATGGCACCTGGTCGGTGGTCGAGGGCGTCGAGCACTCCGACTTCGCCCGAGAGAAGATCAGCAAGACCACCGACGAGCTCCTGCAGGAGCGCGACCTGGTCAAGCACCTGCTTCCGTAGCACAGCCGGGACAGACCGCCCCTGCGGGCGAGCCCTACGAGCTTCGTAGCGGAGCGCCGCGAGCCTTCCGGTCCGGGCCGCGCGGGTTTCTGGGAGCGGAGCGGCGGTGGGTTTCTGGAGCCGGGCTGGCTGCGCGGGCTTCCGTAGCGGGCTCTGGAGCGGAGCGGCTATGGGCCGGGCCGTGCCGCGCGGTGTCCGGGAGCGGGGCGGGGTTGGGTTCTGGGGCCGGGCCGCGCGGGGCGTTCTAAGTCGAGGCCTCGCAGGGCTTTCGGGGCGGAGTCGCGGTCGGGCGATGAATTCGCCGCGCGGGAGCGGTCTAACTTCACATGAGCACTCGCTGGGCCATCGGGCCGGTCATCAGGCGGGCGGACATCCCCGCCCTGTGTGACCGGCTCGACGCCTTGTTACAGTCCGGCGACTGCGATGTCGAATGCGACGTCAGCACGCTTACCGAGCCCGACATGGCCACCGTGGAGGCACTGCTGCGTCTCCACCTGACGGCCCGAAGACGGGGCCGCCGGGTGCGGTTCCACCGCCCCGGCAGCCGCCTCATGGAGCTGATCGTCATGACCGGCCTGGCCCTGGTGCTCGTGCCCGCCCTGGGAGAGCCTTCTTACGAAGCGCCCGCCCTGGGGGAGCCGTGTCACCAGGCGCGCGAAGTGCCTCCCCCGGGCGAGTCCTGTCACCAGGCGCGCGAAGTGCCTCCCCCGGGCGAGTCCTGTCACCAGGCGCGCGAAGTGCCTCCCCCGGACGAGCCCTGTCACCAGGTGCGCGATGGGCCTGCCCAGCGGGAAGGACCTAGTTGAGCACGGGTGGCAGGCCGAACATCGGGAACAGGCGCTCGGTGTCGAGGAAGTTGTTGACCGTGGCGATGCGGCCGTCGGAGATCTCGAGCACGATGAGGGCCCACGGCTGAGCCCCGCCCTGCCGGTATTGCCCGAAGGCCGGATGCCCGTTGGCCACCACGGGCACCAAGCGGGAACCCTCGCAGCCGCAACCCGTGCCGGTCATCCAGCCCCGGATGTCGGCCACGCCGCGCAGCCACAGCGACAGCGGAGGCATGTTGAGCGTCGCGTCCTCATGCAGCAGCGAGAGCAGCGAGTCGAGGTCATAGGCCTCGAACGCCTGCACATAGCGGGCCAGCAGCGACAGCTGGTCGGAATCCATGGGGCGCAACGTATCGGTGCTGACGTCGCTGGAGGCCAGGGTGGCCCGGGCCCGCTGCAGCGCGCTGTTGACCGAGGCCACGCTCGTGTCGAGCAGCTCGGCCACCTCTTGCGCCGACCACGCCAGAACCTCGCGCAGGATCAGCACGGCGCGCTGCTTGGCCGGCAGGTGCTGCAGGGCGGCCACGAAAGCGAGCCGGACCGACTCGCGCGCCACCGCCATCTCGGCCGGGTCGGCCTCCTCGCGCAGCACCCGCCCGTCGGGCACCGGCCCGAGCCACACATTTTCGGCGAGCGGCTCGGGCACGGCCGCAGTCGGCGACGACGACGGGCCGAGCTCCATCGGACGGGCCCGCCGCTGGCTCGCGTCGAGCATGTCCAGGCACACGTTGGTGGCAATGCGGTAGAGCCAGGAGCGCACGGACGCGCGGCCCTCGAACTTGTCATAGGCCTTCCAGGCGCGGACAAAGGTCTCCTGCACCGCGTCTTCGGCCTCGAATCCGGAGCCGAGCATGCGGTAGCAATATCCGGTCAGCTCCACCCGGTGCCGCTCAAGCATCAGCGCAACATCGGTCGTCGCAAGGTCGCTCATGCCCGAGAAACTACCCCATGGGTCCGACAACCACCGTTCGCGCAGCTCAACGGGCAACCGGGCGGACGGCCCGATCGCCTGGACGGATGGCCCGACGGCCGCGTCCATGACCGCACCCGAGGAAAAGCTCTAGCACAGTATGAGCACGCACGCCCGGTAGATCGCCGTGTAGGTCGTGTCGGTCGCTGGGGCCACTATGACGTGGGCGCGCGCTCCACCGTCCGACCAGCGATCGAATTGATATTTCTGAAGACCGGAGGTGTACGTGGCAGGTGCGCTCACCGTGTTGGTCGAGCCCTGGATGACCTCCCGCACAAACGGGGCCGCGCCCGTGAACGAGCCCACCGTGAGCTGGACGCCCGCCGGGTCTGACGCGAACGTGAGCCGGACCGTGCGCGGGTCGAGCCTGCGCACCACCGTGTGCGACAACCCCTGCGCGTCGGTGGCCGTCAGCGCGAGCTCCAAATAGGACGGATATTCGTGGTCGGGTGCCACGAATGAGCCCGAAGCGACTCCAGCCCAGTTTTGCACGACGTGCGTGTGGCAGTTGCCCGCGCTCGCGCAGTGCTGCATGCGCAACTGCCAACTGAGCGCCGAAGCCGGAAGCGTGCCCTGCTGGGGGTCTGTCGCGCGTCCGGTGAAGGAAACCGTCTCACCGACCCGCCACATCGTGCCCGCGACCGGAGTGTCAATGAACGCCGTCGGCGCCGCGTTGCCGGGCTGGATGGTCACCGTCTCCTCGTCGAACGCGCCGAGCGTGTCGGTCACCCGCAGCCGCGCCGAATATGTGCCGACGGTCGAATAGGTGAACGAGGCCGTCACACCGGAGGCGTCAAACGTACCATCATTCGTAAAATCCCACTGGTATGTCAGGCGCCCCTGGTCGGCCGGGTCGGCATCGCTCGATCCGGCGCCGCTGAAGTTGACGGTGAGCGGGACCTGCCCGGTGGTCGTGCTGGCCGCGATGTGCGCGACGGGCGGCTGGTTGGCCGGGAAGTACCGGACGCGCCGCACCGTCCCGCCCAGGTCCACATAGTACAGTTCACCGCCCGGCCCGATCGCCAGGTCCACCGGCCCGGCCGCCTGCTGCACGAAGGTCGTCACCGCCCGCGTGGCCGTGTTCATGGACCAGATGCACCCGCGCGAATAGTCGGAGAAGAACAGCGCGCCCGCATATGACGCCGGATAGGGCCCGCCGCCGGTCGGATAAAACGCCAGACCGGAGATGGAATCCCCGCCCGCCGCGCACTGCTCCCCGGGCACGATCGCATTGGCGTGGTTGTAGGTGAAGAACGGCGCGGTCTGCCCCGCCCCCGAGTACAGCGACTCGCACAGCGGCAGGTTGGCGTTGTCGTAGCTTGCCATCCGCCCCGCGCCCTCATAGCAAGGCCAGCCGAAGTTCGTCATCGGCGCGGTCGGGTTGACCAGCCGCTCGATGTCTTCCCACGTGCCCCAGCCGACATCGCCGAGCCACACCTCATTGGTGCCCGGCCGGATCGTGAACCGGAACGGGTTGCGCAGCCCTAACGCGACAATGCGCCGCTGGTTGGCATCGGGCGAGCCGATGTTGGGATTGCCCGGCGCGGCAAGGCCGGTGGCGGGGTCGAGCCGCAAGACAGTCCCGCCCAGCTGGGTGGGATCGGCCGTGGACCGTGCATCCTGCGAGCGCAGCGCGCCGCCCTCGTTGGCCGGGTCGCCGCACGGATTCGCCGGTGCGCCGTGCTGGCCGTAATCCACCGCGCTGAAGCTCGCACCGTCGCCGCCCGAAACGTACAGCATGCCATCGGCGCCGAAGTGCAGGTCCCCGATCGAGTGCGAGGGATATTGCTGGCACCAATCGTGAATGAGCACCGTTTCGTTGCCGCGCGCGTCCAATCGCGACAATCGCCCGGTCACGACGCAGTTGCCACCGTTGGCTCCACCGACGGCCGTGTTGCAGTTGTCGTTCCAGTATGGTGCGGTCTGTCCCGGTGGGGCGTCATAGGTGTAGAGGACGTAGACCGACGATCCGCCGACCGCCAACCCCAGCATGCCCCGGTCCCACACGTTGTGCGTGTTGGCGGACAGGTTGGCGAACACGGTCGGGGTCGGGTCGGCGATGCTGTCGAAAACCTTTATCACGCCGCCCTTTTCGGCGATGAAGACCCGCCCGTCGGGTGCGAACTCGATGTTGGTCGGCTGGCTCAGCCCGCTGAACACGATCTGTTCCTGGAACCCGCTGGGCACGATGGCCGCTCCGGCCGGCTGCACCACCACGAAGAGAGCGCCGAGCAACAGCGCACTGACCACCCACGCGACACGCGTCCTCATGCGAGGCATCGTATGGACACGTGCACATGGTTAACCAGTGACTGTTGTCACCGTACCTCGTTGGTGCGTATCACTTCTGCGTACCAATGGGCGGAAGCCTTGGGTATGCGCCTTTGGGTGGGATAGTCCACATAGACCAGTCCCCAGCGTTGGCTGTATCCCTCGGCCCACTCGAAATTGTCCAAAAGAGACCATACGTGGTATCCGGTCAGCCTCACGCCCGCCTCAAGCGCCCGATGGGCGGCGATGAAGTGGCCACGCAGAAACTCGATGCGCTCCTTGTCGTCGGACGCCTCCACGACCGGGATGCCGTTTTCAGTGATGACCAGTGGGATATCGCCATATTCCCGTTTCACCCAGGTGAGAATGTCATACAGCCCGTCCGGGTGGATCTGCTGCCAATCCGCCTGAGACGTAGGCAGTTTGGTCACTATCGAGTCCGGCCCGCTGTCGGTCACGAACAGCGGGTTGTAGTACTGGATGCCCAACAGATCCACCGGGCTCGCGATGGTCTGCATGTCACCCGGCCGGACCGGCACCTCAACACCGATCGAGGACAGCACGTCCGAAGGGTAGGAGCCGCGCAGCACGGCATCGAGCCAGAAGCGGTTCTCGATCCCGCCGCGCAGGTGCGCGGCGGCCCGTGCGGCGTCCGTGTCGCTGGCCGGATAGACGGGTGCGAGGTTGAGCGCGGGCCCGACCTTCGCGGGTTTGCCGGTGGCGCGCAACGCCTGCACGGCCATGCCATGCGCGAGCATCAGATGGTGTGCGGCCACCCAGGCCTTCTGCGGTGAGCGGAAGCCGGGCGCGTGCGCACCCCACAGGTACCCAACTTGCACGACGGTTTTCGGCTCATTGAGCGTCAGAAACGTGGGCACCATGTCGCCCAGTGCCTCATACATGATGGTCGCGTAATCGGCGAAGCGCGCGGCGGTGTCGCGCGCCTCCCAGCCGCCCGCGTCCTGCAGCGCCTGCGGCAGATCCCAGTGGAACAGCGTGGCCACAGGCGCGATATCCTTGGCGCGCAACGCCTCCACGAGACGCTTGTAGAAGTCGAGCCCCTTGGGGTTGGCCGGGCCGGCGCCGGTCGGCTGGATGCGCGGCCAGGCGATGGAGAACCGGTAGGACCGCAGGCCCAGCGACGCCATCAGCTCGACGTCTTCGGCGTAGCGGTGGTAGTGGTCGGCCGCGATCAGCCCAGTCTCTCCATTTCTGGTCTTTCCGGGGGTACCGGAAAAGGTGTCCCAAATGGACGGTCCACGCCCATCCTCTCGGGCCGCCCCCTCCACCTGATAGGCCGACGTCGCCGAGCCCCACACGAAGCCTTCCGGAAAGCGGCGCGGCGGTTCAGGCACCGGCGTATCGCGGGTGCACGCCGCCAGCGCAGCCAGCAGGGGCATGGTGAGTACGGTTCGGCGGGGGAACACATCGTTCATCATCGTTGGTATGACAACTGCCGCGCAATATGGATGGTTCGCCGCACGGGAGGCGCGAGGCGTTTCGCCCACCTACGAACGTCTGTCGTCGGCGGTGGCCGACGATGCGCAGGTGCTCACCCTGCTCGACACGCTTCCGCCCGCCAAACGCCAGCCCAACCTGCTGTTCGGCGTGGTGCGCCTGCTCGGTGGGCCGGTCGACCCGGATGCGTTCCACGGCTACGTGGTGGACAATTGGCCCGCGATCGCGGAGCAGATGCTGACCCGCGCGACGCAGACCAACGAGGCCGGGCGGTGCGCGGTGCTGCTGCCCGTGCTTGCCGAGCTGCCGCAACCGCTTGCGCTGCTTGAGGTTGGGGCGTCTGCGGGGCTCTGTCTTTATCCCGACCGGTACGCCTACCGCTACGGCGATCACACGATCGGCTCCGGCGGACGTGAACCGGTGCTGGAGTGCGTGGCCGGCGGGATGGTCCCGCCCGCCGGGCGGCCGGAAGTCGTGTGGCGCGCTGGGCTGGACCTCAACCCGCTCGACGTGACCGACCCGGGCGATGTGGCGTGGCTGGAGGCGCTGATCTGGCCGGAACACGGGCACCGCCGGACCCGGCTGCGCGCCGCGGCTGCGATCGCCGCCGCCGAGCCGCCGTTGCTGGTGCGCGGCGATCTGGTGGACGACCTGCCCGCGTTGGCCGCGCAGGCCCCGGCGGGTGCGACGCTGGTGGTGTTCCACACGTCCGTGCTGTATCAGGTGCCGCAGGCGCGGCGGGAGGCGTTCCTGGATCTGGTGCGCGGGCTGCCTGGGCACTGGGTGTCCAATGAGGCGGCCGATGTCGTGCCCTATGCCGGGCTGCCCGAGCCGCCGCGGGAACAGTTGCACAACGTGCTCGGGCTGGACGGTACGCCGCTGGCCTGGACCGCGGGGCACGGGCAGTCGATCACCTGGTTCGGCCGGCTCACTGCTCGCGCCACTGCTGGTTGAGCTGGCCAGGACCGTAGCAGTCTCACCACACGACCGGCGTGCCGTTGGAGCCGAGATCGTCGTAGGCGGCGTCCAGGCAGCGCCCGGCGAACTTGCTGATGAATGCCTGCGACTGCTCCTGCTGGAGCGCCGCTTGCGCGGTCGAGCCGACGAAGAGCATCGCGAGCAGGGCCGCGACCGCCGCAAGCCGTCGAGAAATGGTCATGCATCAACGTAGCGCGAAGACAAGCCGCCGGTGCATCGTGGCGGGCACCGAACCTCTTATCAGCGGTGGCGCCTGCGCCGCTGGTGGTGCTGCCTGTGGTGCTTGTCCTGCTTCCACGAGAACGGGCCGGGCAGGTCGACGCGGTGGGCTCGGGCCCGCGAGTTCCATGACCACGCGCCCAGCTTGATGCTCCACGAGGACAGTCCACGCTGGGTGAAGTGCAGGCGCAGCGGGCCGAGGCGAAGCGTCCGGCGAAACATGATCCCCATGTGTCCATGATGGCCCACCACGTCAACCCGCCCGCTCCCGGCGCCGACCGGCCACAGTCAGTCAAATGAAACCGCGTCCAATATCGGCCAATATCGACGTCTTCACCCGCCAACCGAACAACGCCGCACGCCTTACCTCGGATAGCGACCAGCCGGCGCTGCCTGCGCTCGTGACCTTTGGGTTTTGGTGTACGTCGAAACCCTTGGCGGGACCGCGCCGCCGGTGGCATCTTGCGCACATGCGGACTCGGCGGTTCGTGTGTGGCAGTTCGTGCTGTCGCCGGCCGCCGCCGCGATGGCGGTGCAGACGGGGGCCGTCGCGTCGGCGGCCGTGATGACCGGTCTTCGGCCTGGGTAGGGTCGTGCCGTGAAGTATCACCGCGACGAGCGGGCGGCCAAGCGCGGGCCGGTGTTGGTTCCGGTGGTTTCGCAAGCCGTCGACGAGGGATACCGGCTGGTCGGGCCGGAGGGGGCGCTCACCGCGACGGTGGAGCACGTGCATCGGGACGACAACCATCCGGCCGGGCCGGACACCCACGTGGTGATCTCTTTCGCGGATGGTACCCAGCTGGAGTTCCCGTTCGGCGTGCCGTTGACCGCGGTGTGGCATGCCGAGCAACGCCCGTTCAGCGATGCGGAGCTGCGGGCGGCCACGCCAAATCGGTGGGGTGCCGCCGTCGCGTGACGGTATCGTGCAGGCAGTGATGCATCCCGAGGTGATCCGCGCGACGCCGCATGCCCGTGCCCGGGTCGTGGAGACGGTCGTGGCGGCGTTCGCGACCGATCCGGCGTTCCGCTATTTCTTCCGCGACGGTGGCGCGTTTGACGAACAGGCCGCGACCTTCGCCGGGTACCTCTTCGATAAAAGGGTCACGGAAGGCACTGTCTGGGTCATCGACGGCGGCGCGGCGGTCGCGATGTGGGATGCGCCGCGTGCGGCGGCGGCCGACGGCGGCACCGAGCTGGAGCTGCCCGCCGCGACGCTCGCCCGGCTGGAGGCTTACGAGTCGGCCGTTCACGAGGCGCTTCCGGCCGATTCGCACTGGTATCTCGGGGTGGTCGCCACCCATCCGGGCAGCGCCGGGCGTCGCTTGGGCCGCGCGGTGATGCGGGCCGGCGCGCAGAGTGCGACGGCTGCCGGCTTGCCCGCTCACCTTGAGACCACCAATCCCGCCAACGTCGAGCTGTATCGCGGGGTCGGCTGGGAGGTCACGGCCACGGCGGCCGTCGATGGCCTCAGCATTTGGGTCATGCGGCACGAGTCGCCGAAAATCCCTTAAGGGTTTTTCGTCCCCGGCGGATCTATTGACTTAAATCTGGAATCAGTCCATTCTTGACGTCATAGTGATGTGCGTTGATCTGCCTGGATGTGGCGGATCCGCGTCGGAGGCGTAGCGGACGGGCACGGCTGCCTGTTAGCTTGCGCGTGACTGTCCACATGAGAGTCAAGAGGTCGCTGATGTTCGGGTCAACACCGAACGGGGATGCGCTGGGCATGGATGGCGCGGTTTCAGAAGCATTGTTGCGGGCTGGGCGGTATTTGCGCCGGGCAGAGACGTCGGCTGATTTGCGCGCCGTCTATCGCGTGGGTGGGCGTGACTCGGACGCGTTTCAGCGCGGGCAGTGGAGTCACGATGCGGTGGTGCGCTCGACGCATGGGGTGAATTGCACGGGTTCGTGTTCGTGGAAGGTGTATGTCAAGGACGGGATCATTACCTGGGAGGAGCAGCAGACCGACTATCCCAGCACCGGGCCGGACCGGCCGGAGTATGAGCCGCGTGGGTGCCCGCGTGGGGCGGCGTTTTCGTGGTACACGTATTCGCCGACGCGGGTGCGATATCCGTATGTGCGCGGCGTGCTGCTGGAAATGTACCGCGCGGCAAGGGCTGAGCTCGGCGATCCGGTGCTCGCCTGGGAGAGCGTGACCGGCGATCCGTTGAAACGGCGGGCATATCACCATGCACGCGGTAAAGGCGGATTCGTGCGCGCTGGGTGGGATGAGGCCGTGGAGATGGCCGCCGCGGCGCATGTGTCGATTGTGAAGCGGTTTGGGCCGGATCGGATCGCGGGTTTCTCGCCGATTCCCGCGATGTCGATGGCGTCGTATGCGGCGGGAAGCCGGTTCTTTTCGCTCATCGGCGCGGCCATGCTGTCGTTCTACGACTGGTATGCCGATCTGCCGGTGGCTTCGCCGCAGGTGTTCGGCGACCAGACCGACGTGCCGGAGTCGGCCGACTGGTGGGACGCGACCTATCTGCTGGTGTGGGGCTCGAATGTGCCGGTCACACGCACGCCCGATGCACATTGGATGGTAGAGGCCCGTTATCGCGGGCAGAAGGTCGTCGTGGTGTCCCCGGATTACTCCGACACGGTCAAGCTCGGCGATGAATGGCTTCCAGCCCAGCCTGGTACGGATGCCGCGCTCGCGATGTCGATGGGCCACGTGATCCTGCGGGAGTTCTATGTGAACCGTCAGGTGCCGCGTTTTGTGGAGTATGCGGAGCGTTTCACCGATCTGCCGTTCCTGGTGACGTTGCGCGCGGATGGCGGGTCCTATGTGGCCGACAAGTTCCTGACCGAGGAAAGCTTCAAGCCGATGGTGTTCGACCGGGGGAAAGGCCCGGTCGCGCCGAACGGCACGCTCGGGTTCCGGTTCGCCGAGTCGGGGATGGGCAAGTGGAACCTGGACCTGGGCGACATCGACCCGTTGCTGACGCTTTATGGGGAGTCGGCGGAGACGGTCGAGGTGAGGCTGCCGCGCTTTGACGTCGAGGGTGTCCTGAATCGCGGCGTGCCTGTCGTGCGCGTGGGCGATCAGCTGGTGACCACCGTGTTCGATCTCGTCCTGGCGCAGTATGGCGTGGGGCGGGCCGGGCTTCCGGGCGCGTGGCCGGAGTCCTATTCGGACGCCGCTGAGCCCTACACGCCCGCGTGGCAGGAGAGCATCACGTCGGTTCCGGCGGAGAAGGCGATCCGCGTGGCGCGCGAGTTCGCCCGCAATGCGGAGCAGTCCGGTGGCCGATCAATGATCATCATGGGTTCGGGCTGCAATCACTGGTTCCACGCCGACACGATTTACCGCTCCTTCCTCGCGCTGCTGAAGCTGACGGGTTGCCAGGGGGTCAATGGTGGCGGGTGGGCGCACTATGTGGGGCAGGAGAAGGTGCGCCCGCTGACCGGCTGGGCACAGCTGGCGTTCGGGTTCGACTGGGCGCGGCCGGCCCGGCAGCAGGCGGCGACGCCGTACTGGTACCTGCACACCGACCAGTGGCGCTATGACACGTTCACGGCCGACACATTCGCGTCACCGCTTGCGGAGCAACGGTTTGCGGGCAAGTCGGTGGCGGACCTCATCGCGCAGTCGGCCCGATTGGGTTGGATGCCGTCGTATCCGACGTTCAATCGCAACCCGCTGGATCTGGCCGACGAGTCCGCCGACCCGGTCGCGCATGTCGTTGCCTCGCTTCAGGATGGGAGTCTTCGTTTTGCCGCCGACGAACCGGACGCGCCCGAGAACTGGCCGCGGGCGCTGACCGTGTGGCGGGCCAACCTGCTGGGGTCGTCGGGCAAGGGACACGAGTATTTCCTGCGGCATCTGCTCGGGGCCGATTCGGCGGTGCGCGCGGAGCCGGATGGGGATGTGCCCGAGGGCAAGCTGGATCTGTTGATGGCGTTGGACTTCCGGATGACGAGCACGACCATGTTCGCCGACATCGTGCTCCCGGCGGCGACGTGGTATGAGAAGCATGACCTGTCGAGCACCGATCTGCATCCGTATGTGCACGCGTTCAACCCGGCCATCGCGCCGCCCTGGCAGACCCGCACCGACTTCGCCGCGTTCACGGCGATCGCGAAATCGTTCAGCGTCATGGCAAAGACCCACCTCGGCGTGCGCAAGGACATCGTCGCGGCGCCGCTGATGCACGACACGCCCGACGAACTGGCCACGGTCAACGGGATCGTGCACGACTGGCGCGAGGACGGGAGCACCCCGATCCCGGGTGTCACCATGCCCCGCCTGGTCGTCGTCGAGCGAGACTATCCGGCCGTCGCTGAACGGATGGCCGCACTCGGCCCGCTGGTCGAGCGGCTGGGCGCGATGACCAAGGGTGTCCGGTTTGAACTGTCCAAAGAGGTGGAATATCTCCGCGGGCGTAACGGGGTGGTCCGGGAGGGAAGCGCACGGGGCCGTCCATCCCTTGCGCGCGACACCGACATGTGCGAGGCGATCCTGGCGTTGTCGGGCACGACCAACGGCGAAGTGGCGGCTGCGGGCTTCGCCGACCTTGAGCGGCGTACGGGCGTACCACTAAAGGATTTGGCCGAGCACAGGAGGGTGACCTTCGCCGACACGCAGCAGGGGCCGGTTTCGGTCGGCACGTCGCCGGAGTGGTCCGGCATCGAGAAGGACGGGCGGCGCTACAGCCCGTTCACGCTCAACGTGGAGCGGCTCAAGCCGTGGCACACACTGACCGGTCGGCAACACTTCTTCCTCGACCACGACTGGATGGCCGAGATGGGCGAGCAGCTCCCGGTGTACCGGCCGCCGCTGTCGATGAGCAAATTGTTCGGCGAGCCCGCGATCGGCGAGCAGGGCGAGCTGGGCCTGGCCGTCCGCTACCTCACACCGCACTCGAAGTGGTCGATTCATTCCGAGTACCAGGACAACCTGGTGATGCTGACGTTGTCGCGCGGCGGGCCGACCATCTGGATGAGCCCGGCGGACGCGGCGCGGATCGGTGTGGCCGACAACGAATGGGTGGAGGCGGTCAACCGCAACGGTGTCGTGGTGGCGCGGGCAACCGTGTCACACCGCATGCCGGAAGGGACCGTGTATCTCTACCACGCGCAGGACCGCCTGATCGGCGTGCCCAAGAGTGAGACCAGCGGCAAGCGCGGCGGCACACACAACTCGCTCACCCGCGTGCTCATCAAGCCCAGCCACCTGATCGGCGGCTACGCCCAGCTTTCCTTTGCCTTCAACTACCTTGGGCCGACCGGCAACCAGCGCGACGAGGTCACGACGATCCGCCGCCGTTCACAGGAGGTCGACTACTGATGCGTGTCCTCGCACAGATGGCGATGGTCATGAATCTGGACAAGTGCATCGGCTGTCACACGTGTTCGGTGACGTGCAAACAGGCGTGGACGAATCGGGGTGGGGTCGAGTACGCGTGGTTCAACAATGTGGAAACCCGGCCGGGGCAGGGATATCCGCGCACCTATCAGGACCAGCAGCGGTGGCGCGGCGGGTGGGCGCTCAACCGGCGCGGGCGGCTCAAGCTGCGCTCGGGTGGGCGGTTGCGCCGGCTGCTCTCCCTGTTTTCGAACCCACACCTGCCGAAGCTGTCCGACTATTACGAGCCATGGACCTACGACTATCAAAACCTCATCACCGCACCGGCGGGCGACGACCTGCCCACGGCGAAGCCGACCGCGCCGATCGTGTGGAGCGCCAATTGGGACGACAGCCTGGGCGGCGGGCCCGAGCTCGCGCAGCACGACCCGGTGCTCAAGACGATGTCCGAGCGGGTGCGGCTGGAGTTCGAGCAGGCGTTCATGTTTTACCTGCCCCGGATTTGCGAGCACTGCCTCAACCCGTCGTGCGTGGCGGCGTGCCCGTCGGGCGCGATTTACAAGCGCACGGAGGACGGCATCGTGCTCGTCGACTCCGACACGTGCCGCAGCTGGCGGATGTGTGTGAGCGGGTGCCCGTACAAGAAGATTTTCCTCAATCATCAGACGGGCAAGGCGGAGAAATGCACGTTCTGCTTCCCGCGCATTGAGCTGGGCATGCCCACGGTGTGCGCGCAGACATGTGTCGGACGGCTGCGATACATCGGCATTGTGCTCTATGACCCGGATCGGGTGCTGGAGGCGGCGAGCGTGCGTGACGAGCATTCGCTCATCGAGGCGCAGAAGCGAGTGTTGCTCGACCCTCGTGACCCGTCCGTTGTGGAGGCCGCCCTGGCAAGTGGCATCTCGGAGGAATGGCTTGAGGCGGCACGGCGTTCGCCGGTGTATTCGCTCATCTTCGATTATGGGCTGGCCCTGCCGCTGCATCCCGAGTATCGGACGCTGCCTATGGTCTGGTACATCCCGCCGCTCTCGCCGGTCGTCGATGCGGTGCGCGACACGGGGTTTGACGGTGAGGACGCCGAAAACCTGTTCGCGGCGGTGGATTCGCTGCGCATCCCGATCGGCTATCTGGCATCGCTGTTCACGGCCGGTGACCCAGCGCCCGTGCGCGATGTCCTGCGCAAGCTCGCGGCGATGCGGGCGTTCATGCGCGACATCACGCTGGGCAGGGAGCCGGACGAGTCGATCCCCGCGTCGGTCGGTATGACGGGTGAGCTGATGTATGACATGTACCGGTTGCTGGCCATCGCCAAGGCCGAGGATCGGTATGTCATCCCGCACGCCCATCGGGAGCCGACGACTGAGGCGTTCAACGACGGGTGTTCGGTACAGGACAGTGGTCGTGTCATGCTGCCGATGCCTAAGGTGCGCGCGTCATGAGCCGTGTTTTGCACAAGGCGGCGTCGATTGCGCTGTCCTATCCGGAGTCGCGCGCTGTGCTGTGGGGTGTGTTGCCGGAGTTCGAGTCCTATTTGGAGCGCACACCCTTGTCAGTCGCGCAGGCACACTATGTCGAGACGTTCGACATGCGCAAGCGGTGCTGCCTGTATTTGACCTACTACACGCATGGCGACACGCGCCGGAGGGGCGTGGCGCTGCTGAAGTTTCGGCAGGCATACCAGCGGGCCGGACTCGTCGTGACCGACGAGGAGCTGCCGGACCATCTCGCGGTGGTATTGGAGTTCTCGGCGGCGGGCAACTACGACGCGGCGATGGAACTGCTTGTCGCACACCGAGCCGGGCTGGAGTTGTTGTGGCAGGCGCTTGACGGGCTTGGCTCGCCATACGCGTCGGTCGTCGGAGCCGTGCGGGCAGCGCTGCCCCGGCCCGGCCCGGCAGACCTGGCGGCCGCACGCGCACTGGCACAGGAGGGACCACCCGTGGAGATGGTGGGGATATGAGACTCGCGGTTTGGGGTGTGTTGCCGTACTTGGCGTTGGCGAGCTTCGTCATCGGGCTCGCGTGGCGGTACCGGTACGACAAAGCGGGCTGGACGGCGCGTTCGAGCCAGCTGCACGAGCGGCGGCTGCTGGCCCTCGGCAGCCCGCTGTTTCACTACGGGATTCTGCTGACCGCGGGCGGCCACGCCATGGGCCTGCTCATCCCGGCGGGCTGGACCCGGGCGGTGGGCCTGAGCGACGGGCTCTACCGCGTCGTCGCGTTCGGAGTGGGCGGGATGGCCGGGGTGATGACGGTCACCGGGCTCGCGATTCTCGTCTATCGCAGGCTGACCGTGCGCGCGGTGGGCCGGGCGAGCCTCGCCAGCGATCTGGTCATGTATGTGCTGCTGGGCACGACCATCCTGATGGGACTGGCGATCACGTTGACCGGCAACGGCCACGACTACCGCGCGACCGTCGCGCCTTGGTTCAGGTCGATTTTCGTGCTCCAGCCGTCCGTGGATGCGATCGCGCAGGCGCCGTTCGGGTTCCAGCTGCACGCGCTGGTGGCGTGGGCACTGATCGCCGCCTGGCCGTACACGCGGCTCGTGCATGCGTTCAGCCTGCCACTGGGTTACCTGACCCGACCGTACATCGTCTACCGCAGCAGGGAGGCGAGCCGTGCGCGGGCAATGGATTGACCGATGGGATCCGGAGGACGAGGGCTTCTGGCGCGCCACGGGCCGGCGGATCGCCCGGCGCAATCTCGTGTTCTCGATTTTCGCCGAGCACCTGGGATTCTCGGTGTGGCTGATGTGGAGCGCGGTCGTGGTGAGCCTGCCGCTTGCCGGGTACCGGTTCGGGGCCGATCAGCTGTTCTGGCTTGTTGCCCTGCCGAACTTGGTGGGGGCGGCGCTGCGCATCCCTTACACGGCAGCCGTCGCGCGATTTGGCGGTCGCAATTGGACGGTCGTGACGACCACGGCGCTGGTGGTGCCGGTGGGGTTGTTGTATTACTGCGTGGCTTCGCCCGGTACACCATATTGGATGTTTTTGATCGCGGCCGGCTTTGCGGGTGTCGGCGGCGGCAACTTCGCCTCCAGCATGGCCAACATCTCGTACTTCTATCCTGAGCGGGACAAGGGTTGGGCGCTGGGCATCAACGCGGCGGGCGGCAACATCGGCGTGGCGGTGGTGCAAATCGTTGTGCCGCTGGCGATTGTGGCGGGCGTGATGGTGAGCGACGTGGCGCTGGTCTATCTGGTGCCGATCGTCGCGGCGATCGCGTGCTCGTGGCTGTTCATGGACAATCTGACGGTGGCGCGGGCGACGGTGCGCCAGCAGTTGACCGTGTTACGCGACAAGCACGCGTGGGTGATGTCGGTGCTCTACATTGGAACGTTCGGGTCGTTCATCGGCTATTCGGCGGCGTTCCCGCTTCTGATCCAATCGCAGTTCGCCGGGGTGCGCGGGCAATACTTCGCCTTTCTCGGCCCGCTCGTGGGCTCGCTGTCGCGCCCGTTCGGTGGCTGGCTCTCCGACCGCGTCGGCGGCGCCAAGGTGACGGCCGCGACGTTCGTGATGCTGGCGTGGGGGACCGGCGGGGTGCTTTTGAGCCTCAATCTCGCGAGCTTCTGGCTTTTCCTGAATTCGTTCCTGGTTTTGTTCGTGGTGAGCGGGGTCGGCAACGGCTCGACCTACCGCATGATTCCGGCCATCTACCGGGCGATCGCGGAACGCAAGTCCGACCCGGCCGCGCTCGCCCACGCGCGCATCCAAGCGGCGGCCGTGATCGGGCTGGCATCCTCCATCGGCGCGTTCGGCGGATTCCTCATCCCACGCGGATTCGGCATATCCATTGTGCACACCGGCTCGATCGCGTTGGCACTGCTGGTATTCTTCGCCGGGTACGCGGTGTTCCTCGCGATAACGTGGTGGTTCTACCTGCGGCGCGCGTTCGCCTCCCGCTTGCCCAGCCTTGCCTTCGCCAAGGTCTAGCCGGGCTTGTGTGGGTAGTCGAGTTGGCCCCATTCGGCCGGCGGCAAGGTAGAAAGACATGGTTGGGCCTTCGGGCGATGGGCAAAGGTTCGTCACCAGTGCTCGTGCGAAGCCCTTGCTCTTGTCACGACACCATGTCGACGGACCTCCAGCCGTGATGGCGAGCTCTCATGAGCAACGCGATGGTCCTGTGTGGGGATCTCAGTGACAAGTTTGGCGTCCAGCGCGTCGTCCCAGCCGAAGATCGTATCTGAAGCGAACCTTAAGGGGATGGGTGTGGACATTTAAAGTAAGCTTTCTTAATAATTAGCCATGCGGAACGACATGTTTAAATCCCGGCGCTGGCTGGTCGCCTTGGTAACCGGCGTCGCGATGAGCTTCGTGACGGCGCTCGTGCTCATTCCCACGCCCAGTGAGGCGGTCGTGTGCACCGCGCCGGCGTGGGCGCAGGGCCGCACCTACACCGCCGGAACGCAGGTCACCTACCAGAACCGGCTCTACCAGGCGCTGGTCACCCACACCGCGCACCCGGGCGCGGGATGGAATCCGGCCGCGACACCGTCGCTGTGGAAGGACATCGGCGCGTGTGACGGGACACCGCCGACCTCTGCGCCCCCGACTACGACGCGGCCGCCCACCTCGGCCTCGCCCACCTCGCGGCCGCCAACCACCTCGCGGCCGCCGACCGGTGCGACGTGTGCCGTCAAGTCGCGGCCGGCGGGCAAGGTGCTGCACGGCTATTGGGAGAACTGGGACGGCGCGTCCAATGGCGTGCACCCGCCGTTCGGCTGGACCCCGATCACCAACCCGCTCATCCGCCAACACGGATACAACGTCATCAACGCGGCGTTCCCCGTCATCCGCTCCGACGGCACGGTCCTGTGGGAGGACGGCATGGACGCGACCGTGCGCGTGGCCACCCCGACCGAGATGTGCCAGGCGAAGGCGGCGGGCCTGACCATCCTGATGTCCATCGGCGGCGCGACCGCGGGCATCGATCTGAGCTCCAGCGCCGTGGCCGACCGGTTCGTCGCCACGATTGTGCCGATCCTGAAACGGTACAACTTCGACGGTATCGACATCGACATCGAGACCGGGCTGACCGGCAGCGGCAACATCAATGCGCTGTCCACCTCGCAGGCGAACCTCGTGCGCATCATCGACGGCGTGCTCGCCCAGATGCCGTCGAACTTCGGGCTGACGATGGCTCCGGAGACGGCCTATGTGACCGGCGGCAGCGTCACGTACGGCTCCATCTGGGGCGCATATCTGCCGATTATCAAGCGATACGTTGACAACGGGCGCCTGTGGTGGTTGAACATGCAGTATTACAACGGCAGCATGTACGGCTGCTCGGGCGACTCCTACTCCGCCGGAACCGTGCAGGGCTTCGTCGCCCAGACCAACTGTCTCAACCAGGGCTTGGTCATCCAGGGGACGACTATTCGAGTCCCGTTTGACAAGCAGGTACCGGGCCTGCCCGCACAGTCGGGCGCGGGCGGCGGCTACATGACCCCGGCACTGGTCGCCCAGTGCTGGAACAGCTTCAACGGCAACCTCAAGGGCCTGATGACGTGGTCCGTCAACTGGGACGGCTCGCGCAACTGGACCTTCGGCGACAACGTGAGGGCGCTGCAGGGACGGTAAAACTACGGTGGCCACCGAGAGGTGCGCGAGGGGCGTCGGGCCTACGGTGGCCGGATGCCCCTCGCTTCGCGTGTCCGTGGCATCGCCAGCGCAGTCGTGCTCGTGTTCGGCAGCGCGTCCCTGGTCACCGCGTGGGTCACACACGAGCCGACCCGCCCGGCCATCGCCTGGGATCGCCTCATGGGCCATGGTCGAGCCGGACGGGATGGCGGGGCTGGACATGGCCAAGACAGGCGTTCGCGCTCACCTACGCCCCACTGCCGGGAGTCCGCCCGCCCGACGGTCCGGTCGGGCCGCCCCGGCTCGCTCGTCGCGGGCTGGATGCTGCGCCACTGGGCCGCGCTGACGCCGCAAGAGCTTCAGCGTTCGATGATGCCTTCCGCCACAAGGCGATCGGCGAGCGAGGCCAGCCCGCGCCGCAGGCGCGACCTGGCCGTGCCTCCGGGATGTTGAGCACCCAACTTGCCGCTCACGCCATGGGCCAGCGACGGGCATCAAATTGACAGAAGCGGATCGCGTGAGGGCAGCCGCACTTGTCGCGCGAGATAGATCCGGCCGTCGTAGATGCGCGCCGCTTGCCAGGCAACGGTTTCAACGGATTCCTGCGGGGATTGGCGTTCCAGCCAGGCGTCGGAGGCGATGCGCACCGACCACTGCGCGGCGTCGCGGACGCGGTCGAGCTCGGCGCGCATCCATGAGCGCTGCGTCACCAGCTGCGTCACGACCGCCGCCCGGCTGGCGTGGACGACGCCGAAGCGCAGGGGCAGAACCGGTACCCCCTGGAAAAATATCTCTTGAATCACCCGGTCATGCGCGGCCAACGCGTGATCCGCCCGCGCCACGGCCAGGCCCGCCGGATCGACCTGCGCCGCGATCGCGGCGAGACCGCCCGCCGCGACGACAGGCGACGGCCGGACATCGTCGATGCCCGACGGAAGCTCCAGACCGGGCACGGCCGAAGCCTCGACAATCGCGTACACGTACCAGATGGCAGGCATGAGCAACCTCCCCCCGCCTTCGGTGAGTCCCATCCCAACCGTCATTACGCATGCCGGGGCCCGGCCGGATCACCTCTGTTCGCGAATCCCGTCGATATAGATGTCGAGCTTTTCGTTGTAGAAGGCGATCAGCCCGGCGATGCGCTGGCTCTCAGGCAGCGGCGTGCGATAGGACCATGCCAGATCCTCGCGCAGGCCGGCCGGAGTGCGGATCGACCAGTACTCGGCCTGTCCCTTGTAGGGGCAGTGCGTGACGGTGTCGGTGTGCACAAGCAGATCCATGCGCACATCGGTCTTGGGCAGGTAGTAGCGGGTGCGCAGCCCGGTCTCGAACAGCAGGATGGGTCGGCTCGACTCGGCAACGACCACGCCGTCGACCTCCACCCGGATGGTGCGCGAGCTGGGCAGGGTGTCGATGCGCGTGTATGGGTCGCGTGCGTGCGTGTAGACCTCCTCGTCCTCCTCGAACCAGGCGTCCATCGCCTTCCAGTCGAGCCGGACCAGGTCGCGCAGGGCCTCGATCGGCGAGTCGGCGTAGCGGGTCGCGGCCCCTTCGGCGACGCGATCGCCAACTCGCACATCGTAGATCTCGCCATCGCCGCGGCTGGGCGAGTGGTGCGTCCTGCCGGTCGGCTCCAACTCGGCGCGCACATCCTCGATCGGGAAGTAGTAGGTCGGATAGTAGGGGGACTCCCAAACGTGTGCGGGTCGGGTGGTGTCGGCGACGGCCTGCCCGCAGAGGAAGGCCCGCACCCGCTTGGCGCCCCGTTCGACCCGGACGCGCCCGCGCGTCTGCACAACGTCAGTCATATCGGCGTCAACCGCCGAGCCGCCCGCTGGATTCCATCAGCCGCAAGAACTGGCGCGTCCGCGGTTCGGTCGGGTCGTCGAGCACCCGGTGCGGCGGGCCCTCCTCCAAGATCTGTCCATTGTGGAGGAAGCACACCCGGTCGGCGACCTGCCTGGCGAAACCCATCTCGTGCGTGGCGATCAGCATGGTCATGCCGTCGGCCTTGAGGCTGCGGATCAGCGCGAGCACCTCGCCGACCAGCTCGGGATCGAGCGCCGACGTGACCTCGTCCAGCAGCATCAGGCGCGGCTCGTTGACCAGTGCGCGCACGATCGCCACCCGCTGCTGCTGCCCGCCCGACAGCCGATCGGGGTAGTCACGCGCCCGCTCCGCCAGGCCAACCTTTTGCAGCAGGGCCAAGGCCTTCGCCTCGGCAGTGGCCCGGTCGAGCCGGTGCACCCGGCGCGGCGCCAGCGTGATGTTGTCCAGGACGGAAAGGTGCGGAAACAGGTTAAACGACTGAAAAACCAAACCTATCTTTTTGCGTACCTCGTCAGCGTCCGCACCAGGCTCGGTGATGTCCACGCCGTCGAGGTGGATCGTGCCGTCGTCGATGCTCTCCAGCAGGTTCACGCAGCGCAGCAACGTCGACTTGCCCGACCCCGAAGCGCCGATGAGCACCACGACCTCGTGCTCGCCCACCTCCAACCACAAGTCGTCAAGGACAACATTCCCCCGAAAAACCTTGCGCACCCCAGCCACCCGCAACACACCGCTCACCACCCCAACCCTACCCACAGCTAGGCCGCGCCCATTTGCGTCGATAATGAACTTATGTCCATTCTCGACGGTGCGCCGCGACACTAACTTCATGATCGCGCGGAGGGCCCATCGGGGGCCTATCGGCGCACTGGCGTAAGCGCCGCGCCCTGCCGGGTGTGTCAAGTAAGTGGTGGAAGATTTCTTCGGTGGTTGTGTCTAATGTGGAGTGTCGTCGATATTAGTGGCGGCCGGCGCTGACGCGGCCGTCGAAGGTGATGTCGAAGGCGTTCAAAGCGGCTTTCCATCTGTTGGACCAGCGGGCGCGGCCCTTGCCGGCGGGGTCGAGGCTGAGCACGGTCAGGTAGAGCACCTTGAGCGCGGCCTGCTCGGTCGGGAAGTGCCCACGGGCGTTGACCGCGCGGCGGAACCG
>NZ_QJUG01000007.1 GCF_003426775.1 Allorhizocola rhizosphaerae | reverse complement strand
GCAGGATGGCCACCAGGAGGCCGCCGACCACCTTGAACGGGCACTGCACATCGCCCAAGCCACCGGCAACCGCGACGGCGAAATGCGGGCGCTGACCAACCTCGGCCAAGTCCACCGGGTGCAGGGCCGCTATCAGCAGGCCGCCGACCACCTTGAACGGGCACTGCACATCGCTCAAACCACCGGCAACCGCGACGGCGAGATGGCCTCGCTCAGCGGCCTGGGCTACGCCCATTCGGCGTTGGGCCAACATAAGCTGGCCGTTGCTTACTATGACCAGGCACTTGGCCTGGCCCGCGAGCTTGGCAGCGGCAACTGGCAATTCGAAGCTATGCACGGCCTCGGCCGGCTCCATCACGCCATCGGCGACCAAGCCAGTGCCCTTGTCCACCATCAGCAGGCGCTTGAACTCGCGACCGTTCTTGCCCAACCCGCAGATCAAGCCCGCGCCCATGACGGGCTCGCCCACGCCCATCATGCCAAGGGTCAACACGAACAAGCCCGCCAGCACTGGCAAAACGCCATAGACATCCTCACCAGTCTCGGCACCGACCACACCGAAGACACCGGGGCGGACGTACCCACCATCCGCGCCCACCTCGCCAACCTCGACCAACCCCAACAACGACAGATCTGACGGCCGGGCCTGTTTCTTGGCGTGATTTCGGCACCCGCGGTGGGTGCGACCGGGATCCGCGTCGAGGACAGTGTCCTCATTGGACACCACGACGCGGCCTTTTCGGTACCCGCAAACGGTGTTTGAAAAATCGTGGCGGCCGCCAGTGGGCCGTGGAAGTGGGTCCTGGGCGCCGCGGCTCATCGTTGGTGTGGCGTCGTGGCGGGATAAGCAGGCCGTCCTTGAGGCCGTGACGGGCTGGGTCCGTGAATCGTTGGCCCGGGCCGACACCGATCACCACGCAGTCTTTGTCGCGGAGAGCCAAGGCAACATCGTCGGCGTGGTGACGGTTGGCACCCGCCAGCACTTCAGAGGGGAGGTGGACGTGTGCGTCGGCGAGCTTGCCGCTGCTGATGGCCACGAGCGGCGCGGTGTCGGACGGCGCCGTATGCAGGTGGCCGAGCGGTGGGGACGCAACCACGGCCTGCGGCACGTGACTCTGGAAACTGTGCCGCCAACAGGGTGCGCGTTCCTGGCGGATAGACCGTCGTTGCGGCTGAGACGCCGAGCGTGCCACCGAGTTCATCGACGCGGTCAATGCCGCTAACGGCGCGTCAAGGTCGCGTATACCCTCCCGCGTGACGACAAGGGTCTCGATGGTGGGTATCGCGTTAGTATCGGTCGATATTCATCGATCAAAGGAGCGGTCATGCGCTGGCGCAATGTTCGGATCTAGTCTGTTATCGCAGCTACCATCATGACCGCTCCAGCGGTCATGGCGCCACCAGCCGCGGCCGATGCACTGGGCGTGACCTGCGGTCCGCCCAGCAGCCAGACCTCGACCTTCACACCGCCCCTGACCAACACCCCGCAGCCGGTCACGGTTCAGGTTTCCACGCAGTACGGACCCTGCACGGCGGCCAGCGCCCCCGGCCTGACCTCCGGCTCCCGCACCGCCGCGATCAGCTACCCGAATCGGTCCTGTCTTGACCTGCTGGACAGCTCACCACTGACGTTCACCATCACCTGGAACACCGGGCAGAAATCCACCATCTCCGGCAACACCACCGCCACCGTCGTCGGGGCGGCCCTTGTCGTCACCGTAACCGGCAACGTCACCTCAGGACTCTTCCAAGGCGGCTCGGTGATCCAAACCGTCACTGGCCCCGCGACCGATATCACCCTGTGCACCCTGGGCCTGGGCACAGTATCGAGCATCTACTCACTGGTCACCCTGCAAATCCAGTCTGGGTCCTGACGAATGGCCATCGCAGCGCCTTTCAGGACCGCCGCCGCGGCGCAAATGGAGACGTGCCCTTGCCTCTGGGACAGCCGAATTAACGACTCACGAAACTAGCGTGACGGGCGCAGGAACCGCGCTGGGGTGAAATTGGTGAACGCCGGGCGCATGAGTTTGTCCTGGAACGTGGTGAAGTCCAGGACCTGGTGGTACGGGTCGGTGAACACGCCCGCGGCCGTGTTGAGCCGGTGCGGGCTCAGGTTTGGCCAACGACCGGTGTCGATCCGCTCAAACAGGGCGCGGAGGGTCACCAGCTCTTCCGCGTCGCTGAACGCGCAGTGCATCCCGCGGTCCACATACACCTGGCGCAGGTTTGCCGGGTCACCATGCCGGCGGACCTGGCCGGCGTACCACCGCTCGTGTTCGGCGACTGCGCCGCCGTCCTGCTCGGTGTGAAGGGTGATGAACGGCATCGTGATCCGCCCGGACGGCAGTGCGAACTGATCCATGTAGGCCAGAGCGGCCGGGTCGGCGGCGATCCGCTGCGTGGCGTTGAGCCGGTCCAGGTCGGCGTTGAGGTCCACACCCGGCGTCGCATGGTACGCGCGACGGACCAGTTCGGTCTGGCTGGACCGGCTCAGCAGGCGGCGGTAGTCGATGCCGGTGTTGAACGAGGGATTGCCGCCGGCACGGCGTTCCAGATCGGACCGCTCCTTCGGTCCACCGAAAATGACGTAGCCCATGATCCAGTCCGCCTGCTTGCCCACCCAGTCCTGCGTGCCGGGCCGCGGCGCCGGCTCGTGCGCGGAAAACGCGCCCGGGATGTTGCCCAGCGCGGCGATCAGCGCGATGCGGGCGCGGCCCTGCGGTGTCGTCACGGCGACGCGGATCGCGTTGCCAAGGACCTCGTTGCCGCGGTCCGGGTCACGGGACCGCACCAGTTCGATGTCCTGCTGATCAGCCGGTACCAGCAGGGCCTTGACCGCGAAAAGCATGTCCAGCGCCGTGTTGAGGGTTCCGGGCGGGTCGAACTCGCCGCACGCGGTCGCCACTCCGGCAAACCGGTGCGGGTGACGCTCGGCGAGCAGTGCCGAAATCGCCGCCCCGTTCGAATGCCCAGTGGCAACCGTGCGGTGCGGCCGCCCGATGTTCGCCTCGAACCAGTCCAGCAACGCGATCTGGTCCTGCAGCGCGTCTTTCATCGCGAAACCGGTGACGCCTTTGAAGTTCGAAGCCGCGAGCGCGTAGCCGTTGTCCAGCAGCCACGCCTCGGTCCGGGACCGGTCCGGCGGCCGGTTAGAAAGCCAGATCCCACCCGGTGGCGGGAACCCGACCGGCCAGTTGCCATGGCTGAACAGCACCAGGGTGCCGTTCCACCGCCACGGCGTCTCAATCCTGAAGTCAGCCCCGTCGATTGTGCCCGTGTAGGTGTGGCGCCCCGTGGCGACCGCCACGCTCGGTGTCACCGCGTTGGCCGGCGACCCGCTGGCCAGCAATCCGACCAGCAACCCGGCCATTACCAGGCCACGTAATCCTTGACGCACGTCATGCCTCCTCTGCCTTGAGGAGATCCCTTTCACGGGATCCGCTCCGCTGCCTGTGCACTCCTGCGTTTTGCGTGGTTTCCATCTTGTTTGCCAGCGGTTTCGGCGGACTCTGTGGTCCCGCAAAGCGCCAGCGCCCTGGATCGTGGAATCGCCGACCGCGAGGGCCGGTGACCGTGCCGCGGCGGTAGCCGTGGATTCAGCGAATCCCTGGGCGACGGGCCGAGGTGTGACGTGGCAGACCGTTATAGCTTCGCCCACTCACCATGCCCACGAACAGGGAGTCGCTGCCAACACCACCGACCACGCTGAAGCATGGTCGCAGTAAACCAGCCGGCGCTGTCACTTCGGTTTCATCCTCCTGATCGACTTCCGGGGGCGCGGCACTGTCCACGGCAAAATGGCACCGGCGCTCGCGCGCGCCGGGTCTCTGTGGTGGATGGCCGGTCCGTCAATGGTTCCCTGAAGCACAGCGCCGAATAGATCACGGCGTGAAGCGACGCCGCGCGAGCCGTCTCACTGACGGTTCGGTGGTGAGACGACGTCACGGCCGTCCGAATAGGATAGATTCGGTATTGAGACGCGGTGGCGAGCGTCCGATTAGGACACCTAACCGAGACCCTGAGATCAAGATTCTCGACATGCGCATGTCGGCTGCGGAATTGTCCGGCTCTCGATTCCCCTTTGCGGGCGCCGGATGGTTGTGGGCTGAGTTCTCATCCGGCGGGCCGGATCAGTCCCATCTGGTACGCGGTGAAGGCTTGCCTGTACCTGGTCAAGGATGATGAGTTTGCGCGGGATCGAGGCGTCGTACGTTGGTGGGCCGCGACGGCTGGTATGCCGAGCTTTACCGCACCTAGTTCGACCAACCCGTCCCCGCCGCCGCCTGACCGGCGACTGCGGCGTCCAGCAGGGCGCGAGCGGTGTGGCGCACGGTCTGCGCGGCCTGCTCGCGGGTGAGTCCCGCGACGTCGGTGAGCCAGATCAGCGACTCGATGCCGGTGGCGGAGCGGATCGCGATGGCCAGCCGTGTTATGTCGACGCGGGGGTGGCTGTCACGCAGCGGTGCCAGCGCCTGTTCGATCCAGCCGATGGCGCGGCCCTGCCGCAGGAGTGGTTTCTCGGCCCCGGGTTCCAGTGACAGCCTCAGTGCGGCGCGCAGTTGGGGCTCCCATTCGAAGTTGTAGCGGGTGAACGCGGCCATGAGGGCGTCGAGGCGCGCTGGGTTCGTCAGGGGCGTCGTCGTCGAGCAGCGTGTCCGGCTGGATGTGCGGTTGGGCGGCGAGCAGCAATGCGCGCTGATTGGGAAAGTAGCGGTAGGCGGTGGTTCGTGAGATGTGCGCATGCTCGGCCGCGTCCTCGACCTTCGGCGTGGTGCCCTGCGCCAGCAGCTCGCGCGCGGCCGTGACCAGCGCCTGTCGGGTCCGCGACTTCTGCTGGGTCCTCCCCCCACGGTCGTGATCGCCACCTCGCTGGCCGACGCGGATACCGCCACGGCAAAGCGCATGTGCGACGCCGCGTCCGAAATCGCTTACGTCGGTGAGGTGAACTCAGTCCGGGTGCTCAGCGCCGCAGGCACGGAACTCGCCAACGGCATCACAGGATTGAAGTGCCTGGCCTGAACCTCGGCCACCCGCGAACGCTGCCATGCCGACTCTCGACCCGGACGTGCCGTTGGCAGAGATCGATAGCACCTCTGCGCAACTTAACGCATTGGTCGATGGGTCATGCGCAAACAACTTCTTCAGATTGAACTGGGCCGCATCAAGTGACCGAAGTAATTAGCGCCGCGGTAACGGCTGAAGCGGATGCCCCCATCGCGGGGCGTGAATCCTATGGGTGGGAGGTTCACGCGAGCATAGCCAGTTGTCGATATTGACGAACTCGCAGGTCTGGCATAGAGTCGTTCTAAATTTCTCGAACGTCGGGCGGCCTTTTTGGGGGGACTGTGGACGCACGCGCAGCCTATGACGCGCTTTTCACGAAGGAGGGCAGAGCCAACCCATATCCGTTCTACGCGAGCCTGCACGCGCACGGGCAGGCCCTCGACCTGAGTCAACCACGGCCGAGCGCGACCATCCACGGCTACGACGCCGTGCACCAGCTGTTGCGCGATCCCAACTTCCGCGTCATCGACGCCGAACGCGTCGACCAGACCAGGCCGAGCTGGCGCGAGCATCCCGCCCTGGTCGTCTTCATGAACTCCATGATGTTCAGCAACGATCCGACTCATGGGAGGCTGCGCCGCCACGTGAGCTGGGCCTTCGCCCCGCGCCGGATCACCGCGCTGACCGACTCGATCATCCGGCTTGTCGACGAGCTGTTGGACACCATCGCCGCCAAGGGCTCCGCGGGTGAGCCGGTCGACTTCATGGCCGAGTTCGCCTACGCCTTACCGTCCAACGTGATCGGCGCGCTGCTGGGCGTGCCCGAGGAGGACCGGGCGTGGTTCCGGCCGCACGTCATCGCGATCGGCGGAGTCCTCGACGGGGGCGACGCCGGCAAGCTGGCAGCGGGCGACGAAGCCGCCGCCGAGCTCATGGAGTACTTCGCCCGACTGGTCGATGCACGGCGCAAGTCCCCGGCCGACGATCTGGTCAGCGCCCTTGTGCAAGGCTGGGAATCCGACGCTGCCCTGACCGAGACACAGCTGCTGGCGACGTTGACCCTTCTGTTCAACGCCGGTTTCGAGACCACGACACACCTGCTCGGCAATGGACTGTCGATCCTGCTCGACAACCCCGACCGCATGCCGGAGCTGCGTGAGGACCCTTCGCGAGCCTCGGCTTTCGTCGACGAGTTCTTGCGGATGGAGGCCCCGGCCCAGTTCACCACCAGGTACGCGGCCGAGGATGCGGAGGTCTATGGCGTGACCGTGCCCGCAGGCACCACGGTGCTCGTCATGTTCGGCGCGGCCAACCACGATCCGAGCCGGTTTCCCAAGCCCGGGGTGTTCGACCCCGACCGGCCCGCCAACGCCGCCTTGACATTTAGTGCAGGCCCGCATTTCTGCCCCGGTGCGGCGCTGACCCGGCTGGAGGGCGAGATCGCCTTCTCCCGCCTGGTGCGCCGCTTCCCCATGATCACCCCGGCCGGCGCCTCGACGCGGCTCGACCAGCTGGCGCTGCGGGGGTTCACCCACATCCCGATCCGGGTCGGCTGACCAGTAAACAGGAGCAACATGCTGCGCGCGTTATTCGGCAGGCACAAGGCCGCCTCCACCTGGGCACGAAACATCCTGCACGAGGCGGCCCACACCCTGGGCCTCAAGATTCTGACCCTCCACGTGCCCGAGCAGTGGGCGGCCTACGACACGCCTGGCGATTTCGTGAAAGCGGAGAACCCGGACCTGCTCATCATGACCAACGCGCGGCAGAAGGAGTTTGAGACGCTGCCGCCGCTGCGCGGGATCAACCTCATCCGCGATCCGCGCGACATCATCGTCTCGGGCTATTTCAGCCATCGCAACAGCCACCCGGAGGAGATCAGCGGCGTGCCGTGGAGCGAGCTGCAGGAGCACCGCAAGCAGCTGCTCAAGCTCGACAAGGACGCGGGGCTCATCGCTGAGATCGACTTCAGTCGCGTCTTCCTGGACCCGATGGCCGAGTGGAACCAGAACAACCCGGGCGTGCTTGAGGTGCGCATGGAGGAGCTGACCGCCGACCCGCTATCGCAGTGGACCAAGGTCTTCCGGCACTTCGACCTGCTCACCGACAAGTCGGCGTGGGACATGGCGCACCTGGCGGCGGTCAAGTGGAACCTGGCCGCCAGGCGCGGCACACCGCGACCGCTGGCCCGGCTGCGGCGGGTGTTGCCGCCCACACCGATGCGGCGACTCCCGGCGTCCTATATGCACGATGTCCTGGAGCGCTTCTCGTTCACACGGCTCACCAAGAGCGGCCGCAGGATCGGTGAAGAGGACGTCAACAGCCACTACCGCAAGGGAGTCGCGGG
This sequence comes from Allorhizocola rhizosphaerae, assembly GCF_003426775.1. Lineage (GTDB taxonomy): Bacteria > Actinomycetota > Actinomycetes > Mycobacteriales > Micromonosporaceae > Allorhizocola > Allorhizocola rhizosphaerae. Next base: position 62,720 of record NZ_QJUG01000007.1, on the reverse strand, counting down.
GGACTGGCGCAACCACCTGACCGACCAGCACCTGCGCTACTTCCGCAAGGTCCACGGCGATCTGGTGGAGCACCTCGGCTATCGGTGGTGAGGCGGCGCGGCGGCGACATCCACCTCGACGGCGAGCACCCGGCCAGCCCGGCGAAAGGTCGTCGGTGTGCAGGAGCGAGTGGGTCACGCGCATATCGAGCGAGCCTATGTGCGGCCCAGATGGCCCGCCAAGGGAAACAGGCGGTGGTTGCAGGGCGGGCTTCGGGAAACCGGAGATGACGGACCGGCGTTCATGCCGAGACAGTGATGTTCTGAACCCCGTAAGATGTGGCCGGTGGGGTGGGAGGCACTCGAGCAGTGGGGTGACGACGTCGCTCGCATCGAACCGCTTGCTGGCGGAGTTGCCAACGATGTGTGGAGCGTGCGCGTCAATGGGCGCCTCGCGGTCGGTCGTCTCGGCGCCAGGAGCGATGCTGATCTCGCGTGGGAGACCGATCTCCTCCAATACCTCGACCGTGAAGGTCTGATCGTGCCGGTGCCGATCCCGACCACGGACGGCCGGCTGTTCGCCGACGGTCTGGTGGTGATGACCTACTTGGAGGGCGGACCGCCCGAGACGCAGGCCGACTGGCGTCGCGTGGCCGGTACGCTTCGCGAGCTGCATCGGTTGACGCAGGGCTGGCCGCAGCGCCCTGGTTGGCGATCGTCGACCGACCTGCTGCATGCCGAGACCGGGACGAAGATCGACCTGGGTGCGATGCCCCCTGAGGGCGTTGCGCGATGTCGAGCAGCGTGGGCGCGGCTCATCGGACGTCAGTCATGCGTGGTCCACGGCAATCCCAACAACCCTGGCAACGTGCGCATGACAGCGAATCAGGTCGCGCTGATCGACTGGGACGAGTCGCACGTCGACGTCCCCGTCCTCGACCTCGTGCTGCCCGACAACGCCGCCGGCCTCGATGAAGACGCGTATGACATCGCCGCGCAAGCGTCGGCCGCATGGGAGGCCGCCGTCTGCTGGGACGACGACTACGCGGTCAAGCGGCTCGCCGAAGTTCGGGCGGTCTGAGAACGCGTTCGAGGTCGGTGGCGCTATGCGGCACGGCTACCGCGGCCGCACCATACGCTGCCCGATGGAAGGGTCACATCCTCGCGGGTGCGGTGTTCAGGCGGTGCGCGGCACGCTCGGCGGCTGACCGGACCCCGGTGGCGTGCCTGGCACGGCCTGGCGAGTCGATCGCAGCCGGATCGTCGTCTGCGCGGTGGCTAGGGTCAGCTGGCTCTTGTCGAAGGCAACGGTGGCCTGGTCCTCGAAGAACGCCGCTAACCACTGCTGCACCGAGACGAACGGTTCGGCGCAGGGCAGGTCGGTCGTCCTCAGGTCGGAGACGGTGAGCCGGTCACCGTCAAGGCGGGTTCGCCCGGTCAGCGTGTTGCAGCCCGTGTCAGCGGTGAGCGTTTCGGGGCCGAAGGTCAGCTTTATTTGGGCGCCGTTGACGGCCGGCTGATTCACCCCAACGATATCGACAACCTCGTATGCTCCGGCCGGGATTTGGCCGACGGAAGCCTGCCCGGTGATGCTCGGTGCCTGCTCGGTAGCTGTGGCGCAGCCGGCGATGAGTGCTGCCGTTGCCACTATGATCGATAGTTTGGTTCTCATGTCGGTTGGACGCCCTTCGCCTCAACTGGGTCGCGTGTCTCCCGCCGAAAGTCACTCGGCAGGGACACGCGAACTTTGTTCTGGCATTCAGATCTATCTCATGAGGTCTCGTAGACCAGTCCACCCCAGAACGCATTGAGTGGGCTTGCCCAGGCGACCCCGTTGGCGACATTGCAACCCTCGAGGCTCGAGCTGTGCAGCGCGACAGCATAGCGGTTGCCGGAGCCGGGCAGCCAGTACCAGCCGCCGCCGCTGTCCCCGCCGCACGGGTCATAGCCGGACATGCGGGTCTTGATGGAGGCGCCGACGTCGGTGACGGTGGCGCACGGGTTGCCGGCACGGGCCGGGTTGGTGTAGCTGGCCGACAGACAGTTGACCTCGTTGACCAAATTGTAGCTCTCGCCCGTCACGGCCGCGAAACTCGACGGCCCGACCATGATTCGGCCCGCGGTCTGCGCGGAGTAGAAGGCGTTGGTCACCTGGATCGCCCCGGCGTCCTGGTTGCCGGAGTTGAGTGCGTCGGTGGCCGGGCCGACGGTGCGGATCGTGCTGGTGCCATTGGACCACGTCTCGCCGATGGTGCCGATGCAGTGTCCGGCGGTGAGTGCCCACCTGGTCCCACCGCTGCGGGCGGTGAAGCCCAGCGAGCACCACAGCGTACCCGAGCGGCGCAGCACCAGGCCGGCGCGTAGGTCGTTGTCGCAGTCCGTACGCGAGGTGCACGCGTCCAGATGCTCGCTGACCTGGCTGCCCTGCTCGACCCGGACGCCGACAGGAACGTCGGCCGCCGTGAGCGTGGCGAACTGGGCCTGTGGCACCCGTACCACAACCTCGTTGGTCTTGACGTCGATGGTCACCTGGTTGTTGGCGACCTTCGCCAGCTTGTCCGAGCCGCCGCGGATCTGTTCCACCAACGCGCCCAGCTCACGCATCGAGCGGGTGACCTGGTGGGTGTCGACGCTCAGCCCCGGTGTCTTGGCGGCCAGCGCGGCGACGTCCTTGGCCGCAGCCGGTGTGGTCACCGCGATGTGGTGGCGGGCGGTGTACGGGTCGAACCAGCCGCCCGCCCAGCTCTCCTTCGTGATGTCCAGGCCCTGCTTGAACTTCTCACTCCTGGCCTGGGCCCGGGCCGCGTTCAACGCCGCCTCGGGCGAGAGGTCGGTGAACGACGCGCGGTAGGCGTCGGCCACGGTCCGCAGGTCGTTGGCGCCAGTGTCATAGGCCGGCTGACCGGCCTTCGAGTCTCCTGCTGGTGCGGCGTTCGCGGAGGTGGCGAACGTGGCAACGACCAGCAAGGTCGCACCGGCGGCAGCTTGACACCGCCGCAGGTAGGTGCTTCTCATTTGCCCTCTTTCCCCGGAGGATCACGCTGATCTCTCCGATCGCTATTGGCGTACGCAAAGCTAGCGATTAAATTGGGATCGGTACATATTTAAGTCAATTTTATGCCAGTAAATGAGTTGGGTGATGGGGCTGGTGCTCGTTGACCCCTTGCCGAATTGCATTTGCTTCTATCAGGTGCTGGGACCATCTCGATTGGGCAGTTGCCGGAGCTCGGGCGGTATGAGCGATCTGTGATCGGACATGTTGCGTACGTGGGCGGGCCGGATGACTTTTGGGGGATTTCCCCTTCCGCAACGACAAATGGCGAGCCGCCCGCGGCGCCTCACTCATCTGGCGACCGGCGACCGAAGCGTTTCCAGACGATCGCCACCCAACGCCGCCCACCACCCAACCCGACCAGCGGGAGCAACTGGAACGACTGCCGTCAATCAGAACACGTGGATCGAGCCTTAGGGCGGACAGTCCGCGGTGGCAAGAACCCGTTCGAGACAACGTTGGGCGGCACCGTACGAGCTTCAGTGGCAATAGACCGACGCCGTTATCACCAACGGTGGACGGCCGGTCTACCACCAACCTGCGCCGCGTTCCAGACCGGAACAGGCAAGTGAGAGCGGCCATAGCCAACCTCAGGCCGGCCGGGTCTCCAGGTACTGGCGCTGGTCGGCGAGGAAACCGTCCGTGAACAGCGATCGCGGTGTGAAGAGTGCGGTTGTGGTCATCCGCACGGTCGAGTCCTCCACCGCGTGCGGGATCATGCTGTGGGTGGCGTCGGGGTAGCGCCTGACCTCCAAAATGGGCGTCGTTTTCCGGTACACGGCCTCGGTGTCGGCGACATCCACGTTGATGTCGCGGCCACCTAGCAGCAGCAGGACCGGTACCCGCGATGCAGTCAGGTCGGCCGTGGCGTCCGCGAGGTGGTTTTTCGTCAGGAAGGTCCACCGGTCCGCGGTGATGTTGGCATCCGCGCCGGGCTGCCGCCGGTACTCGCCGTAGGTCGCGCCCGCGCGCAGCAACCGCCGCATCATGTCGCTGCGCTCGGTGGCGGCCGTGATCTCGGCGGGGCTCGCTCCCTCGGCGTGGAGCCTTGCGAGCAGGTGGTACCGGCCTTGCTCGAGCCAGTTGACGGCCGGCGACACCGCGATCACGAACGCGAGGTCCGGCACGCGGACGGCGACCTTCGGCATGACCCAGCCCGCCTGACTGGCGCCCCACAGGCCGATCCGATGGCCGTCGATGTCGGCGCGTGAGCGGGCCCATTCGACGGCCCCGGTCACCTCGTCGGCCCGGTCCTCCATACTCTGATGCAGCCAGTTGCCGGCCGATCCGGCGACTCCGGGCTTGTTCCAGGACAGCGACGCATAGCCGGCGCGGGCGAAGGCTTCCCAGATCGGACGGTAGAAACCATCATGTGTCGCGTTGACGGGCCCGTCGCCATGCACGAAGACCACCAACCCCACCGGGCCGTCGACGCGGTCGGGCTTGGCCAGCACCCCGTCGAGCGCGCCAATGGTCACGCGCTCCTCCCGCATGTCGTACGAGTGCTGGTGGAGCACCACGCCCACGCCACCGGCCAGCAGGAGGGCGACGCCGGCCGCCGCAATGACGATCTTGCTTCGCATCCGCACTGCATCTCCCTAAACTATCGTTTGAGCTACGATCGTACGCGACTTGTTCGAATGGAAGAATCGGCCACATGATCACCACCCGTGTGCTCGTCGAGAGCCTCGTCCGCGCCGACGGCACGGTCGACGCGGGCGAGCTCTACGCCATCGCTGCGATACTGGGCATGACCGACCAGCAGGTGCGTCTGTGCATCAAGCGGCTTGTGGCCGAGGGACGCTTCACCCACGAAGGCCGGGGCCGCCGCGCCCTCCTGCGTGCCACAGCGGAGGTCTTCAACGAGGTGGAGTTCGTGCGGTACGCCTATCGCCAGGACCAGGGACTCGAACCGTGGGACGGTCGATGGCGCCTGGTCGCCTTCGCGATCCCGGAAACGGCGCGGGCGGCGCGCGACAGCTTCCGCGATGCCATCGTGTACCTCGGCGGAGCCTTCGTGCAGGGCGGCCTCTACGTCACACCGAACGACTGGGACGACCTGATCGCGGTGCACCGGGATCGGCTCGGCATCGGTGCCGGTGTCACCACCCTCACCACCACCGACCTGTGCGTTGGCGGGGAACGCGACCCGCGACGGCTGGCCGCGGCGCTGTGGCCCCTGGGCGAGATCGCCGAACGTTACGTCCGCCTCGGCGAGCGCGCGCGGCAACTGCTCGAGTCGCACGCCGGGCTTGCCCGGATCGAGCTGCTGGCCGGAACGATCGAGGTCGCCGCACAGTTCACCGCCGCCATGGAGCCCGACCCGCTGCTCCCACCGGAACTGCTCCCTCGGCCCTGGCCGGGCACCGAGGCGCGAGCGCTGAGCGCGCGCTGCTTCGAGGCGCTGCGACAGCGGGACGGCGACGACGCGCCGAGCCGGTTATATGCCATCGACTCTCTCGGCCGGCACGCCGGGTGAAGGCGGTCACTCTGTCGTTGCGCCTTGGTCTTTCGCCCAACCGACCCTCAGCGGTGTTGATCTCTGAACCCGGCGGGTCGGTTACCGGAAGGCGTCGATGCTGACCCGGCGTGCACCTCATCTGGTACCGCTGGAGCGCCCACGCGTCCGCCGCGCACATGAGACTTTCGGGAAACCTCCCAGTGGACAAGGTATTGGTGGCTGTGAAGCACATTGTCAAGCAGTCTTCGGGCTGTTGACCCGAGGACTGATTGATCTTACGCTTGACGGCGGCGAACCGATTCGACACGTGATTGGCCACCGCCTGGTTCTTACTACGCTGGAACGGCCGCGTCGGTGGCGAGCCCGCAGATCCGTGCCCGTTCCGCGGACCGTCAGGAGCGTTCATGCCCCAACCCGATTCCCGGTCCCTGCCTCCGCCGGTGCTGGCGGCGGTCGACACGGTAACCGTCAACTTCGCGTCCGAGCTGGGTGCGCCGGTCTATCGCGCCTCGGGGATCCTCTACGGAATGACCGAGGACGGCGCTGGACCTGCCGACCACTTCTTCACCGACATCAGGTTCCGTTTCGGACGCGCCGGCGGTGCTCAGCTCGACAACCCCGGAGGCTGGACGGCGGATCGCTACCAGCGGCGCTGGGACTCGACCCTGGCGCAGTACCGGCGCGCGGCTGGCCTTGGTGGGACGTTCATCATCCTGCCGCACGACCTGTGGGGGGCGGACGGGACGACCAGCCCGCGTTTTCCCGGCGACAACGGCGACTGGACCGACTACGACAACTTCCTCGACCGTTTGATCTCCGACGTCCGGGTCTCGGACATGACCCCACAATGGGACCTCTGGAACGAGCCGGACCTCGACTCGTTCTGGCAGCGCAGCCAAGCTCAATACCTTGAGATGTGGCGGCGGACCTATGCCCGCATCCGCCTCGCATTCCCTGACGCGGTCATCGTCGGAGCCAGCACCAGCCGCTCGCCCAGTGCGGAAGACCCATGGTGGAACGGCTATCTCCACTACGTGAAGGCGAACAACGTCGTACCGGACATCGTCAGCTGGCATTCCCTCAACGACGACATCGTCTCCGTCGATCCCACCACTGCCCGGCAGGCGATGGATGCCTTGCTGTCGGGCAAAGGCATAGACGCCCGGCCATACCAGATCAATGAGTACGGCTGGCCGAGTCAGCAGAACCCCGCGAACTCCGGCTGGTACATCTCTCGGCTGGAGCGAAACGACATCGACGGCCTGCGCGCCAACTGGGCATCAGGATCGGACCTGCACAACGACATGGCCGCCATGCTGGCCCGTGAAGGCGGCCGGCACGTCGCGCTGGCGGACTGGTTCCTCTACCGCCACTACGCGGCGATGAGCGGCACCCGGGTGTCCGTCACGCCGGGCAACGCGGCCGATGGTTACGCCACCAAGGACGACGGCGTTGCCCACGTGCTGCTTGGAAACCGAGGCGTCACCGGCGACGTGACCGTCAGCTTGACCGGGCTCACCACCACACCGGTGGAGCAAAGCGGCCGTGTCCGGGCCGTTCTCTACCGCTTTCCCTACAACAACAAGGCGGCTATCCGGGGCCCGATCACGGTTTCCGACCAGGTGCTGCCAGTCAGCGGTGGTACCGCATCGGTGACCGTGCCGTGGACAGACCCCCACGACGGCTACGCGGTCACACTGCTACCACCCGACAAGCGCAAGTCGGCCGCCGGTGGCCTGTGGCCCAACACACCGGGCACTGCCTGAATGACGACGACCTGGGCTCAATGCGGGGCATGGCTGTCCGGCCTGGGACTGTAAAACCAACGGCTCCGGCTCCAATCCGGTGTAACCGATTGCGGCGGTGGCGAGCCGCCAAGGGTGATGCTCACATCGCGGTGTCCACCATGGCCAGTGGCGTATCAGCAGGAGGAGCGATCGAATCCACAGCCGGGTGAGGACCCGCATTCACCCATCGTGCCGTGTCATGCGTGGGGCCGGGCCGGTGCTGGAACGCAGTGCTATCGGCGGAGCCAGCAGGATGTGCCGTGGTGGCGTGCCCGGCGTCGCGATCTGTTCTTGGAGTAGCTCGACCGCGCGGGCGCCGATCTCATGCGCCGGCACGTCGGCCGCCGTCAACGGAGGGCGGAAGTATTCGGCCCAGTGCTGCGCGACAACACCGGTGATGGAGAAGTCGCGTGGCACGGTCATCCCATGCCGGGCCAGTGCCCGCTCGATCCCCGGCAGGGCCGCCTCGTTGATCGTGGCGATAGCGGTGACCTCCGGATGCCGGGCGCGAAGTTCATCGAAGCGCGCCTCTCCGGCGACGCGATCGTCGGCGCAACACACATCGACGCCGGTTAGGTTGCGCCGCTCGACCGCCTCCAGGAATCCGGCCAGAGCGCGGTGTCCCGGGCCGTATCCCGACGCGACCAGCTCTTCAGACCGGTTGATGAGCGCGATGTGGGTGTGCCCGAGGTCGGCAAGGTGGTCGACGCACCGGGTGATGAGGTTGCCGTAGTCCACATCGATCCACGACATGCTGTCAGGGTCCGCCGTGCGTCCAATCCCGACAAAGGGCAGCGCGGTCTGCCGCAAGCGCTCCACTCTGGCGTCTTCGAGCCTGATCTCCATGACGATCACGCCGTCGACCCGGCGCCCGGTCACCAGCCGCTCGAAGGACCGGTCGTGGTCACCGCCGCTGGGTGACAACAGCACATCGAGGTCGATCTGCGCGGCCGCCTCAACGACGCTGGCGACGAAGTCGAGCTGCATGTCGGTCAGCCGCTGGCTCGCCGGCGGGATGACCAGGCCCAGGGTCCGCGTGCGACCTTCTTTCAGCGCACGGGCGGCGGCATTGGGCCGGTATCCCGCTTCGGCGATCACCTTTTCGATGCGCCGCCGGGTCGACTCGGAAACGGCCCGCTTCCCGCTGAGGGCGTAAGAGACGGTGCTGCGCGAGACGCCGGCCCTGCGCGCGATCTCACCGATGTCCATGTGCCTCCGATACCTGGATCACGAATCGATTCGAGCCTTCCGTCTGAGCCAGCATACCTCAACCGTGCCGAAGCAAGTATTGACCGGTAGCCGACCCGGGCCTATTGTCGGTCGAACCGATTCGCGAATCGGTTCGACACGTGAGGCAAAGCATGAGGCAAATCTTCCGCCAATCTGTCCCGCACACGAAGGATGAGCAACGATGCGATCGTCCCTCACCAGGCTAAGCCTGATCTCACTGGCCGCCGCGGTGTTCGCCGGCGGCATGGCCGGATGCACGGCACAGGGCACCGGGAACGACTCACCGACCAACTACGCGATCTGGGATCCATATCCGCAGTTCGACGCCGGCTCGGCCTGGGTGGCGCTGCTGCAAAAGTGCGGCAAGGACGCCGGTGTGACAGTCACCCGGACAGGCTATGACACCACGGATTTGACCAACAAGGTACTGCTCGCGGCGCAGCAGGCAGTGGCACCGGACGTGCTCATCGTGGACAACCCTGTGATCTCGACCCTGGCCGAGGCGGGTGTGCTGACCGCGACGAGCGAGACCAAGATCGATACGGCCGCGGTGGAGCAAAACCTGCTTGACGCCGGCCAGATCGGTGGCAAGACCTACGGGGTTCCCATCGGCGCCAACACCCTGGCGCTGTACTACAACAAGAAGGTCTTGGCGGCCGCCGGCGTCGATATCGCGACCGTCAAGGACTGGGCGTCGCTGAATGCGGCGCTGGCCAAGGTGAAGGCGGCCGGGAAGAAGGGCATCACCTTCTCGGCGATCGGCACCGAGGAGGGCAGTTTCCAGTTCCTGCCGTGGTTCTGGGGTTCCGGCGCGAACCTGACCCAGTTGGACTCACCGGCCGCGGTGTCGGCGCTCTCCCTGTGGACCGACTGGCTCAAACAGGGGTACGCGCCCAACTCGGTCATCCAGAACACGCAAACCACGAGCTGGCAGGAGTTCGCCACCGGTGAGTACGCCTTCGCCGAGAACGGCACCTGGCAACTGGCCAACGCGAAGAAGACGGGTTTCGAGTACGGCATCATCCCGGTCCCCGCGATCAATGGCGGTACCGCTCCGGCGCCGACGGGTGGCGAATTCGTCAGCGTGCCGGTGCAGAAGGACACGGCGCGCTACAGCGTGTCGCAGAAACTGGTGTCCTGCATCGCTTCTTCCGAAAACTCGCTGGCGACGACCACGACGCTGTCGTACATAGCGCCGACCAAGCAGGTACAGGCCAAGCAGGTCACCGCGAATCCCGAACTGAAGGTATGGGTGGACGCGGTGGCCGCCGCCAAGGGGCGGACCGGTGACAACCTGGGCACCAAGTACCCGAAGATCTCGCAACAGCTATGGACGGCGGTACAGGCGGCGTTGAGCGGATCCCAGCCACCGCAAGCCGCATTGGCCGCCGCACAGAAAGCGGCCGCGGCCGCCACCAAGTAACGTCGCGATGAATGTCCAATCACGAGTGAAGTCGCAGTGGGCCGCATGGGGGTTTCTCGCCCCCATCGCGGTCTACTTGGTGGCCTTCTACGCGTACCCGCTGTACCGCAATGTCGACCTGAGCCTGCGCGAGTACACGGTCCGGTCGTTCGTCATGGGCGACGCGCCATTCATCGGCGCCGAAAACTATCGAGCGGTGCTGGCCGACCCCACATTTGTGCCGGCACTCACCCACACATTGGCATTCACGGCGCTCTCACTGCTGTTCCAGTTCACCGTCGGTCTGGCGCTGGCGCTGTTCTTCAACCAGCATTTCCGGCTCTCGCATACCCTGCGGGCGCTATTCCTGGTGCCGTGGCTGCTGCCGCTGATCGTCTCGGCGTCGACGTGGTCGTGGATGCTCAACAGCGAGTCCGGAATCGTCAACACCGCTCTCGGCATTGTCGGGGTGGGGCAGGTCAACTGGCTCACCTCGCCGGAATGGTCGCTCGTTTCGGTGACGATTGCCAATATCTGGATCGGCATTCCGTTCAACCTCGTCGTGCTCTACAGCGGACTGCAAACCATTCCGGACCACATCCACGAGGCCGCGGCCCTGGACGGCGCCGGCGGCTGGCAACACTTCTGGCACGTGACGTTGCCCCTGTTGCGACCGGTCTCGGCGATCACGCTGCTGCTCGGTTTGGTGTACACGCTGAAGGTCTTCGACATCATCTGGATCATGACCCGGGGTGGGCCGGTCGACTCGTCCACGACGCTTGCCATCTGGTCGTACCGGCTCGGCTTCGGTAACCCGTTGCCGCAGTTCGGCCCCGGAGCCGCGGTCGGCAACCTGTTGATCATCATGGCGCTCTTCTTCGGGCTGATCTACATCCGGGTACAGCGGAGGCAGCAGGCATGACCGCGAAGCGAACCTGGTGGAAGACCCTGATCGGGCTGATCGTGACCGCGGTCATGCTGTTCCCCGTCTACTGGATGGTCAACGTTTCCTTCACCCGGCCCGAGAACATGCGCAAGCAGCCGCCCGGCCTCTTCCCGTTGGACGGCACCCTGGATGGGTACCGCGCCGTGCTGGACCAGCAGCTGCCGTATCTGGCGACCAGCCTCGTCGTCGGACTGGGCACCGTCGCGCTGACCCTCGTGATCGCCGCTCCGGCGGGGTACGCGCTGGCGAAGCTGCAACCGAAAGGCGGTGCGGCGCTGAGCTTTCTGTTGCTCATCGCCCAGATGATCCCCGCCATCATCATGGCGATGGGCTACTACGCGGCGCTGCTCAACCTCGGCATGCTCAACACCCTCCCCGGGCTGATCGTCGCTGACACCACCATCGCAGTCCCGTTTGGAGTACTCATCTACACCGCCTTCATGAGTGGTATACCGAATGAATTGCTTCAGGCGGCGATCGCGGACGGCGCGGGCCGCCTGCGTACGTTCGTCTCGGTGGTGCTGCCGATCAGTCGCAACGCGACAGTGACGGTGGCGCTGTTCACCTTCCTGTGGGCGTGGTCGGATTTCATCTTTGCGAGCACGCTCGACAGCGGCGGTGCGCTGCGGCCGATCACGCTGGGCATCTATCACTACATCGGCAACAACAACCAGGAATGGAACGCCGTCATGGCCACCGCGGTCGTGGCGTCCATCCCCGCCACCGCACTGCTCATCATCGCCCAGCGCTTCGTCGCGGCGGGCGTCACCGCAGGCGCGGTCAAGGACTGAATCCCATAATCTCCAGGTACCAAGGAAGCCAACGATTTTGATGAACGCTGCCAGCGCAGGACCGGAGTTTTCCCTCCAGGAGATCCCATTCAGCCACCACGGCTCCTGGTTCAACTTCTCTCCCGTTATCGGCGAAAAGAAGTTCGCGGAGGACATCCACCTCGTCTCACATCAGAACGGCCTGCATCCGGTGCTGCGCCTGGTGCCCGCGGCGCGTACCGCTGTCACGGCGACCCCGGCACGGCTTCTGTGGCGTGGCGACGGTCGCGGCACCATCGAGCTGGCGTACGAGACGACGGATACGGTCCGGGTACGCGGAGTCGGCCTGGCCATGCGGATCGCCGCCGCCGAGCTCACATTGACACCGTTCAGCGGGCCGTATCTGTTTCGCGATCCCGTTGACGGGGCGCACATCTACACGCTTTACGAGACGGGCCGCCGGTACCGGATCACCGTCCTGTCTGGAGCGCCGGCCGAGGCGACCGGAGTCCAGCAGCTTGGCACGGCCCGGCGAGAGCTGGCGATCGGCCGTGACAGTGGCACGTGGGAGATCGCCATCGAGGAGTTCGCGACCGCGCGTGCGCCTTACCGGTACCAGAAAAATTTTGAAGAGGTCATTGCCCACGCACAGGCCGCTTTTGATAATTTCGTCGACGCGGTGGCGCCGTGGCGGGACGAGCACACACCAGCCGCCGAATTGGCCGCCTATGTGCTGTGGTCGGCGACCGTGCGGCCCGCCGGCTTCATCACCCGGCCGGCCGTTCTCATGTCCAAGCACTGGATGAACAAGGTGTGGAGCTGGGACCACTGCTTCAACGCCCTCGCCCTGGCCGACGGCGCCCCTGATTTGGCTTGGGACCAGTATCGGCTGGTCTTCGAGCACCAGGATCCCGCAGGGGCGTTGCCTGACTCCATCACCCACTCCGAGGTTCTCTACAACTTCGTCAAGCCGCCGATCCACGGCTGGGCACTGCGCGAGCTGCGCCAGCGCATCCCGAGCCTTCCGGATACCGAAATCGTTGCGGCGTACCGAAATCTGGCCGCATGGACCGGCTTCTGGCTCACCGAACGGCGGGTGCCGGGCAGCGCTTTGGCGCACTATCAGCACGGTAACGACAGCGGATGGGACAACGCGACCACTTTCGACACCGAGCGCGTGATCCAGACCCCGGACCTGGCTGCGTTCCTTGTCCTGCAGATGGTTGAACTGGCGGATCTGGCCCGGCGGCTCGGCGACCCGCAAGCCGCGGAAGGCTGGGCCCGGCAGGCCGGCGAACTGCGCACGGCACTGCTGGAGCAGCTGTGGATCGGCGACGGCTTCGTCGCGCGCTCCCCGGTGTCGGGTGATACCTGGTCCACCTCCAGCCTGCTGCATCTCATGCCGATCGTGCTCGGCGAGCAACTGCCAACCGAAATCAGTGGCGCCTTGGCCGCCCGCATTCGCCGGCATCTGACGCCACACGGCCTCGCCACCGAGCTGCCAACCTCTACGCACTACACGGCCGACGGGTACTGGCGCGGACCCATCTGGGCGCCGGCCACCGTACTGATCGAGGATGGTTTGCGCCGTGCCGGTCACGTCGAGCTCGCCAATGAGGTCAGCCAACGCTTCCGCGCGTTGTGCGAAAGGTCCGGCTTCGCGGAGAACTTCGACGCGTTGACCGGCATGGGCCTGCGCGACCGCGCCTACACCTGGACGGCCAGCGGCTATCTGCACCTCGCAGCGGCCGAACAGCGCCGCCGGGCGCAGATTCCCGTGGGCGATCGCGCACAGCAGGGGACCGCCGACGCCGCGGCGCGCTGACCCAAAACACGGCGCAAAGAGCGGGTCGTGGCGAACCGTCGGTAGCGAATCGATTCCGCTGCCAGGGCCGCCTGCTGTTCGCCGACACAAGATTGACATCTATCAGAATCAAATTTACGCTGTGCGAAACGATTCGACAGCGGAGCCGGGAGCGGCCGGGCACACCCCCAGCCGTAGGTGCCGATCCTGGCCGGTACACCCCGGTGTGACCGCTGATTCATAAGACGGTGAAGCGATCCCGGGCCCGCATCGCCGCGCGTACGCCCTCGAAAGGAGTCCACATTGGATCCGGCATCGAACATCCAGCACCGGCGAGAAAGGCTGCCGATCGCGCTGGCCTCAGTCGCCGCCCTGGTGGCCGCGTTCCTTCTCGCGCCGGCCCCGGCGGCGCAAGCCGCCGATGAGTCGATCAGCGTCAACTTCTCGGTCGCGGGAGGCTCTCCCACCTACCGTGCCTCCGGTTGGATCTACGGCATGACCGAGGACGGCTCGGGGCCGGCCGACCACTTCTTCACCGACGTGAAGTTCCGTTACATGCGCGCCGGCGGCGCTCAGCTGGACAGTCCGGGCGGCTGGGTGTCAGGCCGATACGACCGACGCTGGAACTCCACCCGTGCCCAGCTACTTCGCACCCGAGCGCTGGGCGGCGAGTTCATCATCCTGCCGCACGACCTGTGGGGAGCCGACGGTTACCCGATCTCCCGCTTCCCGGGCGACAACGGCAACTGGACCGACTACGACAACTTCCTCACCCGGCTCTTCAACGACGTCCGCGCGACCGGGGCGCCGGTCCAGTGGGACATCTGGAACGAGCCCAACATCACCCCGTTCTGGAACCGGTCACAGTCGCAGTACTTCGAGCTGTGGCGGCGCACATACCAGCGCATCCGCGCCGAGTTCCCGAGCCACCTGATCGTCGGGCCGAGTTGTGCCTGCGTACCCTCGACTAGCGGCTGGTGGCCCCAGTACCTCGATTTCATCAAATCGACCAACACGATTCCCGACATCATCAGCTGGCACAGCCTGCCCGGCGACCCGGTCGCCAATGTCGCGACCGCCAACACGACGCTCAACTCGCGCGGTATCCCCCACCCGCGCCCGTACCAGATCAACGAATATGGCGCGAGCAACGAGCAGAACCCCGGCGACGGCTCGTGGTACATCGCCCGGCTGGAACGGGCCGGCGCCGACGGGTTGCGCGCCAACTGGGCCAGTGCCGGCAATCTCCACAACGACCTGGGCAACCTGCTCACGCGCGTGTCCGGCCAGCACCAACCCAAGGGCGAATGGTGGGTCTACCACTTCTACGGCTCACAGACCGGCGCCATCGCGCAGGTCACGCCGAGCGCCAACTACGACGCGTTCGCCACGAAGGACTCCGGCAATGCCAAAATCCTGGTGGGAGGCGGCCGTACCACCGGAAACATCGCCGTCAACCTGCAACGCCTGGACACCACCAGCGGCATCGTCGTGAACAACCAGGTGCGAGTGGTCGCACAGCGCATCCCCCACAACGGCGGCGGCGCGGTGAGCGGACCTGTGACCATTCAGGACACGGTCGTGACGCTGTCCAACAACGCCGCGACGGTCAACCTGCCGCACTCCAACATCGACGACTCCTTCACCATCACCCTGCTCCCGCCGTCGGGTGGTGGCGGCGGCTTCGCGTCCGCCGCGATCGCGCAGCACTCCCAGCTGTGCCTGCACAACCCGAACGCGAGCACCGCCGACGGAACCCAGCAGCAGCAGAACACCTGCAATGGCGGCAACCAGCAGCTGTGGGACTTCCGTCCGGTCGCCGGAGTCGCCGACGCCTACACCGCCGTCAACCGGCAAAGCGGTAAATGCTTGGACGTCAACGGCGCATCCACCGCCGACGGCGCCGCGATCATCCAATGGAGTTGCCATGGGGGTACCAATCAGCAGCTCACCCTCCGGAAGGTGACGTACGCCGGCAACGACCCGCGCGACTATCAGCTCGTCGTCCGGCACAGCGGCAAGTGCGTGGATGTCAACGCCATATCCACCGCACCGGGGGCGCTGGTCCACCAGTGGACCTGCCGTCCGGTCACCCAAAGCAGCCCACTGAACCAGACCTGGCGGCTGTCGGGCCGCTAGGCGGCAAGCGATCTGTGGTGGTGTCGAAGATCCTCGCACCACCACAGATCGCCGGCGACCGGCGCGACGCGGCCTTGCGAGGCTGGACACGGCAGTCCAACAAATCTATGACGAACGTGCTAGACATTCTCGGCAGCATCGGCTAATGTTCCTGGTGTTGAGCAATGAGATCGGCAACAGACGCTGACGAGCGCCCCCGCCAGTGGGGCGCATGAGCAAGACAAGGCCCGGGTGCTCTGTCAGGGCCCGGTGGGCAAGTTGAGTCGGCACGGCGTTTCAGTGCCGACCGCAAGGCAAGGGGTCCGCTGGACGTGGATGGGCCGGAAAGCAAGTGGTGGGGCCCATGCCACCGGCGGACAGTAAGACCGGTAACGCTGAAAGGTAAGTGAAGACAGAGGAAAGGGAGGGTCGGACACCGTTTGATCGCCCGCTCGGCTGGTGTGGTTAAAGGCTTGAGCGGACACCGCAGGTTCCATCGTTACGAAAGGTGGTCTCCGGTCACGAATATGCGATCTTCGCGCTACCGCATCCGTCACTGCGACGGCGGTCGCGAAACTACACAACCGGTGTTCTCACCGGTCATGGTGTGATGACCTACAACCCTTGGGCCCCGGTGCTGATTCAAGCACCGGGGCCCTCGATGACATCCACAGCCCACATGGACGGAGTTGCACTTGGAAGGTGACGATGGGCCAAACCGACGACAGGTTTGATGACGATGACTACCCGGCTTACACCATGGGCGCGGCGGCCGAGATGATCGGCGTTACCCCCGACTTCCTGCGCCGGCTCGACCAGGCCAAGCTGTTCACCCCGCTACGCTCGCCTGGTGGGCACCGCCGCTACTCGCGCTACCAGCTTCGCCTGGCCGCCCGAGCCCGTGAACTGGTAGACCAGGGCACCCCGTTGGAGGCCGCCTGCCGGATCATCGTCCTGGAAGACCAGCTCGAAGAAGCGTTGCGCCACAACGAGCAGCACCGCTCCGGCTGACCGCAAACTGACCCGGCGGCGATGTGGCGGGTGCCATAACGCGGGCGCGGCTTTGCGTCAGTGCGTGGTCATGCGGCCAACACCTCACCGCGGGTGTCGGAAAGATGCGGTGTCTCCGATCGGAAGTTGTGGCCCAACTGCCGACCCAGCCCAAAGTAGTGGCGGAAGTTGTAAATCAGCGGACCCCATTGCTGTGGGTCAATGTAGTCGGTGCCGGGCCGACGATGCCCGGATCGGCATGCACGGTCACCACGCCCACTTGCACGATGACAAACTCACCGCTTGCGTCGAGTGCCATGTGCTCGACGCGGGCCTCCAGTTGCAGGGGACACTCGGCAACGCGCGGGGGCCGTACCCGCAGCGACTCCACCGCGGTCAGCCCGGCTGCGCCGAACTTGTCACGCTCGTGCCGGTACGCCGGGCGTTTGTGTTCTGGTACCGGGTCGGAACCGGTCAGATCGGCGATAGCCTCGACGGCCGGCCAGAGCCGTGGGTCAGGAAGATTGATCACAAGTTCGGGTCGTTTGCGCAAGTTGTTTGCGGTGTGCCCTTCCGGGCCCAAGCCCAGGACAACGGTTTGACCCAGCGCCCAGGCGGAGGACATTGGTGCGAGGTTGGCGCTGGCGTCGTCGTTCTCGGTGGACAGCAGAACGACGGGGGTGCCGAAGTAGAGGATCTTCGGATTGATGATCATGTTAGTGACGCTAACCGGGCGATAGTTCGGTGAACGCCGAAAAGTGGATGGGTCCCGGCGCATGCCGACGATCGCCGAACTCCCGGTCTGGCTGAAGCCGGCCAAGCGCCGCGACGCGATCCTCAAACTGTTCGTGCGTTCTCAGGCCAGTGGGGTTTCGGCTCCGGTCCAGGCACGGCGCAGGCGGACACGGGCGCCGGTTTGCAGCAGTGATCCGGTGTAGAGCCGCGTGGCCACCATCACCGTGGCGGTCAATGTGGCGGCGAGGATGGCCAGGGATACGAACGGTTCCCATAGTTGGGGCTCGCCGGCGAACATGCGCACCGGCATCGCCACCGCGGAGGAGAACGGCATGTACGACAGGATGGTCATAACCAGGTCGTTCTCCTGGAAGAAGGTCACCCCGAGGTAGGGGACCATGACGAGGATCGTGATCACTGTTGAGCTCGAGGTGAGGTCCTCCGCCCGGCTGACCAATGCGCCGGCGACCGCCCACATGGAGGCCAGCAGCACGTACCCGAGCATGAAGAACGGCACGAACCAGCCCAGTGCGGGGCCGATCAGGGTCAGTAGGATGCCCAGGTCACCCACGCGCAGCGCGATGGGTGTGAGCAGGGCCAGCACTCCGACCTGTCCGAACACCAGCAGGCAGTAGGCGGCGATTTTTCCGGTCAGCAGGGCGCGGACCGGGACCGTGGCGACGAGGATTTCCACGATCCGGGTTTGCTTCTCTGTCATCACGCTTTGGGCGATGGCGACGCCGGATATCGCGAAGATGAAGAATATCAACGCGAAACCGAACGAGGCCAGGTAGAGGACCTGGTCGCTGACGGCGTCGGGGGCCAGCAGATCCACCGGCGGGGCCGCCGCGAGGGCGGCCATGACTTGGTACGGAGTCTGCGTCATCGCGATGATCCGCAGCCCGGTGGTGGATGCCGGGTCGTCTACCACCGCCGCGTCCACCTCACCGTCGCGGACCAGCGTTTGCGCCTGTGCAACGTCGGTGGCCGGGCGGGGTTGCAGGTCGGTGGCGGCCACGGTCCGTTCCGCTTGCCGGCCGACGACGGCCACTGTCGGTGCCGGATCGTCGCCGGCCAGGCCCGGTACGATCGCCGCTGCGAAGAGCCCGACCACGAAGAATCCGAAGGTGATCCACAGGCCCTTACCCCGTACCTGGACAAGGATTTCCCGATGCGCGACCAGGCGGGTCGCTTGCCAGAACGACATCAGATGACCTCCCGGAAGATCTCAGCCAAGGACGGGACGACGGCGCCGAAGGTACGGACCGGGCCGCGCTGGACCGCCTGTTGAAGCACACGTTGGGCCTGTTCGGTCTCTGCCACGTCGAACACGACCCGAGCACCGTCGAGTTCGGCCACCTTCACGCCGGGCACGTCGCGGACCCAGCCGGCGTCTCCGTCCACCACGAGTTCGAAGCGGGGTGTGGAAAACCGGGCCTGCAGCGACTTTCGGTCGCCGCTGGCGGCGGTGACACCGCCAGAGATGATCACGAGATCGTCGCAGAGCCGTTCGACAAGCTCCAGTTGGTGGCTGGAGAACAGCACCGGCACGCCCCGGGCGGCCTGCGCCCGCAGGACGCCGAGCACCGTCTCGATTGCCAGCGGGTCGAGACCCGAGAAGGGTTCGTCGAGGATCAGCAGGTCCGGCTCGTGGACGAGCGCCGCGCAGACCTGCACCCGCTGCTGGTTGCCCAGAGACAGGCGTTCGACGGGATCGTCGGCCCGGCCGGTCAACTCAAGGCGGTCCAGCAGGGCGGCGGTGTTGCGCCGTGCGGTCGCGTGATCCAGCCCGTGCAACCGGCCGAGATAGATGACCTGTTCGGCGACCTTCATCTTCGGGTACAGGCCGCGTTCCTCGGGCATGTAGCCGAAACGCTGGCGTACCTGCTGGGTAACCGGCCCGCCCTGCCAGGTGACCGTCCCCTCGTCGGCGGCGAGCACGCCCAGGATGATCCTCATGGTGGTGGTCTTGCCGGAACCGTTGGCGCCCACGAACCCTGTGATGCGTCCCGCGGCCGCGTCGAACGACACGGCGTCGAGCACCTTGGTGCCTTGGAAGCTGCGGCTGATCGACCGTACCTGCAACATGCCGCAAGGCTAGGCAGACGGCCGCGTGCCCGGCGTCCGGCGCGGGAACGATCGGTTCATCCTCCGCGTGAAGGAGGCGCGACGACGCCGTTTTCGTATGCGTACACGACGGCCTGGGTCCGGTCGCGCAGCCCCAGTTTCGCCAGCACCCGGGACACATGGGTCTTGACGGTGGTTTCGCCGACATGGAGCTGTTCGGCGATCTCGGCATTGGTCGCCCCTCTTGCCAGCGCGACAAGGACCTCATATTCGCGCTCGGTCAGCTCTGTGGGCCGGTGTGGCCGGGGGAGCGGCTGGGGAGCGCTGAACCGTTCGATGACCCGCCGGGTGACCTCAGGTGAGAGCAGCGCGTCCCCGCGCGCCACCACGCGTACCGCGTCGATCAGGTCCTCCGGGCGAGCGTTCTTGAGCAGAAACCCGCTGGCCCCGGCCTTCAACGCCTCGAAGAGGTAGTCGTCGCGATCAAAGGTCGTCAGGATCACCACCCTGACCGGCCAGTCAGAATCCGGGGCGCGGGCGAGGATCCGCCGGGTGGCGTCCAGACCGTCCACATCGGGCATTTGCACGTCCATCAGCACCACATCAGGGCGCAGCGCCGCCACCAGGTCGATCGCCTCGGCGCCGTTGCGGGCCTCGCCGACCACGTCGATGCCGTCCTCGCTCCCGAGGATGACACGGAACCCGGCGCGGACCAGGTCCTGATCGTCCACCAGGACGACCCTGATCATCTCGCCGCTCAAGAGGAGACCGCCGCAGCCGGCCGTTCCGTGAGCGGGAAACGTGCCCGCACCTGAAATCCACCGTCACGGCGGGGTCCGGCGTGGAGGTCGCCGGCGTGCACGGCCACGCGCTCGCGCATCCCGACCAGCCCCAGACCCGCCCCGGGCGCCGAGCCTGCGCCGCGACCGTCGTCGTTGATCTCCACTTCCAGGCTGTGTTCCAGATAGCGGATCCGCACCTCGGCCGTGCTCGCCGAGCACCTCGCTGTAGGCGGCTGGTGGGCGGTCGTGGCGTAAAGTCAGGCGCATGGTTCAGGAGGAAGTCTCCGGCGGTGTGGTACACGACGTGCCGGACGATTTGCGGGGAGTCCTCGCCTCTGACCCGAAGGCACTGGCGGCGTGGGAAGACCTTACGCCGCTGGCGCGCAATGAATGGATCTGCTGGACCATCAGCGTGAAAAAGCCGGAGACAAGAAGAGAGCACGTCGAACGGGTGTCCGCGGAGCTGAAGGAAGGCAAGCGCCGACCATGTTGCTGGATCGGCTGCATTCACCGCACGGATAAGCCCATCAGCCCCTCGGTGCAATATGTGCTCAGCAGAAAATCGAGGAAATGATGCCGCCGAGGCTACTCGGCGGCTGATTTGTTCAGCTCCACGGCTTCGCGGACAAGCCTCTTCAGCCCCGGCCCGTCGATAGCGTCACCCTCATGGAAGTCGATGGCGCGATCCGTTTTTGCTGTTGAGCCGGGAATTGAACATCTTCTCTCCCCTCCAGGTCTCTTTTCCAACCGCGAGGCGAGGGAAACGCGTGCAACAGTGACAGGAAGGGCCGGGCGCGCCATCCTCGCGATGGCGCGCCCGGATTCTGGACTGATTGCGGTCAGGCGATGCGGTTGCTCGTCCAGCGCTGGGTCGGCTCGCTTGTGGAGCACGCGGCGAGCACGAGCCTCGTCCCGCCGCCGGTGCCGGCCCCCGCGGCCTGGACGCACAGGTTCGCGGCGATGGAGCGAATCTGGTACGTCACACCGGAGATGGTGCTGAAGGCCCACTGCTGCGCGGCCGCACCCGTGCACGGCGACTGCACCACGTCGGTGCCTGGGGCCGTGCCGCCGTTCAGCGGTGTCAGGCACTTGAGGCTGTGCTGGCTGCGGATCGTGTAGCCGCTGCCCGACGTCGTGAGCCTCCACTGCTGGTTGTGCAGGCCGTTGGCGGGCCATTGCACGATGTTGGCGTTGTCGTTCTCGCTGAACGAATACAGGTCCATCGCCAGCTTCGGTCCGGACGGGTCGGTCACGTCGTTGGTGAGCATCAGCACGGCGCCGTTCTCCGCCTGTCCTGCCGGAGCCGTGCTGCTGTTGGTCGTGACGGTCAGCGGCTGCGACACCGGTGAGGTCCGGACGGTCCCGTTGACGGTGATGCGATGGCGGACGGTGTACGTGGCCGAGGTGTTCGTGGTCAGGCCGGTCAGGCGCACGGTTGTCTGCCAACCGGGCACCGTCGCGACAACGGTGCCGTTGCGCAGCAACTGGTAGTCCATGGTGTACCCACCGCCGATCGGCAGCATGCTCGGAAGGAAGCTGAACGCGATCGAGGTGCCCTCGACATCGGTGGCGCGCAGAACCTGCGGCGCGAGCGGCGGGATCGTCGTCAACGGCGACACGCTGGAACCGGCCTGCAGGTAGAGGCTGTGCAGTGCGGCGTTGAAGTGCGTGGGCAGATACGACCCTTGCGGGTTGACGGCGAAGTAGTCGTCGCGGCCGCAGTCGAGCATGCGCACCGCCAGAGGATCGGGACACGCCACGGTGGCCGTGTCCTGGCAGAGCGTCTCGTTGCCGTCGTTGCAGTGGCTGCCGTCGACCCAGTGCGGCGCCCCCGGCAGCACGCCACCGAGCGCGTGCGCGAGCTCGTGCGTCACCGTGTGCCCGGTGAAGCATGACGGCTGGAAGGTGATCCACCACGTCTTGCTGTTGTGCAGATTGGACGTGCTCGGTGTGCTGTCGTTGTTGACGCCGTCGTTAACGGTGCCCGCGCAGCTGAGGCGATGGTTCTCCGACAGGATCACGTATGTGCGCCCGGGGAGGTTGTAGCCCATGGCCTTCAGCGTGTCGAGAAACCCGCCGCCGTTGGTGGACCCGGCCGGCACCTGCACGGAGTTGATGACGAGCTGGCATCCGGTGGAGGTGGTCAGGTACTTCAGCCAGCGCTGCGCGCCGTCGCGCCGGGCGCTGTCGTTGATGTTCTGCTGCGCGACCCAGGCCGCCGCGCGCATCACCGGCTCCCGCTCCGCTAGGCGGCTCGTGCCGGGTTCGTACGTGTAGAGCACCTGTACGCGGTTGCCGCTCGTTCCGTTGTCGACACACTGCAGCGGCGGTGGACTCGCCGTGCCGCCCGGCACGGCTGTGGCCTGCGTTGCCGGTAAGCCCAGCAACGCCGCCGTGAGCGCGACAGCGATCGCGCCGTGTGTGATCCGCATTGGGTTCCTCCCAGGTCCGGTTGGACGGCGTCTGCCACCCGCACGTCTCGGTCGTGTGTCCCGGCCACGTCGCCGGGACAGCACACCAAAGCCAGCATGGGTGAGCGCACTTCCATCCGGCTTCCACGCCGCTTCCGTGACGCTTTCGCAGTCATCGATCCCGCGACCGGTTGTCGAGCGGAGAAGGACCTGTTGTCGCTTCAGCAGATGCGGTACGTGAAGAAGTTCTGGTCACGGGAGAGGTAGAGGTGGCCGTCCGGGCCCTTCACCATGATGGAGGTCGGGCGGACGATCTGGCTCAGCGTCATGGTGTCGCGGGCGATGCGGTAGGTGCGGCCCTGCACCTTGCCATAGAGCGTGCCATCGGCGGCGAGCTCCAGGTAGGTGTCCACCCAGACGTGGTCGACGCGGTCCCATGGATAAGAGGCGAATTTCTGGTACCGCAGCGTGGCCCCGGTCGCCGGGTCCAGTTCGAACAGTGCGTCGACCGTCAGTCCCCACAGCTTTCCGTCGGGCGCGAAGGCGATCGCGCCGAGCGCGAGATCACCCGGTACCGGCGCGGTCTGCCACAGCACGCGATCCGCCGCGATGTCGTAGGCGAAGGCCACGGCGGCGTCGTCCTGTGGTTGGTTGGTGCCACCCCACGTCGACGTGGTGCCGTAGACGACGCCGTCGCGGTATGCCAGGCCGACGACACTGTGGCCGGGCACGATGTCGCGTCTGACGCGGGTCTCGCCGGTGGCCGGGTGGTACAGGCCGAGTGCGCCGCCCACGGCGCCTGCCTGCGGCACGGTGCCGAACGCGACGTACTCACCGGCCGAGGCCCAGGCGAACGGCCGGCTCTGCTCCTGCGAGCCCAGCTCGAACAGCAGCCGCGGGTTGCTGCCGCGCTGCCAAGGCACGCTCGGATCGTATTCGTACACGCGCGCGTTCGGGTACACGCCGAGGTACATCTTGCCGCCGTGCGCGATCATGCCCTCGATCTGGCCGATCCCCTTGCGCCCCACGGTGTTTCCACTGGCGGGGTCAAAGGTGGCGAGACCGCCGCTGAAGAACCCGCCCGCGTAGACGAGCCCGTCCGGCCCGGCGGCCAGGGAGCGGATCGCCACGGCTTGCGCGGTCAGCGTGGTCTCGATGCGGCGGCCGGTGCCTTCGTGCGGGCGGTAGTGCCACATCCCGCCTCCGGAGGCGGTGCCGACGAGGGTCTGGCCGCGGGCACCGGGGACGTGGATCCAGCCGAGGGGTCGCGGCGCGCCGTCGCCCAGGTCGGTGAAACCCGTGCCGCGCAACGATCCTGTCTGCAGGTCGTAGGCGGTCAGCTCACCCTGCCGCACGAGGTGGATGTCGTTGCCGTGCCGGCCCCCGCCGATCGTGAGGCTGTCCACTTCGGACACCGGAGTGCTCCACCGCCGATCCGCGAGGTGGTATGTGGCGAACCACCCCTCGCCGGCCGTGTTCTGGAAACGGACCAGCAAGCGATCGCCCACCACGTCGACGTCGTAGGCGTATCCGGACGTGCCGACACCGCCGGGCGGCGCGATCCGCTCGCGCACGTTTCCCGCCGGGTCGAGGACGGCCACGGCCATCGTCATCGAGCCGATGCCCGCATACACCGTGCCGTCCTCACCGATGGCGAGGTCGCGCACGAACTGCTCGCCGGGGATGGGCGTGCCGAGGTCGGTGGTGACGCCCGTCGCCGGATCGTGGCGGAACACATGGCCGTGGTACGAGGTGCCGCCCCACACGCTTCCGTCCGGAGCAGCGGCCACCGTCCAGATGAAGGTGTCGCCCGGAATGGGTACCCCCAAATCTTTGACTTGCTGTGTGGCCGGATCGTAGCTGTAGAGCCGGCCCGCCGAGTAGCTGCCGACATAGACGCGATGGTCGGCGGCCACGGTGACCGCCCAGGAGCCAAGCGCGCCAGGCAATCCGGCCTCGTGCAGCAGCTCGCCGGTCACGGCGTCGCGCACGCCGAGCACGGCCCGGGTAGCGCTTGAGGTGACCGAGTAGACGCGCGGACCGGACGGGTGGTCGGCGTCCAGCGCCGTGCCCGCGGTCGTGGTTTCGCTGAGCGGCAGCGTGCCGAGGGCTTGGAAACCGCATCCGGTGGGCGGTGCGGCCGTGGTGGTGGTGGTCGGGGCGGCCTGGGCCGCGGGCACGGCGCCCACGGACACCGCGAGCGCCGTCCCCACAATCAGCCGGAGCGTTTTGCCGAGCATGCGACCTCCCGGTTAGGAATATGGTCCTGACCGTAATACGGAGGACGCGTGCCCGGCAACCCCGTCGGCTCGTTACCTGAAGTCACTCAGCCGGAAGACGGAGATCATGTCGCGGTCGCGGTATTCGCTGGTGTCTCGGGGATAGAACGATGCCTCGACGCCGACCCAGCCGCGGAAAGCCCCGGTGTCGTCGATGATTTGCAGCATCGGCTTGACGTGGGAATTGCCGGTGTAGCAGAACCGGCCCTGCTCCATCGCCAGGCAGGTGCACCAGTGCCACAGCGAATCGCGCCTGTCGTAGCTTGACATCTTGCTGATGTAGTACTGGATGGAGGTGACGTTTGGGCCCGTGCCGCCGCCGTATTCGGGGCAACCGCCGTCGTTCTGGCAGGCCCGAGACGACGACGGTTGCACATATGTGATGCAGTGCGTCGTGACGTCACAGGTGCGAAACGAGGTGTGCTGGAAGACCCCGTCAGAGTAGGCGACGTTGTCCTTGGACCAACCGTACTGATCCAGCTGGAGGGTGCCCGGGAAGGCGACAACCGAACTCATCGCGCGCCGCGTGGTCAGCGCGGCATTGCTTCCGTACCCATATCCATAAAGGGCTTTGGTGTTGTACTTGAAGTCCAATCTGGACAACAGCCCGCCCGCATCCTTGCGGACATACCACTCGTCCGTCCACGCTCCACTGACCTGCCAGCTGATGCTCACGACCTGGGTCGGCACGCCACCCACCGTCTGCGTTGACGTGGTAAACGTGCCGGTGCGGGTCTCCGGCGCGGTGCTGGTGAAGCCGCCCGCGGTGAGGATTTCGCACGTGCGCACGCGGCTGGTCGACGAGCCCGACGTGGTCGAGCACGAGCTGTCCGGGGTGGTGCCCGTGCCGACCCGCGAGACGGGGCTGGTCTGCGACCACAACCACATCCGGGCGGTCACCGTGCCGGTGGTTTTGAACTCATAGGTGCCGAGCCGGACCCAGTTGCCCCGGAAGTTGTCGGCGAGGTGCCCCATGGCAACGACATAGTTGGCCTTGTCGCCCGGAAGTGTTGCGGCGGACGCGGATCCGGGCACGAAGACCGCTCCGGCCGTGACCGCGAGGGCGGCAGCGACGACCCCGCGGATCACCGCTACATAGCGTGATGACATTTCTCCCCTCCTTGACGCCTGCTGTTCGTGCTCTCTAGCTTTAAGGACCGGACCGAAATCTACAAGGGAGGAATATCGATGAAAAGCAGGTGGCTGGCGGCCACCACGACCGCGGCACTCGCGGCCACCGTCCTCGTGGCGGCCGGCGGTGGCGCCGGATCGGCGAACGAGGGCGAGCGCATCTCGTCGCTTGGCGTGCCTTTACAGGATGTTCTGCTCGTCGGCGGCACAGTGGCCCCCGGACCGGGCGGCCGGACCGTGCTCTGGAGCGCCTCTTCCGGCGCCCCCGCACACCTCAACGCCGTCGACCCGGCGACGGGCGAAGCGATCGCGCGCCTGGACCTGCCCGGCGCCGGCGGCTCGTGGGCCGTGGACTCCGCGCCCGACGGCAGCGTCTATGTCGGAACCTACGGCGGCAGCAAGCTGTTCCGCTGGACCGCCGCCACGGGGGTGGTGGACCTCGGCAAGCCGATCGCCTCCGAGACCTTCGTGTGGGATGTGGCAACGGACGAGCAGTCCATTGTGTACGGTGGCACGTCGCCCAACGGCAAACTGTTCTCCTACAACCCCGGCACGGGCCAGTACCGCGACTACGGCCAACTGTCACCCGGGCACCAATACGTCCGCAGCCTCGCGGTCTACCAGGGCAAGATCTACGCTGGTACCAACCCGCCCGCCAAGATGTTCGAGGTCGACATCGCCACTGGCGCCAAGCGGCAGCTGCCCGACCCGCCGGGCCGCGATGTCACCGCGGACTGGGTGTATGACGTGGACATCGTCGGCGACCACCTCTACGTGCGCTATGGCACCGCCTTCCCCAACCCGCTATTCGTCTACGACCTCGTCACCGGCCAGTGGATCGACCGCATCGACAACGTGCACGGGCTGGAGGTTCCGCCGGCCGACGAGCAGGGCCGCGTGTACCTGATCCGGTCCGGCGAGCTGATCCGCTACGACCCCGGGGACGGCAGCGAGACCGGCACCGGCATGCCGTTCATCGGCCGCGTCGCCAATTCTCGTGGCATCGGCTGGGCCGAGCTCGGCCTGCCCGACTATCCGGGCCGCAGCATCGTGGGGCTGCTGTGGCGGGGCATGATGTTCCGCTACAACCCCACCACGGGGGCGCGTTCGTTCGTGCCGACCACCATTGCCGGCGAACCGATCGACATCACCGCGCTGGCCGAAGGCCCGGACGGGCGCGTCTACGCCGGCGGGTTCCTCAACGGCGGGTTCGCCGCGGTCCACCCCGACACCGGCCGCACCGAGGAGTTCCACACCTTCTCGCAGAGCGAGGACATGCTCGGCCACGGCGGCCGGCTCTACATCGGGGCGTACCCTGACGCCCGCGTCTACTCCTACGATCCGACCAAGCCGTGGAACAGCAGCGAGTACTCACCAAGCCCCGAACCGGTGCCGGACCAGAACCCGTTGCGCCTGTTCGACCTCAAGCCCGAGCTGCAGATCCGGCCGCGGGCGCTGGTCGGCGCGGGCAACCTGCTCGCCGTCGGGACAATGCCGGACCTCGGGCACCTCGGCGGGGTACTGGCCATATGGGACACGACGACCGGCGCCCTGATCTCGAAGACGCGCCACGTCGTCACCGATCAGAGCATCGTGTCGCTGGCCTACCGGGACGGCGTGATCTACGGCGGTACGTCCATCTACAGTGGACAGAGCGCGACGTTGCCGACGCAGCCGGAGGCGAAGGTGTTCGCGTGGTCGGTCGCCGAAGGGCGCAAACTCTGGGAGATGGTGCCCGCGCCCGGAAAGCCGACCATCCCCGCGCTCACGTTCGACGGGCAGGGCAGGCTGTGGGGCATCGCGGGCGGCGAGGTGTTCGCCGTCGACACCGCCAGCCGGCAGGTGACCGTCCGGCACACCTACAGCGGCAGCACGAGCGGCTCGGGGCAACTGGCCTACAACGCCGTCGACGAGATGCTCTACGGCGTGCTGACCGGCAATGAGGTGTTCCGCCTCGACCTTGCCAGCGGGCAAAAGCATGTCCTGCGCTCCGGAGCGGCCACGCATCTGGCCGTGCACAGCAATGGAGACGTGTACTTCAGCAGCGGCAGCCAATTGTTCCGCTACGACCTGCCGGCCGGCCCGTGCCCGCACCCCGACCCGTCGGCGACCGTGACGATCCGTGATGTCGACAGCGGGGTACCGAACAGGGCCACCGCGAATGGCTGCACCGTCGACGACTTGATCAAGGACGAGGCCGATTGGCCGCACCGGGGCGGGCTGACCGCTCATGTGGCCGTCGTTTCCACCCGCCTCGCCCGCGACGGCGTCATCACGTGGCCTGAGGCCACGCGTCTCGTGGTCACCGCGGCCAGGTACGAAGCGCAGTGAGCACTTTGGACAGTGCGGCCACGACATCGGCTGCCTCGGCAGGGTCGGCCATCATGATTTGCTGACGGAGCCAGAACACTTGGCGAGACGCCTCGGCGGCGTGCGGGTACGGCTCGACCCGCGCGCCGCTCTTTCGCACGGCGGCCAGTTCTCCCAAAGGCGGATAACCATTGTCAAGTGGTACCCCTTCAGCGCTCGCAGCCTCGACGACGAAGCCCGCCTCGTCTGTCGTGAGTGGACGGTCGAACCGAATCATCAGCAGATGGCGCGAATCGCGGGTCGTGCCGGGCGGCTGCGGCACCACGGAAGCGCCGATATCCGCCTCCTCAAGCAGGGCCGTCACCCGCGCGGCGAACGCCTCGCGCCGGTCGATCTCGGTGTCGAGCCGGTCGAGCCACGGCAGCAGCAGCGCCGCCTGCAGCTCGGTGAGCCGCAGGTTCCAGCCGACCTCGGGATGCTCGTACCATGCCCCGCCGATGCGCCGCCCGACGTTGCACAGCGACCAGAGCCGTTGGTACACCTCGGGGTCACGGCACACGACGAGCCCGCCCTCGCCCGCGGTCATGGCCTTGCTCGACTGGAAACTGAACGTGCCGGCGTCGCCAAGTCCGCCGACCGACCTGCCGTCGTAGAGCGCGCCATGCGCCTGCGCGCAGTCCTCGACCACCGCGAGGCCGTGCTCGTGGGCCAGCCGCAGCAGCGCGGTCATGTCGGCCGGACTGCCCGCCAGGTGTACCGGCATGAGCGCCGTGGTGCGGGGCGTGATCGCGGCCTCGACCGCAGCAGGGTCGAGGTGCAGGTGGGAAGGGTCGACATCCACGACCACCGGCACGGCGCCGGCGAGCACCACGGAGGTGGCGCACGCGACGAACGTGTATGCGGGCACGATGACCTCGTCGCCCGGCCGCACACCGAGCGCTTTGAGCGCAACGAAAAGCGCGAGCGTGCCGTTGCCGAGCGCGACCGCATGCGGCGTGCCGCACAACGCGGCGAACCGTTCGGCGAGCCGGCCGCAGTGCGGTCCCTGGGTGGCGCCCCATCGCCCGCTCTGCGCGACCTCCAGCAGCAGTCGCCGCTGGGCATCGTCGAGCGGCGGCGGCCACGCTGGCCACGGCTCACCGCGCACGGGTGTGCCGCCGTGCAGCGCCAGATCGGTCATGCCTTTCCTCCAATGTGGAGCAGTCGCGCGAGATTGCCGCCGAGCACGGCGGCGCGGTCCGGCTCGGTGAGCCGTGCGCCCATCACCCGGCCGAGGCCGTGCCGTAGGTCCAGGAAGCACGCGTCGGAGCCGTAGATGACCCGATCCGCACCGGCGAGCTTGACGAGCCGGGTGATCCAGCCCGCGGTCATCCGGGAGCCGCACGTCTCCAGGCACACATTGGGGACGTCGGCGACCAGGCGGGCGGCGCGGGCGAACCCGTGCGCCCACAACCCGGCATGCCCCATGAGCAGGGGCACCTCCGCATGGCGCCGGCCCACCTCGGCGAACAGCACCGGATCCGACCACGGCGAGCCCGTCTGGCCGTGCGCCAGGACGGGCGCTCGATGCTCGGCGGCAAGCTCGAACACCGGCGCATACGCGGGATCGTCCAGGGCACACTGATGCACGTCGGGATGCAGCTTGATGCCCCACACGTGCGGCTGCGCCAACTGCTCGCGCAGCGCGTCCACTTGGGACGGACGTTGCGGGTTGGCGACCAGCCAGACGCCGAGCCGGCCCGGGTGCTCCCGGGCGGCTTCGAGCGCGCGCCGGTTGCCCTCGGCCGGATCAGCCCCGACCGCGAGCAGGTGCGAGACGCCGATGGCGGTCACGCCGGCCCGCTCCGCGGTGGCGACCAGCCCCGCCGCGGTCGAGTCCGGGATGAAGAAGTCGTGCCAGCCGCCGATGTGCCCGTGCGCGTCGAGCACCGGGCCGGGTGGCCGCGCGGTCCAGGGCGGCGGCGGATCGTCCGGTGTGGACGGGCTTGCGACCATGGCTGCGAGTGAACCCGACGCGATCCGCGCGCGGTCGGAGGCAGACAGGTTGAGCTGGTCGAGCTGGAACCGAGGCCCGGCGTCGTCGAGCAGCGGCGCCCCGGTGCCGAACACGAGCCGGTGGGCGCCCCAGCGGGCCGCGATCCACTCGACCGCGCCCGACGTGTTCAGCGAGCCCGTCTCCAGCCGCACGCTCGGCGCGACATCGAGCAGCTCGCCCAGCTCGCGCAGCCGCCGGAACCCGCCACCCAGCACCAGCAGCGGCAGTGAGGGATGCGCCGAGGCGACGGTCCGGAGTGCGGCCGGGGTGGTGTCTTCCAGATCGACCGCGACGGCCAGACCGAGCGTGGCGAGGCGATCGAGCCAGCGGGCCGCGACCGGGCCGGTAAGGTCGAACCGGTGCCGAGACGGTGCGAGCCGGACCATCGCGACGCCGCGGGCGGGCAGGGTGTCGAGATCGCCCACTGTGGATGGAACCGCGGCGCCGCCGATCGCGGGGATCACGACGGGCACCGGGCGCAGCCGTTGCACGCCCGCGACGGCGGCAAACAACGCGTCGTTGGCCTCGGCAGGGTCGCCGAACAGGGCATAGGAATGGGTGACGTAGGCCGTGTCGATGGCGAGCCGGTCGAGTTCGGCGAGCAGTCCGGCTACGGTAGCGGACGGGACGTCGTCGGTAGGCACCGGCCCGAGCAGCCGGTGCGCGTCCGTGACCGTTACGCGCCCGCCTTCAATAACGGTCATGACCGAAAGATAGTGGCTGCGAACGTCGAGGTCAAGCACGGTCGTGCCCGGTGAGGTCGATGGTCACGTGTCGGCATCGGTGCCTTGACCTTGTTGGCGACTGACTCCTATATTTCGGTCAGGACCGGTATCTGGCCGGTGTTGGCGGCGAAGGTGCGCGTCGGTGATGGTGGAGGAAAGGATGCTGATGAGAAAGGTCATGGCATTAAGCCTCGCGGCGGCGCTGTCCGCGGCGCTCGCCGCCTGTGGCGGTGACGACGGTGAGCAGAGCGGCGGTGGCAACGTCACGCTGTGGATGTATCCGGTGATCTCCGACCAGGCGAAGAGCCAAGCCTTCTGGGCCAAGGTGGAGAAGGACTTCGAGGCCGCGAACGCGGGCATCGACGCGAAGATCGAGCTACAGCCGTGGGACGGCCGCCAGGAGAAGGTCACCACGGCACTTGCCGCGGGCAAGGGCTTCGACCTGGTGGTGCTGGGGCCCGACCAGATACCGCAGTATGTTCAGCAGGGCACCTTGGCACCCGTGGATGACGTGCTCGCCGACAAGTCGGCCTTTGGCAAGAGCGCGCTCGACGCGCTGTCGGTCAACGGCAAGCTCTACGGCGTGCCGATCTACCACACCGCCACGCTGCCGGTTTACAACAGGGCGGCCTTGGCAAAGGCGGGCATCACCGACGTGCCCGACACCTGGGCCGAGATCAAGGACGCGGCGCCCAAGCTCGCCGCCTCCGGGGTCTCCGTGCTCAACTACGCGGGCGCTCCCAACGAGACGCTGAACCTCACGTTCTATCCGTTGCTGTGGCAAAACGGCGGCTCGGTCTTCGGCTCCGACGGCAAGTCGGTGGCGTTCAACCAGCCGGCGGGCGTGCAGGCGCTGCAGTTCCTGCTCGACCTCGCGGCGGTCGGCGGGCTGCAGCAGGGCGCGGCCACGAGCACCTCGTCCCTCGAAGGCAGCGCGTTCACCCAGGGCAAGGCGGCCGTCCTGCCCACGGTGCAACTCAGCCAACTGTCGCAGATCGAAAAGGCGATCGGCGCGGAGAACGTCGTCGTGGGCCAGCCCATCGAGGGCAAGCGCAGGGTGTCGTTCGGCCTTCCCGGCGGCGTCGTGCTGGGCAAGCACGCGGCGGGCAACGCGGCTGCCAAGAAGCTGGCGGCATACCTGGCCACGCCCGAGGTGATGGCGGGCCTGGCCAAGGAGTCCGGATTCTTCCCGACCCGCTCCGATGTCCAGGTGCCCGACGCCTCCGAGAACGCCAAGAAGTTCGCCGCCGCCATCGACAAGCTGTACCCGGGTGACACCCATCCCAAGGCGCGCCAGGTGATGTCGGTCCTGGCACCGCACATCCAGGCCGCGCTGCAGGGCAAGAAGTCGGCGCAGCAGGCGCTCGACGACGCGGCCAAAGAGGCCAACGCCCTGCTGGGCGGTTGAGCGTGGCGGAGACGTTGCCCGACACGGTGACGCAGAACGCTGACGGGAGGCCGGCGACGCCGCGCGGCCCCCGTCAGCGCCTCGGCGTCCGCGGCAAGGCGCCATGGCGCGAGCGGTTGCGTGAGCCGGCGGCCGGCCTGCTGTTCGTGCTGCCGATGCTGGTGCTGTTCGTGGTGTTCCGGTTCGTGCCGGCGTTCGGTGCGCTCGGCATGAGCTTCACCGACTACAAGATCAGCGGTGAGTTCGATTTCGTGGGCGTGGACAACTATGCCCGCCTCATGCGCGACCCGGTGTTCGCCGTCAGCCTCAAAGCCACGCTGCTTTACAGCGCCTTCTACGTGCCGTTCACCGTGCTGATCTCGATCGGCACCGCGCTGCTGCTCAACAGCGTCATCTGGGCCAGAGGGCTGTTCCGTGGGGCGCTGTTCCTGCCCTATGTCACCAGCTTCGTGCTGGCGGGCATCATCTGGCGCTGGGTGTACGAATTGGACGGTCTGGTCAACGGGCTGCTGGCAAAGGCCGACCTCGGGCCGGTCGACTTCCTCGGCGACACGACGCTGGTCCTGCCGTCGCTCGCGGCGGTGTCGGCGTGGAAGGGGTTCGGGTACTCGATGCTCATCCTGCTGGCCGGTCTCAAGGCGATCCCGACGTCCTATCTGGAAGCGGCGCGGGTGGACGGCGCCGGGCCGTGGCAGCGGTTGCGTCGCATCGTGCTGCCGCTGCTGCGCCCCTCGCTGTTCTTCGTCCTGGTCATCGAGACCATCGGCGCGTTCCAGGTGTTCGACACCATCTATGTGATGACCGGTGGCGGGCCGGTGCGGGCCAGCTACACGCTGGTGTTCGGCCTGTTCGACCAGGGCTTCCGGTTCTTCGACTTCGGCTACGCCGCGACGATGGGCGTGGTGCTGTTCGCCATCGTCCTCGTGGTGTCACTGATCCAGCGGTTCATCCTCGACCGGGAGAACACATGACCGCCCCTGCCGAAGCCGCGCTGCGGCGGCGTTTCACACTCGCGAACCTCTCGCTGACCGCGCTGCTCGCGATCGTCTCCGTGATCACGGTGACGCCGTTCGTGCTCATGTTCGTCGTCGCACTGACCCCGGAGGGCGCGCCGACACTGCCGGCGGCCCTGCCTGACCGGCTCACCTTCGACAACATCGAGCGCGTGTTCTCGGCCGCGGGGTTCACCCGCTGGACGATCAACTCGCTGGTCTACTCGGTCGTGTCCGTGGTGCTGATCCTGCTCACCGCCTCCATGGCCGGGTATGCGTTCGCCAAGAAGCGGTTTCCCGGCCGCGACACGCTGATGTGGTCGTTCCTGGCCACGCTCATGGTGCCGTTCCAGGCGATGCTCATCCCGTACTTCGTGCTCGTGTCCGAGATGGATGGGATAGACACGTTCTGGGGCATGATCGTGCCGACGCTGGCCAACTCACAGGCGGTCTTCCTGATGCGGCAGTTCATCCGCGACCTGCCCGCGGAGCTGTTCGACGCGGCAAAGGTGGACGGAGCGTCGGAGTGGCGCATCTACTGGCGGATCGTGCTGCCGCTGACCCGGCCGATCCTGGCGACGCTGGGCGTGTTCGTGTTCCTGTGGCACTGGAACGATTTCCTGTGGCCACTGGTGGTGGCGCAGAGCGACGACATGCGGACTCTCACGGTGGGCCTGGCGACGCTGCGCACCGAAACCGTACCGTTGGCGCAGATCATGGCCTCGGCGGCGATCTCGGTGCTGCCGTGCCTGGTGGTGTTCGGCGTGCTGCAGCGGTACCTGGTGAACAGCATCGCCACCACCGGCCTGCGCGGTTGAGCCGGATCGAGGCCGGCCCTCACAGCGACAGGAGATAAAGCGTCAAGGGTCGGCCGTTTGTCCCCGAGGTCAGGTTGCCGGCCCGTTCGGCGCGCCCGGCCGGCTCAAGCCCCTGCGGTGGTGTGGAGCACGATGTCGGTGTCGCTGCGTAGCGAAAGGACGGCGGCGATCTCACCGATGCGCCGGGCCCGCGCGAGCGCGCGGCGAGCCAGGGCTTCCGCCTCGGCGGCGCTGCGGCCCAGCCCGAAACCGATCCGCACCCGGTCGTGCCGGTCGGCGAGCCGGCGCAACATCGGCAGCGCGGTCAAGCCGGCGGTGGCCGTGTAGAGCGGTCTGCGGGTGGTGACGAGCAGGAAGGTGCCGCCGAGGGCCACGATCTCCTTGAGCAGCCCTTCGCCGCTGCCGGACATCTCGGGCCAGGCCAAGCACGATCTGCGCGTCCTCGTGCAGCAGCCGCCACCTCGTCGACGAGGTCGTGCGGCCCGACAACGCCGATCTCGATGGCCGGTGAATCCTCCGGGGCACGTGATCCGTACCTCCAGATTACGGTCCGGGCCGGTATTTCCTACTCTCTAGAAAAAAATCTTGGGAAGAATTTCCCGACCGGTGTCGAAAAGCCGGGCGCCACTCCGAGGTACCCGTGTCAGAACGCAAACCCAAGGAGAGGGAGCAAGCCATGAAGGAGTTCGACCGGCTGATCGGGACGTGGAAGCTGACCGGCGGCGCCCAGGGCACCGTCCGCTACGAGTGGATGGAGGGCGGCCACTTCCTGCTGCAGCACGTCGACGTGACCCAGGACGGCCACGCCGCGAAGGGGCTGGAGGTGATCGGCCACGAGAGGCCGCTGTTCGGCGAGCCCAGCGAGGAGGTCAAGTCGCGCTTCTACAGCACCGACGGCAGCACGCTGGACTACATTTACGAGATCGACGGCAACACGCTCACGATCTGGGGCGGCGAGAAGGGCTCGCCCGCCTATTGCACCACCGTGCTCAGCGAGGACGGCAACTCGCTGCACGCCAAGTGGGTGTGGCCGGGTGGCGGATACGAGACCGACGGCGTGAGGATGACGTCATGAAATACATCCTGCTGGCCTACACCAAGCAGTCCGACTGGGACAACGTCGATGTCACCAGCCCCGAGTTCATCGCCGCCTGCCAGTTCTACGAGGACCTCGGCAAGGAGCTGATCGAGTCGGGCGAGGCGGTGTCGACGGAGGGCCTCGGGCACCCGTCCCTGTCGCGCACCGTCCGTCCCGCCGAGGGCGGCCCGGTGGTCGTCGACGGCCCGTTCGCCGAGGCGAAAGAGGTGCTGGTGAGCTTCGGCATCGTGGACGTGGCCACGCACGACCGGGCGGTGGAGATCGCCAAGCGGATCGTCGCCAACGTGGGCGATACCGTCGAGGTGCGGCCCATCATGGATGGCGGCGGCGGCTTACCCGACGACACGGCGGGGCTGTGACGTTTCCACGGGATCTCGAGGGCCTGCTGCGTGAGAACGCGCCGCAGGTCCTCGCCGCGCTGGTGCGCCGCTACGGGCATTTCGACGCCGCCGAGGACGCCGTGCAGGAGGCGCTGCTCGCCGCTGCGACGCAGTGGCCCGCCGAAGGAGTGCCCGGCGAGCCGCGCACCTGGCTGATCCGGGTGGCCTCGCGCCGGCTCATCGACCAGTTGCGCAGCGACCAATCCCGGCGCGAGCGGGAGAACCGCGATTTCGCCGAGGCAATGCGCGTGGCTCCGGCGCGGATGAGCGTGCCCGGTGCGCAACAGGACGACTCACTGCTGCTTCTTTTCCTGTGCTGTCATCCCGTCCTGAGCCCCGCATCGCAGGTGGCGCTGACGCTTCGGGCGGTGGGCGGGCTGAGCACCACCGAGATCGCGCACGCGTTTCTTGTGCCCGAGGCGACGATCGGGCAGCGCATCACGCGGGCCAAGCGGCAGATCAAGGAGTCCGGAATCGGGTTCGCCGTACCGGATCCCGCCGACCATGCGGGACGGATCACCACCGTACTGCAGATTCTTTATTTGATTTTCAATGAGGGGTACGCCGCCACGGCAGGCACCGAGCTGCAACGGCTCGACCTGGCCGGGGAGGCGATCCGCCTCACCCGGATGTTGCACGGCGCGGTGCCGCAGGACGGTGAGGTCGCCGGGCTGCTGGCGCTGATGCTGCTCACGCACGCGCGGCGGGCGGTGCGCACCGACGCACAGGGCGTGCCCATCCCGCTCGCAGAGCAGGACCGGAGCCTTTGGGACGCAACGGAAATCGCCTCCGGAATCGAGCTTGTCACCGACGCGATGTCGCGCACCGAGCTCGGCCCCTACCAGCTACAGGCCGCGATCGCCGCTGTGCATGCCGAGGCTCCGAGCGCCGCCGAGACCGACTGGAAGCAGATCCTCGGCCTGTATGAGCTACTTGAACGATTCGCCCCTGGCCCGGTCACCACGCTCAACAAGGCGGTGGCCCTGGCGATGGTGCACGGCCCGCGGGCCGGCCTGCGCCTACTGTCCACGTTGGAGGGTGACAAGCAGCTCGCCGCACAACACCGCCTCGAAGCGGTACGCGGGCACCTGCTGGAGATGGCCGGCGACAATGAAGCCGCCCGCGCGGCGCTCCTGGGTGCGGCCCGGCGCACGACAAGCGCCGCAGAACAGCGTTACCTGCAACGCAAAGCCCAGCGTTTGAATTCGCCTGGCGGGTAACGGCAAACCCAGCGGAACACGTTGCCGTCAGGGAGCTAGGGCCCGTCCTGTCGAGCTTGTCGGCGTTAATCGCCTGGACGCGCAGCCGCTGCGCGGGTTTACTCAAGCGACGAGTTGTCGTCGTGGTCCACTGCCACTTCCGTCATGGTCAGGAAAGGACGCCTGCTTGAGCACCGCACCGGATCTCGGTCCCGCGCCCGAGCGCATCCCGGTCGACGTGGAGCAGGTGCGCCGGCTCGTCGCCGACCAGTTCCCCCAATGGGCCGACCTGCCGGTTCAGGCCGTGTCCGACAATGGCTGGGACAACTGGACCTTCCATCTCGGCGACCGAATGCTGGTGCGCTTGCCCAGCGCGTCCGAATACGCGTTGGCGGTGGGCAAGGAACACCGGTGGCTTCCGGTGCTCGCTGCCCATCTCCCGCTGCCCATCCCGGTGCCACTGGCCAAGGGCGAGCCGGGTGCGGGCTACGTTTTCCCGTGGTCGATCTACCAATGGCTCGACGGCGAACCGGCCGGCGTGGACCGGATCGCCGACCCCGTCCGATTTGCAGGCGACCTGGCAGGGTTCCTAAAGGCGTTGCAGAAGGTCGATACCGCTGACGGTCCCCGCCCGGGAAAGCACAACTGGTTCCGGGGCGGCACACTGCGCACCTACGATGGGCTGTTGCAGCAGGCGCTCGCGGCACTAGCCGGTCACGTCGATGTCGACCTGGCGCGCGAGATCTGGACGACCGCGTTGGACGCGCGCTGGGATGGCGTGGAACGCTGGTTCCACGGTGACGTCGCTCAGGGAAATCTCCTGCTCAACGATGGGCAGCTGGCGGCCGTCATCGACTTTGGGACATGCGGTGTCGGTGATCCGGCGTGTGACCTGGCGATCGCGTGGACATTGCTGACCGCCGACGGCCGGCGTGTGTTCCGGGAGCGACTGTCCGTCGGCGAGGCGACCTGGGCGCGCGGATGCGGTTGGGCCCTGTGGAAGACGCTCGTCACCTGTGCCTATTCCCTGGGCGATGCCGACGAGGCGGACGCGAACGCGCTGCGCGTGCTCGACGAGATCTTTTCCGAGTGCGTGGGCGGGCCCGGTCAAGCGCGCCGATAGCACGAGGCCGGTAGAACGGTCGAGGCGAACGCGAGCCTGTAGGTGCATTGCCCATAAGGCTCTGCACGGGCCTTCCTCCTCGCCAGGCAATCTAATTGATAAGCCCAGTCTACCTAATCAATGAATAGATAAAACATGCTCACACAACACCGCCGCGATCAAAGTGAAGTCGATGATGGACTCATTCAAAATCGGCATCGAGAGGCGATTTGTTTGGGCAACGCGTCCGATAGTATCGGCCTACCGATTCTGCGTATCTGGGAAATGAGTCCCCAATGTCAGACGTCGTTGATGCTCGTGGGAATGTCGATCTGATCGTCGATGCGCTCCTGGAGGTGCCGGAGCTGTCCGATTCCGGTGCGCGGGAGGCGTTGGCCGGCGAGTTGAGGTCCGTCCTGCATCGGCCTTTTGACTCGCCGCGGCCCCCTGATAGCCGCGACGATCTGGTGTCACTAACGAAATCTTGCATGGCATATTCCGGTGGCCTGCGCACGCTGGCGGCACTTTTGCGGCGGCGCTACCCGGGCGAAGCAAGCTCGCGTGTCGCGGTGCTCGTGGATGATCTGGTGGGCGCCTCCGTGCTGTCGCCAGCTGACCGGGAGTCATTGAGCGTCCATCTCACGGCCATAGGCATCGTGCAAGTCGCCGATGCGCTGGGCGAGCTGGTCGGTGCCGACGAGTTGCGTTCGTTGCAGAGCTGGAAGGATATTCCGGCGGCGATCCGTGTGATGGAACGTTTGCCGCTCCCAGGGGACGGCATTTCGCAACTATTGAAATTCACTAGCCGGCTGGCTTCCGTCGTGGGTGAGCCAAGATCGGTGGAGCTGCGTCAGTGGATCAACATGGTGGCCGGCGGTCTCGGTGCGGACGTCACGACCCTCGCTGTCCTTGGCGCCAAAGGCGAACATGGCGATGCCGGACGTCGGCAGTCACACGTCCCGTCGGACGAACGCACGGCCACCTTGACCGGAGAGAACCAACCGCCACACATCGGAGTCATCTGGGGCGGCGGTGTGCCGATCCGCAACCGGAATTTCATCGGCCGAGTGGCGCTTCTCAACCGGCTCAGTGAGGCCCTGCGAAGCAGCTCCAAAGCCTCCGTATTGCCGCAGACACTGCAAGGCATGGGCGGCGTGGGCAAGACCCAGTTGGTCGTCGAGTATGTCTACCGCAATATCGATGAGTATGACTTGGTGTGGTGGATACCCGCTGAGCACACCTCAAGCGTGCTCACGTCGCTGTCGCAACTCGCGGAGCGACTTGGGCTGACCACCACTGTCGAGGATCCACAGCAGACCGCGCGGACAGTGCTCGACGCCCTGTCGAGCAGCGACTTGGCCTGGCTACTGGTCTACGACAACGCCGACGACCTGGGCTCGCTCGATCAATTCATACCGTCAACCGGCGGCCACGTCGTGCTCACCTCGCGCAACCAAGAGTGGGCGACCGTCGGCCAGGCCATTGAAGTGGATGTCTTTGAACGCCACGAGAGTGTGGAACTGTTGCAGAGGCGCACACAGGACGACAATACTGGGAACTTCCGCATCACCATCGGCGAGGCGGACGAACTGGCGGACAAACTCGGCGACCTGCCGCTAGCCCTGGAACAGGCCGCTGCGTGGCACTTGGCCACGGCGATGCCGATAAACGAATACCTCACCCTTCTCGACACTCATATCAAGGATCTGCTGTCTGAGGGCAAGCCGCCAGGCTACCCGGTGACCGTGGCGGCATTTGTCAACCTCGCCATACAGGAACTGCGTTCGACTGCCCCGGCAACTGCTCAGCTGTTCGAACTTTTCGCCTATTTGGGCGGCCAGCCGATTGCAGTCTCGCTCCTGCGCGACGGTAAGAACGCTGATGTCTCTGAGCCGTTGCGCGAGATGCTGGGTGCCGCCATCCCGGTTAACCGCGCCATCCGGACGCTGAGCCGTTATGGTCTGGCAAAGGTCGATCCGACGCAGCGGATTCAGGTACACCGGCTTGTGCAACGCGTCCTGCGGGACAGCCTGCCCACCGATTTGGCGGCGCAGGCGATGAAGAATGTTCAAGTCATACTGGCCGCGGCCAATCCGGGTGACCCGGATGAGCAAGGGGAACTGCACCGGCAACGTGAACTGGGTCCGCACATCGAACCGGCTGATCTGATCCACGCCGAGAGCATGGCTGCACGGCAGACTGTCCTGGACCACACGCGTTATCTGTATCTCGTGGGTGACTACGAGAACAGTCGACGGCTCGCGCTGCAGGCTGCGGAAGCCTGGGAGCAGGACATGTCAAGCACCCGGCTGGGGCCCGACGGGGACCTGACACTGGTGGCACGTGCACGCGCGGCCAACGCCATGCGGACCCTTGGCGACAGTGGACCCGCCGCTCTGCTGGCCCGCGATACGTACGATCGGCTGCGGCGCAACCCGGACCTCGGGCCCCAGCATGAAATCACGCTGATCACGGGTAACCAGATCGGGCACGATCTGCGGATCCAGGGCCGTTATCAGGAGGCACTCGACTTCGACCAGGAGTTGCTCGCGTTGCACCGCGAAGTGTTCGGGCCAACCGAGGTATATACGCTGCGCGCGCAAAGCAACCTGGCAGTCGACCAGCGCATGGTCGGCAATTTCGCCGAGGCGCTTCGGTTGGATCGAGACGTCGCCGCGCACTGGGAAACTGTTGGTGCGGGCGACCACCGCGCGCTGTCCGCATACATCAACATGGCTCGCAGCTACTACGGTATGGGTGCCTACCAGGCGGGCCTGGACGTGCTGGAGCGGTGGCGCTCTCCGTTGTTGGAGCTTGTGGGCCCGAGGCACAGCCAGGTGCTCCTGGCCGGGCGCACGCACGCCATCTTACTGCGAAAGGCCGGCAGGCTATCCGAGGCCGCCGAGATCATTCAAGAGAATCAGGAGCGGGTGCACAACCGGTTCGGACTCGTGCACGAGTTTTCGGTAGCCATCAACGTCAGCTACGCCAATGTGTTGCGAGAGTTGGGCGAGCTCGACGAGGCGATGCGCCAGTTGGCCGATACTCTGCCACTGTATGAAGAAAATTTCGGCTCTTCTCATCCACTCACTCTTGTGGCGCTGGTCAACCAGGCGATCCTCTTTCGCGCGTGCCAGCAACCGGACCGTGCCCGCGAGCTGGACCAGCATTGCTATCGGGAGTTGACCCGGGTGCTCGCGCCGGATCATCCGTACACGGTCTGCGCTGGTGCGTCCCTCGCGACCGATTACGCACTCGCCGGCGAACATGAGGCTGCCGCGGAGCTCTCAAGGCAAATGCTGGAACTCAGCACTCACCTGGCGGGTCACGGGCATGAGGCGCGTGGCGGCGCCAGGCATCCCTACGCCCTGATGCGAGCGATCAATCTGGCGCACGACCTCCGGGCGATAGGCGACCAGCAGGGATCGGATGCGCTCTTCGCAGAGTCGATCGCGGGTTTGCGGGAGGCCCTCGGCGAGGATCATCCTCAGATCACCGCGATAGAACAGGGTCAGCGCACCGAGGGTGACATCGAGTCGACGCCGACATAACCTGCCATTACGGTCGGTTGCGCTCAAGCCACTGCCGTCGCGTCTGCTCCAGCGCGCGTTCGGCGGCTTGAGCGGTCGCGATGGGAACCGGCGAAGCCAACAACGTGTCGGTGGCGTGGCGCAGACGGGTGGCTAGTCGCCCGCCTGCCGTCGTGAGCGCGCCGGATTGCTCGATCGCGGCTAGTCCGCTGTCGACCTGCAGCCGTGCCTCGGCGAAGCGTTGCTCGGCCAACTCGGTCATGCCATCGACCGCACGCAGCGCCCGCCAGGTGTCCGCCACGCCGACGAACGCGTACACCCCTTGAAGCAGTCCGGCCAACGGCCGGGGATCCGTTCGCCAGGGAGCGAAGTATCGGCGGGTGTCCTGCGGGTCGCTAAGCGACGTCAGGTCGAGTATTGCGCTCAGCTTTGAGTGCTGGAACTCATGTACCAGTGTCACCGCGAAGTCCGCTGCGGATTGCGGCCGGGTCAATCCGAACACACCGAACGCGTGCCGGATCGTGGCACTCCGCGAGGTGTGCCTATCCTTCTGCTGGAGTGGTACGAGGGTCCGCAGGCCCGCGGCAAGCTCCGCGGCTCGCTCCGGTAAATGCTCGGCAAGCAGCTGCCAAGCCTCGGCAAACAAGCGGCGCCATAGGTCCACCTCCGCGGCAGCCAGCCGGGGGGCCGGCGGTGCATGGTGACCGTGCCGATACGGATCCAGGTCGTCGAGACTCAGGGCGATTGAATGTCTCGGTGCCGCGCCGGCTAGAGACCGCACCGGCAGCCACACCGAGCTTTCGACCTCGGGCTCGTGCGGTAGGTGAATTACCGTATCGCCGGCGTAGACAGTGAGGCGACCGTCGCCGGCAACCAACCGCGCCGCATCCGCCGTCGGGGGAGCGACGACCACACCCAGACCTGGTATCGCGATCTGGTTGTCCCGGATCGGGGCACTGGCCTCGCCGTCGACACCGGCCGCAGCGCAGGCGACCATGGTTACGGCGCCTAGATGACGGAAATCCGCCTCGGAGGCCTGTCCCCGGCTGCCCGCCTGAGCAGTGATCGCACTCCACGCCCCGACCAGCGGCGCACCGAACGTTTCCGCGAATCTGTCCGGGCCCTCGGTGCGGGCCCGATCGAGTGCATCGGCAATGGCGTCGCGTTCGGAAGCGGGGCCGGGCCACTGCTCCAGAAGATATCTGGCAAGCAGCAGATGCTTGCTGAGTTGTGCGGAACGCAGCTCGTCGATGGCCGCCGGACCGCCGCCGCCTTCGGCAAGCTTATCGAGTGTTTCCGGTCCGAGAATGTGGTATGTCGTCGTTGTCATCGTGCTTCCACGACCTCGGTCTCCCGTTGCCGAATCTCCGCCGCGACACGGTCGCGAATGTGCCCGATCAAAATCCGCATGTCCTCGCAGTACACCGATGGATTGCGGAAGCCGGAACCAGGTCGGTATCTGTGCACATAATGGCCGGCACCACAGACCTGGTGGACTGGGCACTGTAGGCAGTGCGCCGACAGAGCGGCCCGGCCGATCTGCCGCGCGACAATGCCATGATCTTCCAGGGCCGCGTCAAGGTCGTCGTGCAGAATGTTCAGGCCGGTCGCGCACGCCCCGTCATACGCCGACTTCAGCGAATCCACCTGCTCGATCGCCCCATCTGACTCGACGACGACCATGGCCGATGGACTGAGCCCGACCTGCTCGGATTGCCCGCCGCCTCCGAGCAGCAGCGTGATGATGTCCTCGAACAACCGAACACTGATCGCGTCGGACTCGTCATACCACCGATCGAACACCCTGACCAGCCAGTCGGCGTATGGCGTGGTCGTGCCGGCTGGACGCCTCGGTGGACGCTCCCAGTTGGCGTGTGGCAGCAGAAAGTCAATCATCGGCGGTTCGAAGGCACGCAGCTGCTCGTAGCACGCGATTGGATCGGTTTCGGGCGCGACCGTGCACAGGAGTCCCCCGTAGATGGACCGGTTCTCCGGCCGGCGAAGCAGATCAATCGCGTCCCGGACAGCGGCGAAGCTGCCCCGGCCGTTCGGTCCGACCCTGTGCCGGTCGTGGTCTGCCTCGACCCCGTCGACACTGACTCCGACCATGATCCGATGCTGCCGCAGTGAGCCTATTACCTTCTCGTTGAGCAGAACTCCGTTGGTCTGCAGGCCGATGTGCACCTTGCACCCGGCGGGCATTTCGGCGCGCAACTCGCTCGCCAGCAGGCCGAGGCGGGACACACCGTACAGCAGCGGCTCTCCACCATGCAGGATCACTCTGACACCGCTGAGCCGATGTCGCCGGACATGACGGCCGAGACTTGCCACTGCAGCGCGCCAAACTTCGTCAGGCATCACCGCCGGGCGGTCGCGCCAAGTCTGATCGGCCTGCGTGTACACGAAGCAGTAATCGCACGCGAGATTGCAGCGCTGATGAACCTTGAGTATGAGATCGTGGATCGGCGTTGGGTGCCAACCATCGGCCCGCAAGCGTGCCAGGTCGAGCTCGCGGTATGGCCATGCGGCGGCCTCCCGCTGCGCCGCTCGAACGACCTCGGTGGAGACCCTGTCGATCACGAAGCTAAGTTCTGGAAGGCGTAGTTTTGGAAGGCTGAGATCACGCCGTCGGGGTCATCAAGACTTCGGATCAACCGATTGGTGCACCGCGCCAGTGCCGTGTCGCCGTTTGCGAGCAGCTCCACCATCGGCCGCCGAGTTACGTCGAGCAACGGCGGCCAGGTCGGATTGTCTGTCGTTGACGCGTTTTCCATGGTTGACCCCCACTCGGAAGGCATGAGCCGAGGCCACAAACCGGTCACGCCACCGAGGCGCCTAGGCCCCGGCACCATGCTCTGTCGTTTGAGGAGATCCTATTTCGCATCAGCAGCAAATACACTCTGGTCAGCGTCAGGAACGCGCGGAAGAGCGTCAAGTTTCGTCACGTGGAGGGGGGCTCGATGTCGCACTCAATCCGGAGACCACTGTCAACCTCAGTCAACATCCGATGGTCTGGGCCCAGTGAATTCCGAATGCCCGCCAGCACCCTGTCTACCAGCTGCGCGACGCC
Organism: Allorhizocola rhizosphaerae; assembly: GCF_003426775.1. Taxonomy (GTDB): domain Bacteria; phylum Actinomycetota; class Actinomycetes; order Mycobacteriales; family Micromonosporaceae; genus Allorhizocola; species Allorhizocola rhizosphaerae. The sequence continues at coordinate 18,108 of NZ_QJUG01000007.1, read as the reverse complement.
CTCCGGCTCGCCGGTGGCAATCCGGTCGAGGGCAAGGTTGGCTCCCGCCGCCAACGCGACCGGATGGCTCTCGCCGCGGAACCGCTTGGCGAGTTCATACGCGTTCTCCGATAGGCGTCGGGCACCTACGTCGTCGCCTAGCTGCGAGTGATCCGTCGCAAGATTGACCAGTGCTGTGATGGTGAACGGATGCTGGGCCCCGACCGTGTTACGCAGCGCCTCAGTGGTCAGACTGTCGGCCTGAGCAGCCCGGTGGCGCTCGCCCTGGGCACGGAGGATGACGGCCAGGTTCACCTCCGCGGCGAGAGTGAGCGGATTGCGCCGCCCCAACGTCCGCCTGTATGCACCCAACGCGTCCGTGGCGTGCACGTATGCCTCTTCGTTCTGCCCGCACTGTCGAAGCGCGTTGGCATAGCTCATCGCAGCGGCCAAGGTGTATTCGTGATCGGAGCCCAATGAGACGACACTGTCGTGATAGTGGTTTCGGAGCGACTCCAGCGCCTCTGCCTCTGCACCGAGCGCGCGACGGACAAGCGCGGCCGTGCGGGCGGCCAGGAGCATTGCGCGGTCGGTGAAGCCCGGCATGCGGGTTTGGGCGGGCAGATATGTCTGCAACACATCAAGCGCCTCGTGGTAGAGGCCGAGCCCGTACAAATCTTCGGCAAGCGCGTTCATGGACAGCAAGGTCACACTATGCTCCATCCCGAGCGTCTGGTGATGGAGGTCCAGCAACACCTTGTCCACAACCCGCGCCGCCTCGAAGTCGCCAACAAGCCGTAGGCTCACGGCGTGATTGTGTTGGCTGACCGCAGTGCGCCGGTCTGTCTGGCCATATAGGCCGACGTGCCGGCGGGAATTCTCTTCGGCTATTTGCAGCGCCCGCTGGTACTCCCCCGCGATTCGCAGGTCCGCGGCCAGGCCCGCGGCCATCGCGATCGTGTGCGCGTGTTCACTGCCATACCGCGGATCGTCCAGTAACCGTCTCATTCCGTCTTCGGTGACTTCCCGAGCGCGCCGGTACTGACCAAGCGCCCGGAGCGCGTTAGCCCACTCACGGGTGGCCAGCAGAGCAAACTCATTGTTCTGGCCGTGGGAGTTATCAGGCCGCTGCCACGTCTTGACCGCCGTTTCGGCCAGGTCGCACGCATCCCGATAGTCGCCGAAGAGGAAGCGGTACCGTATCTGGTGATAGACCGCCCGCCGAGCGGCGTCCACGGTGGACTCTACGAGGCCGGACGGCAACACGTGCGCGGCCATTTCACGGTGCATGTCAAAACTTGCCAAGTTGTCCGGCCAGCCCGGGTTGGCGGCCGCCAGGATCGCGTGCACGTTGTGTCGGCCCCGTTCCAGTGCCTCCGATGACAGGGCATCGCTTAGCGCGAGGCGCATCAGAGGCTGTATTTCTATCCGCTGGGTCTCGCCGTTCAGGCGGGCCAACCCGAACCGGTTGATATCGGCTATCACGCTGCGGAGCTGGATCGGATCGCGCAAGGCACGTGCCAGCGGTGGTGACATGTCGCCGGTCCGGCCGGCACGCAGCAGCACGATGGACACCGGTTCCGTGCCGAACCAGGCGAACAACTCGATGGTCAGCACGGCTACTGGATTGGCCGCTGCGAGCTGAGCGAGAGCGAGCCGCAACGCTGCGGAGACCGTAAGAGGATAGTGAGTCGGTGGCACGGCCGACAGGAGACCGGGAACCGGCTCCGTCAGCTGGGCCAGCAGCTCTTGCCAGGGTTGTGCGGTCGCCTCGTGTAGCGCGGCGACCTGCTCGAGGGCGAGCGGAAGCAGGCCGGTTGCTTCAATCAACCGATTGGCTTCTTGATCAGACAGCTGATTGCCGCGGCTGCGAAGGAACTGGATGGCCTCCGTCTGGTCAAACTCCGGTACCTCAAGACCGACAGTCGCCGGATCATGCGCCCACTGCGGGTCGCGGCTGGTCACGACCACATGGCCGCCGACCGCTGGGATAAGTTGCCGGATCTCCGTGTCCTTGGCCCCGTCGAACACGAGAAGGTAGTGCAAGAGGCCCGACTCCAGCCGCCGGATCACGCCAGTGACTGTCTGTTCGGCACTGCTGTGCATCGGCACCGGCAGCCGGTCGGCGAGGCCCACGAGCGATGCGCGCGCCTGCTGAGCGCTGTCCGCCGACACCCACCAAATGATCGCGTAAGTACCTGCGTATCGATGGATGTATTCCCGGGCAAGCTGTGTCTTTCCGGCGCCGCCCAGCCCGTACAGCACCAGAGGGGCATGGCGGTTGGCTTGCAATCGGTCCCGCATGCCGACCAGGAGGGGCTCGCGGCCGGTGAAAAAGGGATTGCGATCCGGCAATCCACTGACGATCTTGCTGTCAGAAATGACCGGACGCTCCACATTGATGCTTGACGGGACCTTGCTGACGTTTGGCGGGATCTTCAGCTCCTGCGGCGCGACGGGCGACGCCAGATTTGACTTTGATCCGGCCGCCAGCCACAACTGTTGCAGCCTCTGGATCAGGTGGCGGACATCATAATCCCGGGTCGACAGTTCGGCGAGCGTCAAGACTATGGAGTGGACCTTCGCCCAGTTCGGCACGGAGGCCCCGCGCAGCACCGCGCTGACTGTTTCGTGCGACACCGTCTCTGGCAGATCACGATTCCGGCGGATCGCAAGACTGATGACGCGAGCTCCCGGCCGGCCAGCGGTGTCGTATAAGGCATGTAGGGCCTCAAAGAACTCACGCCGTGGCCCGGGTGGCAGCCGATCACTATTTGGCAGAACGATCGCCACTCAGCACGCTCCGAACCGTGCCAACTATCGTCAAGTTATGTCAGGCACCAAGCATCGCACGCCTCAGTTGAACAAACAACCATCAATGACATGCTGTTGCCGGAGAGATCCTAACCTACTAACAACGACTTAGTGGTCACGCCTGGCGTGGGCTGAAGAATGCAATGCGCTTGTCGGTCTTCGCCACCCGCGATCATCGGTGGACACGGCCCAGGCGGTACAGGCCGCCGATCCAACCCGACCGGACTGGGCGACGATCATGCGCCACCAGACTGGCGAACCGCCGGCCGTCGCGCCAATCGGAGCCGCCGTCATCGACGTCGCACCCCGCCAGCCGTAGCCGCTGGACCAGCTTGCCAAGCGCCACTTCACCGGTGTCGAGGCGAATGACGTTCAGCCCGCCGAGATCGGCCACCGGGCGCAAATGCCCGACCTCTACGACGATCGTCTGCTCGGGACAACTGGCCAGCGCCATGCCCAGTTCGACGAGCACGTTCGGTCGAGGCTGCATCATCGGTGATACTTCCTGGACCGGCTCGCGTGGTTCTCGTAGCGAGGGGTGAAGCTGGACCATGTCGTCCGGGCTTAGAAGGACGACGATGGCCTGCGCGTGCTTCAGGGCTGTCAGAATCACCGTCAAGAGGGAAGGCGCGGTCTGTCCGGTCGCCGCAACGATCGTCTCCCATTCCAGCGGCCGCAGGTCAAGCGCGCGGAGAAAATCGAAGAATTCCTCACGCAACTGCTCGTCCCGCCCGTGCACCACGAACACATCTCGCGCCGAACGCGGCTCGGTCGGCTCCACAGGCCGGGAAATCTGCAGGGGCAGCTGTCGGGTATGTGGGATGGAGTGAAGTTCTTGGTTGGATATCATGGAAGCAGCATGGACCACGAACCCGCGATGGGGGCTACGTTCTGGTAGGGGTCTATGTAAGGTAACGTCCGGAATCTCCAAGGGGCCCATACCGGCTGGGTGTACTCACTCCGGGCGTCGATGAAGTAACGCAGAGGTCTCTGTCAAGTGTGCCATGGGCGTGCGAATGCCTGTTTGATCTGTGCATCGCCACAGCTCTTCGAGCGTTGTTGGGTCAGCAACCGAACCACATTCGGAAAGTGACACAATTGAATCTATGATGGCCGCGGGAGTCGAGCCGATCGTGGTGGTGTTGACCGCACTGGATCTGGAGTATCAGGCCGTGCTGGCGCACCTGTCCGATCCGGCCGAGGTTGCCCACCCCGCCGGCACTCTGTTTGAGGTGGGGCGGTTGCCAGGCAGTCCGGGGTTCGTCGCGCTCGCGGTCACCACGGTGGGCAACAACGCCACGGCCACATTGGCCGAACGGGCCATCGCCCTGTTTCAGCCTGAGGCCGTGTTTTTCATCGGTGTCGCCGGCGCCCTGCACGACAACCTGAATATCGGCGATGTCGTTGTCGCGACACGGGTTTACGCGTTGCACGGTGGCCGCGTCGATGGCGTGTCGCTGCACGCCCGGCCGCAGGCGTGGAACGCGCCGCACGAGCTCGACCAACGAGCCCGCGCGATCAACCGCGCCCGCTCCTGGACGCGTCTGTTGCCGCCGTCGACTACCGTTCCGACCGTCTGGTTCGCGCCGATCGCCGCCGGGGAGGTAGTGCTCGACTCACGTAGCACGCCAATGTGGCAATGGCTGCGTGAGCACTTCAACGACGCCGTCGCGATCGAAATGGAGGGTGCCGGTGTGGCCCTGGCCGGGCATCTCAACCGGTCCGTGCCGGTCTTGGTGGTGCGCGGCATCAGTGATCTGGCCGACGGCCAGAAGGCTTGGGCCGACAGGGGCGGCGCTCAGCCGATGGCAGCCTCGCACGCTGCCGCGTTCGGGCTTGCTGTTGCGGCGGCCGTGCTGGACCGGGACGGCAGTGCCGAGCCGGTGCAGCTTGGGCACATCGCGCCGCTTCCGATTGACACCGGTCGGCCTAATCGGATGATCGCAACGGCGCGGGAAGTGGTGGCGGCCGACCAGCAGGTCCTGCTCGTCCATACGCTCACTGGCCTGCGAGTCCACGTCGCCATCGTCGCGGGCGACCTGTTCTCGTGGCCGCAGGAGGATCTGGTCATCGGCTTCACCGATACCTTTGACACCTCCACAGAAGACGACATCATCATCGCCAGCGACAGCGCCCAGGGTCAGCTGCTTGCCCGTATCTACCGCCACGATGTCGAACGGCTGGACCGTGACCTGGACCGTTCGCTTGCCGAGGTGGAGCCTCTCCTGTACGAGCGCAGGGCAGACAAGCCGCTGGGAAAGCTCGTCCGTTATCCGGTGGGCACGGTGGCGGTCCTGCGCGAGGGACGGCGGTCCATCTTCTGCCTCGCCTACAGCAGGATGGGCAACAATCTGGTTGCTCAATCATCGTTGTCATGGGTGCAGCACAGCCTGGACCGGCTGTGGCAAGCGGTCCATCGCCATGGGCAGTTCTCCGATGTGAACATGCCCCTGGTGGGTTCCTCGCGATCGCGCATCAGGGAAGCAGATCATCAAGACCTTTTGGTGTCCACCATGAAGTCGTTTGTGGACGCGTCACGGGCCTTTCCGGTCTGTCGCACCCTGCGCATCGTGCTGCACCCCCATCACGTGCATAAAGTCGATATCGCCGCCGTTGGAGAAATGCTGAAACGTTGGTGAGATGCTGCTGCGATGGTGCTATCGCCTTGCGGGAAGCATCGCCGCGGCCGGTCATTTGATCGGTACCGTCACGGTCACCGTGTCCTGGTCGACCTCGGTGGTCCGGGCGGTGACGCGGAGGAGCCAGTCGCCTGGGGTGGGCATGGTGACCGGGCCGATGACGTGGCTGTCGGCGATGCGTTGGATCGGCACGGTGATGGGCTCGACACCGGCGCTGGGCAGGGCGGCGGTCACCTTCCACTCCAGCACCGTCAACGGCCGGTCGTCGAGGGTGTAGGCGTACAGGTGGATCGTGTTGGCACCGAGCTTGCCCGGGTCAACCGCCATTCTGAGCCGGAACAGCCTGGAGTCCAGCGTCGTGTTGAACGCCTCCTCGGGGGCCGGAAGCTGTTCGGCGGCAGGCATCCGCGCAATGGCCTCGGCTGTGCGCGCGGGCGTGGTCTGGGTCAGGGTCGCGGTGAGGCCGAGCACGACGGCGGCGATGGCCAGTTCTACCCGAACCATTGGCCCGATTGAGATTCGCCCCTGGGTGACGACGCGCCGGGCGAGCATTGCCGCGCCGATCACCAATGCCACCAGGGCAATTTTGATCAGAAGGTACCGACCGTACGGGGTTTGGTAAAGCGCGGTCACCGTGCCCACCTCGATGAAAGCCGAGACGACGCCGCCGAGCAGCACTGCTGACACGGTGATGCCGGCCCAGCGCGACCACACCGGCAGGATGTCGCACAACTCGTCATCGTTGGCCCGGCGCAGCAGGAACAGGGCGAGCATGGCGAGTCCGCCCAGCCACAGTGAAACGCCCGCCAGGTGAAGCGCATCGGCCACCACCGACACCGGCGGGACCGGTGAGCCCACCGGGTGCCCGGTCAGCGGCCAGGTGACGGCGCCGATCGCCGCCACGCCCAGCACCAGCGCACGCGCGACGGTGCCTCCGCCACCGTTGATTAACGGCCGCAACAGGATCGCGCCGACCACGAGCGTGGCGAGCCGAATCAGCAGGGCGATGCCGAACGGGCTGGCCACCACGTCGCGCCAACTCAGCCCGGTGTAGGGCACCTGCAACGCCAGCGCGGCGATGGTGGACGCGGCGACGAGGCCAAGCCCGAGCCACAGCAAGCGTTTTGGCCCGCGCCGGTCCAGCCGTGCGGGCCACAGCCGGGTGAGGACGAACGCGGCGCCGCCCAGCAGCACGAGCCCGGCGTAGCCGACGTATTTGGCCAGCATGATGAGCCTGCTGACGGCCGGGTCGTCCTCGGGTTCGGGTGCGACGGCGGGCACGGGCGACGTGGACTGCTCGACGTAATGGAACGTGAACCCGCCCGGTACCGGATGGGAGTCGGCCGAGATCACCCGGAAGCTCACCAGATAGGTGCCGTAGAGGAGGTTTTCGTTCATCGGGATGCGCAGCTCCGTGCCCTCGGCCTGCGGCGTGCCCCTGTCCCACCGCTGCCCGTCCGGTCCGATGATCCGGATTCTGTCGACCACCGGTGTGACGGGTTCGCTAAAGGTCAGATCGATCTGCGTGGGTTGATACTGCACGATCGTGCCCTGCGCGGGGTTGCTGGCGATGAGCGCGGCGTGTGCGTGCGCGGGCGCCGGGGGGAGCACGACAAGCGCGCAGATGACGAGAGGCAGGAGCTTGCGCATAGCCGTCCTATATGGCTCACAGGGCACGCCGGTCGCCACGATGGCGGACCGGCGTGCTCGCGTCGGGTACCGGAAAATCAGGTGATGTTCACGTCGCTGCAGAAGTAGTACGACTGATCGAAGTGGCTCGCCTGCCAGATGGTGTAGACGATGTGACGGCCGCTGCGGCTGCCCGCGTTGACGCTGATGTTGAGCGCGACCCCGGCGTGTGGCGAGTTGGTCTGCTGCCACGTCGATGCCGGCCGGTTGCCGACCTGGGCAACCAGCTCAAGGTTGTTCCAGCCCAGGGCCTGGGTGGTGGGGTTGAAGCCCTGCCGGGTGATGTACACCCGGACATAGTCGGCGCCATGGCTCGCCTGGTCGAACAGCCGCATGGTGAAGCTGCGGCCGACGTTCTTCGCGGTCCAGTTGCCGACCGTGTCCAGCGAGGCGAACCGGCCACCCTGGGTGCGTCCGCCGCTGCAGAGCTGGCCGTTGGGGATGGCACCCTGGTGGTTGCCCGCGACACCCTCACGGAACAGGCTCATCCAGTTCCACATGGTGTCGGCGTTGGCCCGGAAGGCCTGCCAGCACATCGGGTCCTGGGTCTGCATCGCCGGGTCCAGGTGGCGGGTGCCCCAGCGCTGCCAGCAACCGAAGTTGCGCGACGCCGCATCGGTCGTGCTTCCGTGGGCCGAAGCGATGCCGGGCAGGCCGCCGACCGCCAACGCCAGTGTGGCGGCCACGATGGCCAGCGCTCGGACGGCCGAAAGCCGCGAGCGTCTTGCCGTGGGGAACATTTTTTACCTCCACTGATGGGAAAACAGGTGGTAGCCGCGTCGAGGCGGCCCGGCAGCGCCAGGCTCTCGGTTGCCCCACGCATGCGGTTGCGGCATGGTGGTGGACATGCACGGCCACTCGAAGGGACGTGAGCACGGCGGCAGCACAGCAAGGTCGTCGGGTGCTGGAAACGAACGAAAAGCGCGGCTCTTCATGAGCCGACGCGCAGACTGCCTGCCCCTGGACAGTCGGACCCTTGCTGGCGTTGCACCGTGCCGGTGGCTCCCGAGACGTACCAAATAGATTAATTTATCTCTAAGAATACTTCAAGCCCCTGGGAATGATCGCGTCAAAAGTTGCGGAATCGGCGCGGACCGGCCATTATGGCCGTCGATCCTGATATATCGGCGATGTGTGACGGCGTTCGGTGTACGGCGAGGAGGCTGGCGGTCGTGGGCGAGAGGTCTGCTCGTTCCGCCGATCGGGCTGGCGGGCATCGACTGGAACCGCAGCGCGGGGGCCGGCACGCGAGACATCACGAACGCCCGTCCGACGACTCTGTGCGGGAACAGGAATATCTGGAGCCGCACGACTACCTGTCCAATGACGACTACCAGTACTTTCGCGAGAAGGACCACTCGTGGGATGCCCCGACCGGCTCGTGGGAGACCGAGTTCGATGAGGGCGGCGGCCGGATCCCGCGCAGCCATCGCCTGGAGCCCGCGACGCGCGGATGGGCGGGCAGGCGGCGCTGGCTGTTGCTGATCGCGGTGGGCGGGCTGGCCGTGGGGACGCTGCTGTGCGTCATGCCGTTCATGTGGGGATCGGACCCCGCGCCGCAAGGAGCGCTGCCGGCGCCGCTGCCTGCCATGTCACCGGAGATCAGCGAGGAGCCGCTGATTCTCCCGGATTTGCCGCTGCCGTCGGTGACGTCTGCTTCCCCGACACCGCGCAGTCCGTCCGCGGCGCCGTCCACGACGGCCAGTGTGTCGCCGACACCGACGCCGACCCGTAGCCCGGACCCGGTCCTGCTCGGACCGTCGAGCGGTGGCGGGGTGGAGAACATGGTCCAGCGGTACTGCGACCGGCACAGCGGCGGCTCGGCGGATGCGCTCAGCGACGGGCGCTGGCGATGCGTCCGGCTCCTCTCCTCGTCCGCTGTGGACCTGAACGTCGCCTGCCGTGACTCGTATGGCACGGGCGCATACGCGCGTTCGACGAGGGCCGGCGACCCGTATGCCTGGCGGTGCTATCGCTGACCGGCCGCGCTCGGTGCAGTCGAACATCGGACTCTTCGCGGTGATATCCACATAGGTGAATCCGTGAGTAAGATCTGGGTCAACCGTTCAGTCCGTCCTCCCCAGACCCCCGGGGAGGACGGCGGAGGAAAAGGAGTCGGGGAATGACATTCCCGCACACGTACCGGTTGGCCGCACTGGGCATCGCCGCGGCCGCGGCTGTGGCCAGCGCGATGATCGGGAGCCCGGTGTCGGCCGCATACGCCACCGGCGAGATCCTGCGCACCGCGGACGCCATACCGGGCAGCTACATCGTCGTGCTCAAAGACAGCGCCGTGGGCGGCCGGGTCGGCACCCAGCAGACCGCGGTCGCCGCGGTGGCCAAGACCCTGGCCGGACGGTACGGCGCGACGGTGCGCCATACCTATGGCGACGCGCTCAACGGCTTCTCGGCCGAACTGTCCGAAAAGGACGCCAAGCGCCTCGCGGCCGACCCGTCGGTCGCCTACGTCGAACAGGACGGCATCGCGAAGATCGACGTCACGCAGAACAACCCGCCGTGGGGCCTGGACCGCATCGACCAGCGCGCACTGCCGTTGAGCACCACCTACACGTATGTCAGCACGGGCACCAACGTCACCGCGTACATCATCGACACCGGCCTGCGGATCAGCCACACCGACTTCGGCGGCCGGGCCGTCCACGGCTACGACGCCGTCGACGGCGCGCTGCCCGCCGACGACTGCAACGGCCACGGCACCCACGTCGGCGGCACGACCGGCGGCCGGACCTACGGTGTGGCCAAGAACGTCCGCCTGGTCGGCGTGCGCGTCCTCAACTGCGCCGGCAGCGGTAGCTGGTCGGGCGTCATCGCCGGGATCAACTGGGTGACGTCGAACCACCAGGCCGGGCAGCCGGCCGTGGCGAACATGAGCCTCGGCGGCGGCCTGAACACCTCGGTCAACAACGCCGTCACGAACTCCATCGCCGACGGCGTCACCTACGCGGTGGCCGCGGGCAACTCCAACGCCAACGCCTGCAACTACTCCCCGGCCTCCACGCCCAACGCGATCACGGTCGGCGCGACCCAGAGCAACGACGCCCGCGCGTCCTTCTCCAACTTCGGCTCGTGCGTTGACATCTGGGCTCCCGGGGTCGGCGTGCTGTCGGCCTGGTACACCAGCAACACCGCCACCGCCTCGCTGAGTGGCACCTCGATGGCATCCCCGCACGTGGCCGGGGCGGCCGCGCGCGTGCTGCAGAACAACCCCGGCTGGACCCCGCTGCAGGTGCGTAACTACCTGGTCAGCACCGCCACGCCGGTTGCGGTCGGACCGCTGCTCTACATGGCGCCGACGAGCTGACCCCTGTCTGCACGCACCCGGCCCCGAGCGGAACCCACCGCCCGGGGCCGGGCCGTGATCAGGCCACGAACTGGTCGTGGACGAACGTGACCACCATGGCTCCCTGCAACATCAGGGCGATGCCCAGGTAGCCGCGGTCGAAGAAGCGGTCGCGCCCCATCCGGGCAAGCACCATGAACGCCACCGTGCATTCCAGGATGTACCGCCACATCGAGCTCAGTGGATAGTGCGAGTGGATGGGATTGGACAGTGGCATGAGGATGATGGCCGCCGCGAACACCACGAGATAGGCGTGGTCCTTGCCCAGCTTCCACGGGCCGACCAGCGCGAGGACCAGCAGGGCCAGGAAGCCCAGGGCCGCCGTCAGGTTGATGATGTTGCGGATGGTCGTCGGCCCGAAGAACGGATCCGTGCGGCCGATCAAGTCGATCACCTCGGTCACCGTGATCCACGGTGCCTTGAAGCCGTACCGGAACCAGGCCTTCTGCGACTCCATGAAGTGCAGCGGATCGCCGAGCACGCGCCAGCAGTAGAACATGAACACGCCCAGCCCGGCGGGCACCAGCCCGAGCCCCAGCACATTGAGCCGGATGCCGCGCCAGCCGCGCTGGCGAAGGTATTCGTACACGAAAGCGAGGGCCAACATGACGCCGGCCATCCGGGTGGCGCCCGCGAAACCGGCGAACAGGCCCGCCATCCACCAGTGCCCGCGGCGCATGCAGTACAGCGACGCCACCGCGAGGGCGATGAAAAGCGATTCGTTGTACGCGGCGATCAGGTAGAACCCAGTGGGGAAGGCCAACAGGTAGTAGGCGACCCGCTGGGCGTGCGCGGGGCCGAGCATCTCCGCGGTCAGCCGGTGCACCAGCACCAGCGCGGCCAGGCAGCACAGGATGGACACGATCAGCGCCGCCTCGAACGTGCCGCCCGGCAACACGGGGTTCATGACGCGGATGAGCATCGGATAGAGCGGGAAGAACGCGGTGGAGCGCTGGTCGTATTCGTAGCCCGAATCGGCGATGATCACATACCACACCGTGTCCCAGCGATGCCACGCCGCGACGAGCCGGTCCACGGACTCCGGCGGGGGCCCGGCCTTGCTGGCCAGCTCCTCGAACGGCAACCAGGACACAGCGGTGACCAGTGTGTACGCCGCCAGCCCGGTGAGCCATACCCAATATCCGGCCAGCAGCGATGCCAGCCAGGCGCGCCGAGTGTCGGCCTTGCGCACCGGCTCCGGTGGCACCTGCGCGGCCTTCTCCCCGGCCGCGTCGGATTCACTGGTCTGTATGAGCTCGGACATGGTCAGCAATATAGCGGTGCGCGGGTGGCCGTATTCTCTGCCGTTATGACCGCCATCACCGAGCCTTCTTCCGGGTACCGAATAATCGACGCTGAACAGGCCGAGGAGCGCTTTGCCGTCTCCGGCGACGTCGAGTACCCCTACCAGGAATTCGCGGAGGGACAGGAGATCCGGCTGTACGAGGGCGGCCTGCACGTGGCGGGCGACTTCGCCGCCGAGTCCGCGGGCGACTGGGTACGGTACAACGTGATCGTCGACGGGGATCTGACCGTCGACGGCGACCTCGACTGGTGGGATTGGAGCAGCGGCAACTTCGTGCTCGTCACGGGCACCCTGCGCGCCCGCAACGTGTTCCTGCGCGGCTGCCCGACCCTCGTCGTGCGGGGCGACCTGCTGGTCGACAACGGCGTGCAGGGCCATCATGGCGACGACGGCGGTTTTCTGGAGGTGCGCGGCGCGACCCGAGCGAAGATCATCGTGAGCACGCTGTACTTCAACCTGACGTTCGCGCAGCAGCCGGACGCGGTGGTGGTCGGCGATCCGTACCGGACGAACTGCCCGGTCGACTTCACCGACGAGGAGCTGGACGAGGTGATCCTGCCCGAGCTGTTGGGCAGGGATGGCCGCGCCGACGAGGACAAAGTGGAGGATGCGCTGCGGGAGGGGCGGCCGATTCTGCGCCCCACGGCTACGCCTGCGCATCTGGCTACCTTGTCCAAACTGGACGCGCTGCTTGAGAGTGCGGTTGAGGTTACCGAGTTGGACCTTGCGGACTGCCGGCTGCGGGAGTTTCCCGAGCAGTTGTTCGCGTTTCCCCACCTGCGCAAGCTGTCGCTGTCTCGCAACACCGAGCTTGCGGGCATTCCCGAGCGGGTGGCGGAGATGGTTGCGCTGGAGGAGCTCGACCTGTCCGGCATCAGCCTGAAGGAGCTGACCCCGGCGGTGGGGCAGCTGAAAAACCTTCGCGTGCTTGACATCTCCGGCAACCGGTTCCAAGCGCTGCCCGACGAGCTCGGTGATCTGCCGGTGCTGGAAGTGTTGCGGGCCGGCGATCTGGAGTGCCCTGTCCCGGATGCGCTGTCGCGGTTGTCCACATTGGTCGATCTGGACCTGTACCGGCTGCACTGCCCGGGTGGCTTCCCGATGGTGGTCACGCGACTGCCGCGGCTGCGCAAACTTGACCTGACGCTGGCGGTCCTCGGCGAGGTGCCCGATGAACTGCTTGCGCTCACACAGCTGGAGGAGTTGCATCTCGATGCCGCCCTCGGCCATGTCGAGCGGTTGCCTGATCTGGCGAAGCTGCCGCGGCTGCGAGTGTTGCGAATGGACGGTCGCAGCGGCAACGCCGGCCGCTATCCGAGCAACTCGCTTTTGGACGGTGTGTGGAGCATTGCCACGCTTGAAGAGTTGGGCATCGACCGGTGGGGTGAGGAAGACGGCCGGCCCGCGTTGACCGCGTTGCCAGACGAGGCGTTCGCGGCCATGTCCGACCTGCGCCGGCTGGACCTGTCGTTCAACGAGCTGACTACACTGCCCGAGTCGTTCTACAGTCTGGCAGGGTTGGAGTTTGCCGACCTGCGTTACACCAAGCTCGACTCGTCCACATTGGATCGGTTGCAAGAGGTGTTTCCGGAGGTGCGCATCGACCTGCGCAATGTGGACACTCGCACCGGTGAGGTCGACCATCCGACGTGGCAGGCCGTGCACGAGCTCGTGAAGCGGGGAAGCAGTGCCGACCCGGAGGAGGCCATCGCCCGCTTCGAGGAGGCGATCGCGCTTTGCCGGCCCGGCGCGCGGTTCTCGGACTATGACCAGCTGTATGCCCACTACGGGCTGGTCGTCGCGCTTGAGCAGACCGACATGACCGAAAAGCTGATGCGGTACGCGGAGGAGGCGCTCGCGCTGGTGCCGCCACCTGGCATGGTGTGGCACTACACCGACGAGGGCGCGTTCCAGCAGGAGGTCACGCGGCGGGCGGGCAACGCGCTCGCGTGGCATCTGATGAAGAGCGGCGAGTTGGACAAGGCACTGTCCACTGTGGAGCGTGCGTTGGCGTTCGCGTCCGAGCCGGATTACGACTACATCCGCGACACGAAGGTGCGCATCCTGCTCGCGATGGGCCGTGACGATGAGGCCTATCGCATCGTGGAGCAGGTGTTGGCGCGCACGCCCGATTTCGAGGACTTCGCGGATCTGAAAGAACGGCTAGGAGTCCTCGACGAGTAGGCAACCCGCACGGCCGTCGGCGGACAGGAACGCGAATGCGACGGGGGCGGCGCCGAGGTTGAGATAAAACGGGGTCCAGTTGGTGGCGAGGCGCAGCAACGGGCGCCACGGCGCACCATCGCCCGGCAGGTCGTGCTGCACGGTCTCCCCGCCGATTACGTCATCGTCCTCGTCTGCGCCATCGTCGCTGCGGATGAGTTCGACGGTGTATTCGGCGGGGGAGCCGTCCTTGTGGTAGAGCGTCGGGCCTTCGGTAAGCGGCGCGGTCGGGCCGTCGTAGGTGCCGCCTGGCTGGACTATCACGGCGTTTTCGCCGCCGTCGGGCAAAATGACGTCCGGGTCGAAGTCGTCGGCGTCGCGGCCGTGGTCTGCGTGCGTGACGAAGATGTAGGCGAGCCGGGCCGGACTATCGCCGGCCAGTTCGGGGTCCAGGGCGATCTGGCACACGAAGCGCATCGGCGTGCCCCAGCTCGCGCTGAGCGGCCACTGCGGCTCGGTGAGCCAGCTGGGCTGACCGCCGAACTTCGTGACCGGCTCGGTCGTGGGAGCCTCCGCCCGTTGATAATCAGCGATCCGCCACACCGGCGACAGTGTACATACGTTGCGGGACGTATTACCGAATACGGTGGCTGCGGGACGACGCGTGGTGGGTGGCGGCGCGAACGTGAAGGCATGCAAAAGAGGATGCTGATCGGCTGTCTTGTGGCAGGCGCCGTGCTGACCTTTGGCGCGGCTGCGGCCGCGGCTGCCGCGCGGGATACGGACCCGGGGCGGGCGCCGGTGTACTCGCATGAGTTCGCCGAGGAGTCCGAGCGCGTGGTGGCCGACCTGGGCTGATCCAGACGCCGTATCGCTCTCGTGGCCTACCAGGCCGCCGGCTCGTCAGGCGGCTCATGCACGTGACCCGGCAGACCCTCCCCGCTTGCCAGGCGCGCAGGACCAGACGATCTCGTGGTGGCTAGCGCAGGAACGGGACGTTGAGGTCGGTGCCCACGAGGGCGGCGGTTTGACGGAGGGTGTCGCGCTCGGGGCCCTCGGGCAGCTCGCCGGCGAGGGTGGCTGCGGCAGCGCCGACCTGCGGGCGGGCGCCGAGGGCGGCGCGCAGGTGGAGGGATCGGCGCAGGAGGTCGATGGCCTCGTCGCGCCGGCCGGCGTCGAGCAGGTGGCCACCGAGGTGACGCACCACATAGGACTCCAGCATGGGATCGCCCTCGCAGAGTTTATGCGCCGCCTCGAAGTGGGCGAGAGCCGTGGCCGGGTCGTGCATCACATTGTCGGCGAAGATGCCGAGCTTGAAGTTTGCCCACCCGCTCAGTGCCGGGTCGTCGAGGGCCGCGCGAAAGCCGGACTCGATCACCTGCGGGTCGTCGGGCCGTGCACCTCGGTTGAACAGCACGCGGGCGTATGCGAGGGCCGCGCTCAGGTAGCGCGCCCGGACCGACGCCGGGTCGAGCGCGGCGATGGCGGCCTCGGCCGCGTCGTGGTCGCCCACGCTCCAGAAGTGCCAGTCGACCAGAATCTGGGCGCGCAGCTCGGGATCGGCGTCGCCGAGCAGGTCGAGTGCTGCCGCCCACTCACCCGCCCGATGCAGTGCACGAACCATTGGGTAGGCGTCGTTTGTTATCATGGGGCCTACGTTATGCGGGACGGATGTAGGTGGTCAAGTGGATTACGTGGACTACTTGGGGAACGTGACCCGGTTCGCGGTCGAGCTCGTGAACTCCGGCGGCGCCGACGACCTCTCCCAGGACGGGCGCGAAATGCTCGAACAGCACCACGTCGCCCGCCCGGCCGCGGGCGCGCTGGCCCCGTTGCTGCGGCTCATCGATCACGCGCTCGCCCAGGTAGTCGACGCACAGCCGCCCACCGCGGTCGATGAGCTGCTCAAGCGGTACCCCCCAAGGATGCATCTGTCCACACACGACGGCGCGGGGATTCCGCACATTCACTTTGCCCACGACGGCAGCGAGCCGGTCGGCTGGATCGGCCGAACGGTGGCCGCGACGCTGGCGCACGTTGCCACCGGCGACCCGGGGCTGACCCTCGGGCGGTGCGCCGCAAGCGGTTGCGCCCGCTACTTTGTCGACCAGTCGCGCAACCGGACGCGCCGCTTCTGCTCCAACACTTGCGCCAGTCGTACCACGGTGGCCGCCTACCGCGCCCGCGCGAAAGAAGGCTAACTGTGCTCACATAGTGGTACAGGAATATTCGCGCCTTCCGATAGGCGCGATTCGCGATCTACAATGCATCCATGCCCTTCCATATAGTGGGAAAGTCGAAAGGATGCACACTGTGTCAGGTAATCGTTTCGCCGAGGTGACCACGGCGCTGTTCCGGGTGGTACTGGGACTGCTGTTCGCCTTGCACGGAGTTTCGTCACTGTTCGGAGTCTTCGGGGGCAACCGCGGATCGGGTCGCGCGATCGAGTTCGCGGCCTGGCCGGGGTGGTGGGCAGCGGCGATTCAGCTCGCCGGCGGTCTGCTGGTGCTTGCGGGCTTGGGCACCCGCATGGCAGCGCTGCTGTGCTCGGGCTCGATGGCGTACGCCTACTTCGTCGTGCACCAGCCCATCGCCCTGCTCCCGCTCAACAACGGCGGTGAGCTGGCGGCGCTGTTCTGCTGGTCGTTCCTGCTGATCGCCGCGCTCGGGCCGGGGCGCTGGTCCCTGGACGCGTTGCTGGCCGGCAAGTCCGCACCCCGGGCTCACTCCAGCCGGACGGCCGAATCCCCCGCCTCCTCCTGATCAGCGCACTCCAGCCCAGCACGCGACGAAGCGAAGCGCAGTGCGGCGGTCCCCGGGCGGGCCGCCGTCCCGCACCCAGCGTAGTCGATGTTTGACGGACAGTGTGTGGGGAATGAGACGGCCGACGAAAACAGCAATTTACGGGGGTACCAGTCATGAGAGTAGCGACCGTCTTGATCTCCGCGTTGGCCGCAGTCGTGCTGTCGGCCGCGCCGAGCGCGGCACAGCCGTCGCCGGACGAGCCGACGATGCCGAGCCCGGCCGAGCAGATGCCGAGCCCGATCATCCCGGAGGAGTCCCCGGCGCTTTCGCCGAGCCCCGGAGGAGGTTCGCCGAGCCCTGGCGGTTCGCCCAGTCCTGGCCGCTCGCCGAGTCCCGGAGGTTCGCCGAGTCCCGGCGGAGGACAGCTGTCCGCAATGGACCGCGAGTACCTGACCGAGGCGCACCAGGGCAACCTGGCCGAAATCGCGGCGGGCAGGCTGGCGCAGGAAAAGGGCACCTCGGACACGGTCAAGCAGTTGGGCGCCAAGATGGTCGAGGACCACACCAAGCTCGACGACGCCCTGCAGCAGGTGGCCCAGCAGCTCGGGGTGGACCTGCCCAGCGGGACCGGCAACGAGCGGGCGGCGGCCGCCGCGATCCTGGACGTCACGCCGGCCGGCCAGCACTGGGACCAGATTTGGGTCGGTACCCAGATCGCCTCGCATGAGGACAGCAAGGACAACGCCGAGGACGAGTCCGCCCACGGTACCGACGCAGATGTCAAGCAGCTTGCCGCCGACGCAATCCCGGTGATCACCTCGCACCTGGACGAGCTGTTCAACGCGGCTCCGCAGGTGGGCCTCAACGTCCAGCGCAACTAGCGCGACCAGCCGCCGACAACGAGCGGCACCCCGCCAACGGGTGCCGCTTCATCGCTTTTGCCCAGAAGGCCCCACCGGTAAGGTGCGGTAAAGGTTTGGCAACTGACGAGTAGACAATGGACATTCGGCCCGCGCAGCGTGAAAAATCGCTTCATTGAACGATCACGCGGCTTTTCCGGTGCGGGCCTGCTCCCGGCTCTTTCCGCCCCGGCGTTCGTCGGGCGGCAACGCGAGCTGGCCGCGCTGCACCACGCCCTGACCCGGCCGCCGTTCGTGGTGCTGCTCGAAGGGGAGGCGGGCATCGGCAAGAGCCGGCTGCTGCGCGAGTTCCTCGCATCGGCGCACGCCCGCGCCCTGATGGGCGTGTGCCCGCCGCTGCGCGAGCCGTACACGCTCGGGCCCGTGGTCGACGCGGTCCGCGAGTTCGCCGACCGGCCGTCCGGGCCACGGCTGAGCGGCCTGGCCGGTGCGCTGCGCCCGCTGTTCCCGGAGTGGGCGGCCGACCTGCCGCCCGCGCCCGAGCCGCTGCCC